>MVZN01000111.1 GCA_002069125.1 Spirochaetes bacterium ADurb.BinA120
CATCAACCAAAACAGGAAGGATATCATGCTCTACACCAGACTCGGACGCTCCGACATCGAGATCTCCAAGCTCATACTGGGCACCTGGGCCATAGGCGGCGCGAACTGGGGCCCCTACGACGAATCGCAGGCGGTCTCGGCCATCGATGAGGCGATCGACTCGGGCATCACCACCATCGACACCGCGCCTACGTACGGCAGCGGGCACGCCGAGGAGCTCATCGGCAGGACGATAAAAGGCAGGCGCGACAGGGTCGTTATCGCCACCAAGTGCGGCCTGGACTTTCAAAACGGCTATGCCCGCGACCTCACGCCCGCCTTTCTGGAACAGGAGCTCGAGAATTCTCTTAAAAGGCTCGGCACGGACTACATCGACCTCTACCAGCCCCACTGGCCGGACCCCGATACTCCAGTCGAATACACCATGGAGGCCCTGGAGCGCTTCCAGGCGCAGGGGAAGATCCGAGCGGTAGGCCTGTCGAACTACGGCGCGGCCGAGCTCTCCGAGGCGCTGGCCTTCGCGCCCGTCGTGAGCCTTCAACCGCCATACTCGCTCCTCGAGCGCGATATCGAGAGGGAGGTCCAGCCCTTATGCGCAAACTCGGGGATCTCCATGATTCCCTACGGCTCGCTCGGCGCGGGCATGCTGACGGGAAAATACGCCGAGCCGCCCAAATTCCGAAAGGACGACGCCCGCTCGTTTTTTTACCGGTTTTTCGACAGGCGCTACTGGCCCGGGGTCTGTGCGCTAGTGGAGCTTCTTCGAAGCATCGCCTCGGCGCACGGCGCAAGGCCCGGGCACGTGGCTATCGCCTGGCTCCTCTCGCGGCAAGCCGTGGCCGCGACGATTGTTGGCGCTCGCAGCGCCGAGCAGGTAAGGGACAACATCGGAGGGCTCGAGCTTGGCCTGAAGCCCGAGGAGCTGCGCGAACTCGACCGCGTATCGGCGGCCGTCTACGAAGCCTGAGGCCGCCTTACCACGACCTCGCATACGCCGTCGCCGCGGTTCAGATTTTTAGTATGGACCGCTTCGACGGCCGCGTCTTCGCCGAAAAGCCCCCTGGCCAGCCCCTGGTAGGTCTGCACGGTCACGATCCCGCAGTCGGCGACCCCGGCCTTCGCTATGGCCTTCTGCGTCTGGCAGTCGGTGACGCGCACCACGATCACGCCGTCCTTGACCTCGACGCTCCGCCCCGCGATTCCCAGCACCTCGCCAAGCACCTCGAGCGCCGAAAGAAAGCCCTCCGGCCACACCGGATCGGGGATGACGTTCTTTCTGAGGTATTTGCCGAACACGTACGAGAAGTGCGTCCAGGCCTCCACGTCCATGTCCCATGCCGCCTGCACGCCCTGTCTTTTTGCGAGCGCGAGAAACCAGGCGCCGTCCATGCGCACGAAGGCGTACTGCGCTATTTTAAGAAGCTCGTCGGCCGACAGCTTTATCGTCTCCATCAGGCGAGCATCCCGCCGTCCACCACTATAGTCGCGCCCGTGGTGTAGCTTGCCATATCCGAAATCAGGTAGAGCACCGCGCCCGCCATCTCCTCCGGCCTCGCCACACGGCCCATCGGTATGGATGGAAGCACGAGATTCAGGATGTCCTTGTTCGATGTGAGGGCCGCCGAGAATTTCGTGTCGGTAAGCCCCGGAAGGAGAGCGTTTACCCTTATATTGAATGGAGCGAGCTCCTTGGCGAAGGACTTCGTGAGCGCGATAACCCCTGCCTTGGTAATGGAATAGATGCCCTGAAACGGGGCCGGCTTGATGCCGTTCACAGAGGCCACGTTCACTATCGTGCCGCCACCCGAGTCCTTCATCATCCTGGCCGCGTGCTGGCTTGCGAAGAACATGCCCTTCAGGTTCACCGCGAAGGTCTTGTCCCACACCTTTTCGTCGGCGCCCAGCACATCGCCGAAGTAGGGGTTGGTCGCCGCGTTGTTCACCAGGATATCGAGCCTGCCGTGGCGCTTTTTAATCTCTTCGAAGAGCGCGCGTATCTGTTCCATCTCGCCCGTATGGCAGGCGATCGAATCGGCGCTCCCTCCGGACCTCTTTATGTCCTCCTCCACCTTCCGCAAGTCGTCGATCTTTCGGCTGGCCAGAATTAGCTCCGCACCGTATGCCGCGAGCGTCTTTGCAATCGATTCGCCTATCCCGCGGCTCGCCCCGGTTACAAGCGCCTTTTTGCCCTTAAGGTCGAACTCCTTCATGCCTGGTCCACCCCCAAGTCGTTAATTTTTCCGGCGCATTATCGGCGCCGTTTAAACCTTTCATCGTCCTTTACGGCCTCGTATATCGCGCGCGCCTTTTCCATAAGCTTTTCCCGCGTGTTCATATCGGGATCGTCCAGCACCATCTCCAAAAGCTCGTTAAGTATATGGCCGATGATGGGCCCGGGCTGAATGCCGAAGCCGTCCATCACGGCGTAGCCGTCGATGTCGAGATCGCGAACCGTGATGGCGTTCTCCGCCTCCTTGATGCGGTCTATCCGCCTTAGAAGCTCCCGGATGGGCTGCGGCATTCCGTCGCGCATCCCGTTGCCCCGCCGGTCGGCCATGCGTATTTCGAGGATGTCGTTCAGGTTTTCCACTCCTACCTTGCGCATGAAGCGCCGCACCGCCCCGTCGGTCCACTCGTCGGTGTAATGGAACATGTGGTTCACCACGAGGTTCGACACGCGCTCTATCTCCTCGTTGGAGAACTTCAGCCGCCTCATGACCCTTTTGGCTATACGCCCGCCGATCACCTCGTGGTTGTAGAAAGTGTACTCGCCGTCGGAGGAACTCCTGCGCGTGGGGACCTTGCCCAGGTCGTGCAGGAGGGAGGCCAGGCGCAGCACCGTGTCGGTCCTGGGAGCGGCGTCGCAGGAGTATATGCTGTGATAGTATATGTCGTATAGGTGATATTTATTCTGCACAAGGCCGTAGCCCGCGGCAAGCTCCGGCAGAAAAAGCCCCAGAAGCCCCGACTCGCGCATGCGCTCGAAGCCGATGGATGGAAGCTCCGTCTCCAGAAGGTTTACGAGCTCTTCCCTTACCCTCTCCATGGACACCCTGGAGGCGACATCCAGAGTCCTCGAGATCGCCGCAAAGGTCTCCTCCTCAATCTCGAAATTGAGCTTGGCGGCGAAGCGGCAGGCGCGAAAGGTGCGAAGGCCGTCCTCGCCGAAGCGCTCCATGGGGTCGCCGATGGTGCGGATCAGCCGGCGTTCGATATCCCGAAGCCCCCCGACATGGTCGATGAGCTCCTCGGTGCGGACGTCGCAGGCTATGCCGTTGATGGTGAAGTCCCTCCGCCGCACGTCCTCCTCCAGGGTCTCGGAGAAGCTCACCTCTTCGGGACGGCGCCCGTCGGTGTATTTCCCGTCGGAGCGGTAGGTCGTTACCTCGTAGGCCTTCCCGCCGGATATGATCGATACCGTTCCGTGCTTGATGCCGGTGGGGACCACCCTGCGGAAAAGCGCGCGGACCTGTTCGGGGCGCGCGTTGGTGGCGAAGTCGAAATCGTCGACTTCGTATCCGAGGATGATGTCGCGCACCGATCCCCCGACAAGGTAACACTCGAAACCCGCCTCGAAGAAGCTATCGGCGATGCGTCGTATCTCCCTGCGCTTTTCCCTTGGAAGCTGTATCTTCATCGGCGGCGGTTTCATGTATCACACTTTTCAATTTTTCCAGTTCTCTGCCGGCGCGGAGCATAAGGGCCATTGCGTATTCGGCGTGCGACCACATGAGCGGAATGGCGAAAAAAATCCTGCCGTCGTTCCCCGCCTCCAGGCAGCGCCGTTCGATGGCGTCGTAGGAGTCCTTCATGTGGCTCAGCTCCTCGACAATGAGGTCATAGGAAATGCCGTCAACAAGAATATCCGGGGCGAACTCCTTCTCGAAGTCATGTCCGCTCACCCATTCCAGACGCTTGAACTCGAAGAAACGCTCCGGCGTGGTGAGGTGCTCGCAGAGGTATCCCTCGCGCGACTTGTACGAATCGATGACGTTGAGGATGCTGTCGCCCTCTTCGATATTTCCGGTATAATAATAGTACTGCGCCAGCATCGCCGTGTACTGCAGCCAGGGGCCGTTGCCGGCGTGCACGTGGGTGTGCGGGTCCTCGATGAACGGAAGGTAGCGCTGCAGCATGCCCAGGTCCGGGTCCCACAGGGTGCGCCTTATGAACTCGATGGAATTTCGGAATTCCACGGTGTCCGAAAAGCTGTCCTGCCCCAGCCCCGTGCCGAAAAAGAACGGGCTCATAAGCGTTATGTCGGGGCGCAGGTCGATCTCGCCGTTGGGCTTAAGCCTCCGCACAAAGCGCCCCTGCATGGTGAAGATGCGCTCTATGGTAGCCGAGAAGCCCGAGGCAAGCTCCATCGCGGCGCCGAATGAGGTCACGCCGAACTCATCCTTCACGCGAGCCATAAGCTCCAGCATGAGCCGGTAGGCGTAATTCACCCAGATCGAATAGCCCTCCTCAATGGCCGACTCGTGGATGGACGTGGTCGAATAATAGAGATGGATCTCGTTGCGGTAGTACCATCGCATGCTGAACTCGAAACCCTTTCTTATGGCGTCGATATACCGCTCAATCTGGGGGATATCCACCCCACGCGCCTTCGAGGCCAGAAGATAGCGGCAGAGGATGGAGACGCCGTGCGCCACGTTGTCCTCCTGACGGTAGATGGCCTTGTCCTCGCCGGAGGTGCCGTAGCGCTGGCCCCAGTAGCCGTCCTCCCGCTGGCAATGCAGGATAAAGCGCGCTATCTCGCCGAGCAGGCGAAAGGCGGTGTTCGAGGCCCTAAGCGGCGAAAGGGACGTGGTGAACAGAAAGCGCGACGCGCAGGCGCTGTCGCGCGGATAGACGTAAGGATAGCGCGAACCGGGCATGGTCGCGAGCAGCGCGCCGCCGCGCTCCGTGTCGATGACGCACTGCGCGAGGATGTCGAGGTGCCGGTAGATGCCGCGGTTGAGGTCGAGGAGGGTGCGGTTGATCACGGCGAGGTTCGGGTTTTTAAGAATGTCCTCGCGGTTCTTGCGCCGTTCGGTATAGACCTCGCGGAGCTCCTTCATCATTTCGGGCTCGCGCTCCACGATTCGCAAAAAGTCCGCGCGCGATATCCTGACCAGGTCCGTGTCCATGGCGCACTCCACGGTGGCGTTTCGCGCCTCGTCCGAGATGAGAGACATCTCGCCGAAATACTGCCCCCCCGCAAGTATGGCGACAAGCTTGCGCTCGCCCTCTACCGTCCGGTACACGTCGGTGCGCCCCTCCCGGATCAGGTAAACCGCGTCGCCCACGTCCCCTTCATGGAACACGACGCTTCCGGATTCCATCGAGATGAGCTGCGATCTGTCGAGCAGGTCCTCGAAAAGCTCGTCCTTAAGCCCGGCGAAAAGAGGGATGCTTCGGAGGTCCCCCCTGAGGCTTCGTTCGATATAGCGCCTGTCCATTATGGAGTGGATCTTCTCGGAGGCCGAGATGAGCGATTTCAGGGCGGTCCTGGAAAGCATAAGCGTAACGAGGTCGCTTAGCGCTATGATGGAATTTTCTCGAGGCTCCTGCGAGAAGATCTGTTCCTCTCCGAAAAAATCGCCCGCGCCGAGGCGGTAGAGCTCGAAGCGGGGGTCCGTCTCGGTGGGGATGACCGCGCTCGCCGTACCGTCCAATATGAGATGGAACGACTCGTCGTACTTGCCGTGCCGGCAGACAATGGTTCCGGCCGGGAACTCCCCAATTTTGGCCTCGCGCGACAGGGCCTCAAGTCCATCCGCCGGGATGTCCGAGAAGAAATCGATCGTTCCCATCACCGCCTGCGGAGTGACGCTCTTGAAAAGGGGAAAGGTGCGGAGGCTCCGGGCCAGGTCGGCAACCGTAAAGTTGTTGAGTCCCATTTTCTACGCTCTCAATCGGTGATCTCGGAACCGGCGAAGGGCCGCGCCGATACCTCCTTCGACAGCTCCGATTCGTGGTTATACGGAGTATCGGGCCTGTAGGAATCATACGCGCTTACGGCGAAAAAGTACAGCACGTTATTTTTAAGCGCGGGAAAGGCGAGGAGCCCCTTCCTGTCCAGCGCCATATTCTCCTCGATAAGGGGGTTGGTGATGTCAATCTCGATGTAATTGCTTCCGCCGGCAAGCGAATTGTCTATTCGCCGCCCGCCCATCATGCCGATGATTCCGTCGTAACGGCCGGGAACGGTGCCGTAATATATACGATATCCCAGGATGTCGTGCTCCACGTTCCTCTTCCATCCAAGGCGAACGCTCGCGTCGCCCGCCTTTACCGCCTCCACCATTAGCGGCGGCCTGGGGGCCGGATCGAGCTGGTACTGAAGCTCCGCCCCGTACAGCCTGGGCGAGAAGGCTCCGTCGGGCGAGGGGACCAGATGGGCTCGCCACTGATAGTATTTACCGCGAAGATACATCCCTTCCTCGCCCGTCTTTTTAAGGTAGATGTTGCGCTGATTGTTTTCGATCCGGTACCAGCGCGGCGCGGCGCCCTCTCGGTCGAAGAGGTCGTCGCTTGTTCGAAACTCCATCCAGATATGCGTATTTTTGTTCAAGATCTCCCGCCACTGGAACAAAGTGACCCTTGTTCCGGTGCCGGGGAAGCTATAAACGGGGCTGGTCACCACCCCCTCGCGGTTTACCGGCGTCCTTCCCAGGGAGCCCACCTGGCCATATTTGCTCAGGGCTATCTCCGTTTCCTTTTTCAAATCGTCGATATGGCGGTACGATATGCGAAGCTCATCGAGGGCGCCGTAGAAATTTCTTCCGACTACCGCCGCCGGCAGGTCCTCGCAGGCAAACGAGGGTTCGTACACGTTTACGAAGGGCTCGCCGTTGTCCGAAACGTACACCACCTCCTGCTCCACGCCGTCGATGAGCGCGGCAAGCCTTCCCGAAACCCGGTCGAAGCTAAGCGCGTAGTGGCGCCATTCGCCCGCCTTGATCCTGCGGGCGCGGTTGAGGAACACGTCCATCCGCCGCCCCGAAGCGTCCCGGAAGAAGCGATGCAACCTCGCCACGATACGGCCTTCCTTCAGCACGATCTCGACTCCCTGTTTTTTCCCGGACGCATAACCAACCGAAGAGAAAAGGACCGCGCCGCCCGCGAGCGAGGCGGGCTTTAGCCTCATCTCGATAGTGAACGAACCGGCGTCGGCGCAACCCCCCAGCCAGAGGGAGCGTTCGGGCCGCACCTCCACGCGGTGGTCCGCCTTGAAAAAATAGGCCCCGGCGCCGCCGAGCGAACCATCGTCCCGCCGGGTCTCATAGGAGGCGTATCGGATCGCGTATTGCCCGCTGTCGTC
>MVZN01000112.1 GCA_002069125.1 Spirochaetes bacterium ADurb.BinA120
GCCGCGCGCGATCCGGGAATGATCAAGCGAAGCATGTTCGTTACGGGTGGCGTGTATCTTTATTGGAGCCTGATAGTTGTTTTCCTGGGGGTCGCCGCCATCAGGCTTTTCCCCGGTCTTGCCCCCGGTTCCGGCGACTCGGTGATTCCGCTGGAGGTGGCGAACCACCTGCCTCCCATCGTAACCGGCTTATGCGTTGCCGCAATGTTAGCCATCATGATGTCGACAGCCAGCACCGCGCTCCTCATCTCCGGCACGACCTTCAGCCAGGACATCGTGAAGGCCTTTCGACCCGCCGCCGGCGACAAAAAACTCCTGCTCATCACGCGCCTTTTTATCATTTTCATCGGCGCGGCGGGAATCCTCTTCGCGCTGGGCATGCGGGGCATCTTCGATATACTGCTCCTCGCATTCGCCATTTTCGTGTCCGGGATCTTTATACCGGCCATGGCGGCGATCTTCTGGAAAAAGGCCACCGCGGCCGGGGCCATCTCCTCGGCCCTCGCCGCGTCTGTAACCGTGGTGGCCCTGTACGGCCTTAAGCTCGGCGGCATGCTTCCCACGTGGATCGAGCCTATCATCGCAAGCCTGACGGTGAGCCTGATCGTGATGATAGTCGTAAGCCGCGCCACGTGGAGGGAGGAAACCGCTACGCCAAAGCTGTATAGTGGAAAAAATGCTTGAATTTGCTCAGAGTATTGAGTATATTTACTTAGGGTATTGAGTAAATATACTCAATGGATATCATAAAGCTATGTTTACCCGCCCGCCAAAGACGGGCGAGAAAACCTAACTGCTGAATTTTCCAGTGGTTACTTTTAAGGGTAGTCACAAAAACTCGATTTATCCGCCCGTCGAAGGCGGGCGAGAAAACCTAACTGCTGAATTTTCCAGTGGTTACTTTTAAGGGAAACTTAAAAATCTTGAGGGTAGTCACAAAAACTCGATTTACCCGCCCGCCGAAGGCGGGCGAGAAAATCTAACTGCTGAATTTTCCAGTGGTTACTTTTTAAGGGAAACTTAAAAATCTTAAATTTTAGGACTTCTCGCGATATAAGTTATGTATAAAAGACCTCACTACAATGTATTATTTACTCGCCTAAGAGAACCACGCCGATTCATCCAGGTGCTGGCAGGCCCCCGGCAGAGCGGCAAAACCACCCTTATACAACAGATAACCCAGGAAATCGACGCTCCAAGCCAGTATGCGTCTGCAGACGCGGTAATCCCCGCTTCTAAAAACTGGATAGAGCAGCAATGGGGAAACGCCAGATTGCGCTTAAAATCCGACACCTCCGGCCGCGGGATCATACTGGTTCTCGATGAGATACAGAAAATAGACAACTGGAGTGAGACGGTCAAACGTCTGTGGGACGAAGATACCATGGCCGGCAGGGATATCAAACTCGTATTGCTCGGATCGGCACCCCTGTTAATTCGCAGAGGGCTTAGTGAAACGCTTGCGGGCAGATTTGAGACGATAAGAATCCCTCATTGGTCGTACATCGAGATGCGAGACGCGTTCGGTTTGTCAATCGAAGAGTATGTTTACTTTGGCGGATATCCGGGATCCGCGCCGCTGATAAAGGACGAGGAGCGATGGAAGAGCTACATCAAGGATTCGCTCGTGGAGACAACAATCTCCCGAGACATTCTTATGATGACCAGAATAGACAAGCCGGCGCTGCTCAAAGATCTTTTTGAAATCGGTTGTGAGTACTCCGGCAGTATTCTATCCTTCAATAAAATGCTCGGACAACTTCAGGATGCAGGTAACACGGTTACGCTCTCGCATTATCTGGAACTGCTTGACTCGGCGGGAATGCTTACAGGGCTGAGGAGATTCTCTACCCGTCAGCTTTCAAAACGCTCTTCGAGCCCGAAATTGCAGGTGCTCAATACCGCGCTAATATCGGCCCATCTTCCTGAAGGATTCGAACAGACCCGCCGGAATTTCGAACTCTGGGGCAGGCTGGTGGAATCATCTGTAGGCGCTCATCTCTCCAACATAACACGGGGAAGCGAAACACGACTCCACTATTGGAGAGACGGGAAATTCGAGGTCGATTTTGTTCTCGTGCGTGGCGAGGAAATCGTCGGCATCGAGGTCAAGGCTGGAGGGCGAAAGAAACCCCTCCCGGGGATGGAAGTTTTCACAAAAAACTTTCCGGTAAAGAAATCCCTTCTGGTCGGCACAGGCGGAATCCCTCTCGAGGAATTCTTTCTATACTCGCTAAAGGAAATAATGGATTGACGGCCGGCGGGGCGACGAGCCGCCCGCCGGCCTTAGTCCTACTTTGCAGGCGGTGTGAGCAGGTCCTGAACGCGAACCATAAAGCTGCCGAGCACACCGGCGTATTCCGGCGAGCCTTCGACCCGCACGTCGCCGTCGCCCATCGCCTTTACGGTTTCTTTGGCCTCGCCCATCACCTTGAAGGCCCCGTCGATGCCGTTGAATATCATGTGGATGAACGGCGCCTTGCGGCCGTAGATGCCGTGGCCCGACTTGGACTTGCCGGCCTTTACGCGGAGATAGGCCGCCGGCCCCACGGGCTCCACGGAAAGCTGATAGACGCGGTCGGGCTGCTTTGCCGTCCACACGTTCATGTCGACGTCGCCGCCCTTGTTGAGCTGCGACAGGGCGTTAGTCACCATATACATGGTAAGCTTTATCTTAAGCTCGCGCTTCTTCGGGTTCTTCGGCCTGTTGTCGGGCATGAGGAGCAGAAGCCCTAAAAAGAGGGGCGCGAGCTTAAGGAGCAGCCCCAGCCGCCACGCGCCCGAGACGGAAGGAAGCCCGCCCTTGCCGCCGGTAAAAAGCGCTATCATATCGGCGGGGGTTTTGAAGGCTATGTGCACGCCGGGCTTCGGAATGACGCCCTGGATAACGTCGAGCACGCCGTCCTTGAACTGAAGGTAGGCCCCCGTATCCGTCCCCTTGATGGAGAACTGGATGGTGCCGTCGATCCCCGACAGGAGCTTTTTATAAAGGCCCCCTCCCTCGTTATACAGGGTCTTGAAAAGAGGGAGGATCGAGCGGAGGATGATGCGAATCGTCAAATCGACCTTATCTGCCATGTTCCGCCTCCCCCATCATGTCTCGTCTTCCCAGTTTTCGTCTTCCTCGATCTCGCGTCCCATGAGGGCGCTCACCGCCTCGACTATTCCGTCCGCGTCGATCTTGTAATGATTGTAGAGGTCCTCCGGATATCCCACGATGGCGTACGCGTCGGGGATTCCGAGCTTGGTGAAGGCGCAGGCCTTGCCGCTCTCCGCAATGACCTCGCCCACGGCCGAACCGAGTCCGGACATTACGTTGTGCTCCTCGATGGTCACTATTCTGCGCGTCTCCACTACGGCCTTCAGTATGGCCTCCCTGTCTATGGGCTTGATGGTGTGCATGTTGATGATGCGCACCGAAAGCCCCTGGGTTTCGAGTATCCTCGCCGCGCGCACCGCCTGGAGCACCGTCACGCCGCAGCAGATGAGGGTGATGTCCCTTCCGTCGCGCATCGTGACCGCCTTTCCTATCTCGAAACCGTAATCGGCCCTGGTGTTTACCGGCGGCTCGAATCCGCGTCCGATGCGTATATAGACGGGCCCCGGCCAGTCCATGGCCGCGGCCACGGCGTTGCCCGTCTCTATGCCGTCCGCCGGCACGATGACGGTCATGTTTGCAAAAGAGCGCATTACCGCTATGTCCTCGGTGCAGTGGTGCGTCGAGCCCGCCTGCCCGAATGAGATGCCGGCGTGCGTGGCTATTATCTTGACGTCGAGGTTCTGGTAACAGATGTCCGTTCGTACGAACTCGGCGCTGCGCAGCGCGGCGAACACCGCAAAGGTGGATACCACCGGCTTGAATCCGGCCAGGGCCATCCCCGCGGCAATCCCGAAGAGCGAGTTTTCGGCGATGCCCATGTTGATGAACCGCTCGGGGAATTTCTGTTCGAACGCCCCTATTTTGGTGGACTTTGCGAGGTCGGCGGTCATCGCGACTATCCTTGGGTCCTTCTCGCCGAGCTGTGTGAGCACCCGGCCGTACACCTCGGCCTGGGTAAGCTTGTCGGCCTCCTCGATGGACCATGTCATGCCTTCTGCCATTGCTTTCCTCCTATGCCTTCGCGTAAAAGTTTTCTATGCTCGCGAGCGCCTTGTCGCGCATATCGGAATCGAGGCCGCCGTAGTGCCATTTGTAGTCGTTTTCCATATAATCCACGCACTTGCCCTTGATGGTATCGCAGATTATGACCGTCGGTTTTCCCTTTACGGTCCGCGCCTTCTCGATGGCGCCTGCCAGGGCGTTGAAATCGTGCCCATCGACGCGCAGCGCCTCCCAGCCGAATGAAGCGAACTTTTCGTTAAGGCTTTCGAGCAGCGTTATCTCCTCCGTCGGCCCGTCGATCATTAGCTTGTTGCGGTCGACGAAGGCGGTGAGGTTGTCCAGTTTATGGAACGCGCCGATAATGGAAGCCTCCCATACCGATCCCTCGCAGAGCTCGCCGTCGCCCATCACGCAATAGGTCCGGTAGGCCTTTCCCGCCATCCGGGCCCCCAGGGCGAGGCCGACGGCTATTCCGAGCCCGTGCCCGAGGGAACCGGTGGACGCGTCGCATCCGGGCACCTTCAGCATGTCGAGGTGCATTCCGAAGGGGGAACCGGTCTTGTTGAAGTTCTTGAGAAGGGCCTTGTCGAAATATCCCAGGTCGCCTAAAATGGCGGCCCATCCGAGTCCCCCGTGGCCCTTTGAAAGGATCACCCTGTCGCGGTCCTCCCATTTCGGGTTTTTTGGGTCGATATTGAGATATTTATAGTACAGGGTAACCAGAATGTCGGTCTGCGAAAGCGATCCGCCTATATGGCCCCCGCCGGCGGTGAAGGTGATATCGATGATGGCTTTGCGGATTTCCTTCGCCTTCTCTCGAAGCCGTTTTATGTCTTCCTGCGTTAACGGCATAGTTCCCTCCTTTTCAATAAATTGAGTGAGCGACCGCTCAGTTTTTCAATAATGCCATCGGGCAGCCATTTATTGCAAGTAATTTTGTGGTGGTTCGGCAAATAAAGTATAAAATACGGCTCATCCAGGACGCCATGCCGAAGACCGCCCCCGGGAGGAGTAAAAAAAAATGTCAACCGCCGTAATAGAGTTGAAATTTTATGAACGGCGTTCATTATTATTGTCATCGCGTTACCGGAGCCTGGATCGTCTCGTGGCGGTTACTAAAGCGCGCACGAACGACGATTCCCGCGCCGGGAGGGCCCCGGCAAAACGGCGGGAGCGCTCCGCGACGGCGGCCAATGCCGCGGAGAAGGCGTCGCCGGCGGGCGCGGTATGGATGGCGTGAGCAGGTAAACCAAACGGAGGTACATGTAATGAGCGGTTACATGGGGAAGTACGTAATCATCGACCTCTCCACCGGGAAAAGCGAGGTGGTAAGCCCCGGGGACGAGTTTTATAAAAAATACCTTTCCGGTTACGGCCTGGGAGCCGCCGTAATCACCGAACGGCAGAAGGCCGGAATCGACCCCCTTTCGCCCGGGGCGCACATAGGTTTCTGTTCGGGAATCCTGACCGGCACGGGCGCGTATTTCTCGGGCCGTTTTATGGTGGTGGGCAAGTCGCCGCTTACGGGCGGCTGGGGCGATTCCAATTCCGGGGGCTTCTTTTCGGTGGAGATTAAGCGCGCCGGCTACGACGCGGTCTTTGTAACCGGAAAGGCAAAAAACCCGGTGTACATCTACATCAAAGACGGAAAGGTGGAGATTAGGGACGCGAAGAAGATCTGGGGAAAGGACACGGTGGAGACCGAGGAGCTTATCCGCGCTGAGGTAAACGAGAAGAGGGCCCAGGTGGCCTGCATCGGCAAGGCGGGCGAGAAGCTTTCTCTCATCTCGGGAATCGTGACCGACGCCGGCCGGATCGCGGCGCGTTCCGGCCTTGGCGCGGTAATGGGCAGCAAAAATCTGAAGGCGCTGGCCGTAAAGGGCTCCATGAAGGTCCCGGCCGCCGACCCGGACAGGATGAGGGCGCTCAACAAAAAGTTCCTTAAGGCTTTCAAGTTCGTAAACCCCATGGATACCATTACGGTGGCCATCATCAACTACGTAAGCCAGGTGATAGCGAGGACCGGGATATCGGTCCCAAGCCAGCCGTCCACCGTCCGGGAGATCTACAAGAAATACGGCACGAGCGGCCTTACCGTGTACTCGGCGCTTACGGGCGATTCGCCGATAAAGAACTGGTCGGGCGTTGGATACGTCGACTACCCCGGCGCCTACAAGCTCTCGGACGAGAGCATAGTGGCGCATCAGAGCAAGAAGTACGGCTGCCAGTCCTGCCCGCTGGCCTGCGGCGGCATTATCGACATTAAGAACGGTCGCTACAGCGGCACAAAAAGCCACAAGCCCGAGTACGAAACCCTCTGCTCGTTCGGCGGGCTGGTGCTTCAGGATGACCTGGACACGCTTTTCGAGATCAACGAGCTCTGCAACAGGGAGGGGATAGACTCAATCTCCGCCGGCGGCGCGGTGGCGTTCGCCGTCGAGTGCTTCGAGAAGGGCATCATCGACGAAAAGCAGACCGGCGGGCTCAAATTGGGCTGGGGAAAATCGAAGGAGATTTTAAGGCTCACCGAGATGATAATCGAGCGCGAGAAGATAGGGAACATCCTCGCCGACGGAGTGAGG
Organism: Spirochaetes bacterium ADurb.BinA120; assembly: GCA_002069125.1. Classification (GTDB taxonomy): domain Bacteria; phylum Spirochaetota; class UBA4802; order UBA4802; family UBA5368; genus MVZN01. The sequence goes on from MVZN01000112.1 coordinate 6,685, forward strand.
CTTGCGGCGAAGAAGATCGGGAAGGGCTCGGAGGCTTTCGCAATTCACGCCGGAGGCCAGGAGCTCCCCATGCACGATTCGAGGCTCGACCCGGGATTTGGAATCATCTATCAGATGGAGCCGACCCCGGGGCGTCATACGGTTTCCTCCTACCTCTATGGGCCCCTTTACAAGACGAAGAACCGCTTCCCTGCGGTTAAGAGGATGATTGCCGGCGCCAGGGGCAAGGACATGAAGAAACTCGCCCTTTGCTTAGGGACCGCCTATTTCACCAACCTGTTCAACGGTGCCGGGCTCTGCCAGTTCGGCATTCTCACCGGGCCGCTTCCGGTGGTGGACTACCTGAACGCCGTTACGGGCTGGGGACTTTCGGCCGACGACTATTTGAAGACGGGAGAGCGCATCTTAAACCTCCGCAAGGCCTTTAATCTCCGCGAGGGGATAGGCCCGGAGGATTCCCGCCTGCACCCGCGCGCCGCCGGCGCAGAGCCCGTAAAAAAGGGCCCTATAAAGGGGGTGACCCTGGACATGGAAGCCCTTACAAGGGG
>MVZN01000113.1 GCA_002069125.1 Spirochaetes bacterium ADurb.BinA120
ATCGCCGAAACGAGAAAGAGAAACAGGTCGGCGGCAAGGGCCGGAATCGAAAGCAGTACAATAAGAACGAGCGGGGCTTTATCGCTCCGGGCGCCTTGGCGAAGGGCGATAGCGAAAAGCAGCGACGCATAGCAATAATAGATAAAACCGAAAAGAGCGACAGGAATATCGCCGACAAGGGGCAGGGACCGGAGCGCTGCGAAGGCGCTCTTTGCCGCTGTTCGGCAGGCGTTTAACTCGCCGCCCGCGCGGCAGACGGCCTGGGTAAGGCTGAAAGACAGGCCGAAGTACTCCATTATCAGCGCGGCGCTTATCAGCGCGCCCGTAAGCGCGGCCGCAAGCCCAATCACGGCGAAAACGCCGAAAGGCCGGGATTTTTTTTGGCGTTCCATTGGATGGCCCTTTTAACCTCTCGATTTTGGTTTGGCAATCCCTTTATCGGCGTCGATCATCATTTGGGATTGGCGGCGCGGGAGCGCACCGCCGTGGCGCGAACGGTGAGGCGGACGGCGGGTTTCTCCGGATCGTTGGACCGTACCGTCACCGTATGCGAATATTCGCGCGTATTTCGGCCTTCCGGCAGGCGGCCTATAAAAATGCTGACCTCTATCTCCCCCTCGCCGCCGGCGGGGATGTCCTTCCTCGACAGAAGGACGGGGGTGCAGCCTCATCCCGAACCGACCCGCTCGATGATGAGCGTGGCTGAGCCGGCGTTATGGAAGCTGAAGCGGCATGATTGCTCGCTGTTCTCCGGGACCTCTCCGAAATCGTGTTCGAGCCGGTCGAATTGGATCGAGGGTTTTCCGAAGAAAAAGGCCGTCGATAATAATGCGCCGGCAAGGACGACAGCCGATCGTTTCATTGCGCTCCCCCTGTATTTCGGTTGTATCGGTGAGCATACCCGAATGTTAGCATCCCGTACCTCGTTTTGCCCGTTTAGGATTAGAAAAAGGCGCCGAATATCATACCGCTCGCCGTCGCCATCAGCACGACGAGCGAGCAGTAGACCAGTGTCTTGCGCGTGCCGATATAGCTCTGGATGACCAGCATGGAGGGAAGCGAGAGCGCCGGGCCGGCGAGGAGCAGGGCAAGAGCGGGGCCCTTGCCCATGCCGCTTCCAATGAGCCCCTGCACGATCGGCACCTCGGTTAGCGTCGCGAAATACATAAAGGCTCCCACCATGGCCGAGAAGAAATTGGCCCACAGGGAGTTTCCCCCCACAAGAGATTCCACCCATTCCGAGGGGATGATGCCCTCCGCGCCGGGCCTGCCCAGAAGGAAACCGGCGAGCAATACGCCTGCGAGCAGAAGGGGCAGGATCTGTTTGGCGAAGCCCCAGGTCGAGGCGAACCACCGGCCTCCATCCCCACGGTCGGTGGACGTGGCGATAGAAAGCCCGATGGCCCCGGCCGCGAAGGGAATTGTTGGTTCGTGCGGAAAGAGGATGCCCAGGGCGATGACCGGTATCGCGGCGAGAGCCATTTTCCAACGGGCCATGCCGTACCAGAGAACCAGCACCGTTGCGAAGATCGCGGCGAATACGGCCGTGATGGTCCATTTATTGGCGAACAAGAAGTACCAGAAGCCTTCGGTTTCGGCCGGCTTCCCCCAGTTGGCGAAGACGAGAATGGCTATCATGGAGGAGAAGTAAACGATATCCCTATGGAGCGGCCGCCCGGGTTCGGCCTGGAGGAGCTTGATTGCCGGGCTTCCGTTTTTAATCCCCTCTTTGCGATAAATGAAGTGCATGATGACTCCGATGACTATGCTGAAGGATACGGCGCCGACCGCACGGGCGATTCCGAGCTCCATTCCGAGTACCCGCGCCGTCAGTATGATGGCGAGCACGTTGATGGCGGGCCCGGAGTAGAGGAAGGCGATCGCGGGACCCAGCCCCGCTCCCATTCGGTAGATTCCCGAGAAGAGCGGGAGCACCGTGCACGAACAGACCGCAAGTATCGAACCGGAGACCGAGCCCACGCCGTAAGCGACGAGCTTGTTGGCCGTGGGCCCCAGATACTTCATTACGGCCTCCTGCCGTACGAAAACGCCGATACCGCCGGCGATAAAGAACGCGGGCACCAGGCAGAGGAGCACATGCTCGCGAGCGTACCATTTTACGAGTTGGAAGGACTCCAATACGGCGTTATCGAAGCGCGTACTCCCCACGGGAAGGTAAAAGGCCGCGAGAAAGAGCGCAATGATCCAGAACAACGGTTTCCATTCTGTTTTCCATTCAATGTTCATTATAAACTCTCACTTGTCGATTGGCCACAAAGATCTTGAAGCACTAAGCCGGTCATCTAACGGAGGCTTAGCCTGAATTTTTACAGCATTTCATGATTTCAGAATGGTGCGCGGCGTTTGAGGCCATCACCTCCTCGACGCAGCCGAGGAATCCGAGGATGCACGGTGTTTTAAGATGGTAATAGACGCTCGAACCCGATTTGCGGTCGCCCACGAGCCCGGCGTTTTTGAGCACCGAGAGGTGTTTCGATACGGTGGACATATCGGAGCCTATCATTTCGGTGAGTTCGTTGACGCATTTTTCCTTTTTACCAAGCTCCTCGACGATGAAAAGACGCGCTGGATGGCCCATTGCCTTTATTATTTTCGCCCGGGCCTCGTAGAGGGCCGTGCGGGCGCTGATTGCGGAATCCGATAAATTATTCATACTTGGCAATATAGCCAAATGGCCAATAATATGCAAGAAATTTTCCGGTGGATAAAAGTTTTTTAAGAAAGAAGAGGCCATGCAAGGATGTGATGGATACTCCGTATTTCAGCCGAGTAGCGGGTGACGGCTGGCCGCCAGGCGGACCAGGCGGCTTCCAAGCTCGCCGTAGGTGATTCCCATGTACTCCGCCGCGCAGGCCATGCTTGCGTCCGAGCTGATGTCGGGGTTGGGATTGATGTCCAGGATGTAGAAGATGCCGTCGCGAAGGCGGATGTCCAGCCGCGCGTAATCGCGGCATTCGAACGCCCGGAAACAGTCGAAGCAGGTCCGCTCGAGCTCGCCGTACTCCCCCTCGCTCAGGCTTGCCGGGATGAGGCTCGTTATGATCTCGTAATGCTTTGAGCCCGGAATGAATTTGGCGTCGAAGGTACATAGACGGTCGTGGATGTCGTTGCAGGCGGAAAAGTCCATCTCCACGGGAGGAAGCATGAGCAGGGAACCGTTCCCGATCATGGAAACGTGAAACTCCCGGCCGTCTATGAAGTCCTCGACGAGTGCGGGCTGATTGAAGTTGTGGTGGATGAATCTTATCTGACGCTCCAGCTCCCCGCGGTCGAGAACGACCGATTCGGAGCTGATGCCCAGGCTGCAGTGCTCGTTTGCGGGCTTGACGATGGCGGGAAAACAGCTCCAGTCCGGTGCGAAGGGGTTTTCGTAGACCCCCCACAGTGGTGTGGGGAGGCCGAGGGCTGAAAGTGTGTGTTTGACAAACTGCTTATTTTCGCAGTTGCCGATGATCTCCGGCGGCGAGCCGGTATAAATCATGTTACGGCTTTCGAGCAGGTGGGCCACGGTGGCCTCGCTGTGCGGGACGCCCGGAATCTCCTCGCAGAGATTCATGACGATCCAGTCGCTGGGTTCGTAGCCGGAAAGGGTGCGGTGCAGGGAGTTACCGTTGATCTCGAGCCGGGAGACGGGATGGCCCAGCCCCTCGAGCGATGAGCTCATGAGCTCAATTTCGGCTTTCTGGTTCATTTTGTCCGCCTGCTTCCATTCGGTGTCGAGGTTGTACATCACAAGAACCGGAAGCTCGGCGGCATCCCTTAACGAAGGCATTTTCCTCCCGACACGCCGGACGACAGCCGCCTAATGAACGGGTTTGGCGCGTCAACATAAAGCGACATAATGTTCTTTCTTATATGGAACGGCTTCCGATGTCAAGACGAATTGAAAGATCATGTGAATTTTAACGAATTTTTTTTTCGTATGCGCTTCAACCGCCTCTCTGTGGAACAAGTCCGGTGACCGAATGCATGGGCGCCGGGCCGCCGGTTCGGCCATGCCGGCACTGAAAAATCCTTGAACACTGCCGTGTGCGGGCGTATCGTCGGCTTCGGGAGCGAGGTGATGAATCCGGTCGAATCAAATGTTGAGCGTATAGCGCTCGAGAAGAGCGGAATGGACCTTATATATCCGCCGCGCGAGAAGACCGGCGTGATCGTTGTCGAAAGCTTTCCCGCGCTGGGTCGGCTCGCCGCGCTCCGCTTCCTGGAATGGGTGCAATCCAATCCCGAAGGGATTATCGCGCTTCCGACGGGTAAAACGCCGGAGTTCTTCATCAAATGCCTTGGCCGCTACCTCGCGTCCTGGAAGGCGCCGGAGACGGCGCGCGAGCTGGAGGAAGGAGGGATAAATCCTTCGAATATTCCGGACATGCGGGCTCTGCGCTTCGTGCAGATCGACGAGTTTTATCCAATCGAGCCGTCACATCACAACAGCTTTTTTCACTATGTGAACAAATACTACGTCGGCGGTTTGGGGCTGGACGCCGGCCGCGCGCTCTTCATGGAATGCGCGCGCGTCGGCCTTCCCGCCGGGTCGGGGATCGAGGAGGTGTGGCCCGATTACTCGGTCGACCTCTCGCTAAGGTTCCGCCATGCCCGAAGCAATCTCGAACGGATTCAGAAGGACGTCATACTTCGCATAGATCAATGGTGCCACGACTACGAGGAGCGCGTCCGCGCGCTGGGAGGCATAGGATTTTTCCTGGGAGGGATAGGCCCGGACGGCCACATCGCTTTCAACATGCGCGGATCGGACCACAACTCGACAACGAGGCTCACGGAAACCAATTACGAGACCCAGGCCGCCTCGGCGGGCGATCTTGGCGGGATAGAGGTGGCCAAGAAGCGCCTGGTCATCACCGTGGGGCTTGCCACCATAACCGCGAAAAGGGACTGCGCGGCCATAATCATGGTAGCGGGCGAGGCGAGGGCCGGTGTGGTGCGCGACGCGGTGGAGGCGGAAACGGGGCTTCTGTACCCGGCCACAGCCCTCAGGACCCTGCCGGGGGCGCGGATGTACCTGACCGCCGGCGCGGCGGGACTGCTCGAGGAGCGTCGCTACCGGCGCTTTGCGGCTGCGGAATCCCCCTCGCCCCTGGAGATCGAGCGGGTCGTTATAGACCTTTCACTGCGCCTCGGTAAACCGATAGAAGGGCTTTCGAAGGCGGATCTGGAGGGCGACAGGTTTACCGCGCTCCTTCCGCGAAAGACGGGTCTTGAACCGGGGGAGATCGCCGGCCTTGTCGGCGGCCGACTTCGCGAGAAGATTGCCATCGGAGCGCGCCCCGTCCGGGGAACGCGCTTTCTTCACACGGCCCCGCACCACGACGACATCATCCTTGGATACCTTCCCTATGCCGTTCGCCATATCCGCGACGCCTCCAACAGCCACCATTTCGCCTACATGACCTCCGGTTTTACCGCAGTCACCAACGGGTACGCCCTCTCCCTCGTTCGAACGCTCTGCCGCTTTCTTTTTACGGGGAGGTTCGACTCCCTGCTTCGCGAGGGCTATTTCGATCCCGGCAATGTCAACGGACGGAGGCGTGATGTATGGCAGTACCTGGACGGGGTGGCGGAGGAGGACCCCGAAACGCGCGACGAGGGGGCGGCACGGAGGATGCTTCGCAACCTGATGGAGATCTACGAGGAGGGAGACATCGAAAACCTTCGCCACCGCATCAACGAACTGGTCAACTACTTCGAAACACAGTATCCGGGGAAGAAGGACCTGCCCTATATCCAGAAGATGAAGGGCATGATCCGCGAGTGGGAATCGGACTGCAAATGGGGATACCTGGGCTTCGACGGCGATTCCATTCATCACCTTCGCCTCGGCTTCTATCAGGGCGAGCTGTTTACCGAGGAACCGCTTGAGGAGCGCGACGCGCAGCCGGTGCTCGGGCTTTTAAGGGAGGTCGCTCCGGACGTGGTGACGGTGGCCTATGATCCGGAGGCGAGCGGCCCGGACACCCACTACAAGGTGCTTCAGGCGCTCGCGGCGGCCCTGCGGCTGTACGAGCGGGAAAGCGGAAGGACCGATATCCGGGTGGTCGGCTACAGGAACGTATGGTTCCGCTTCCATCCGTCGGAGGCCGACCTGTGCGTTCCCGTCTCGCTCAACATGTTCGCCGTTTTACGGAACGCGTTCGAAAACGCCTTCGTCTCGCAGGCGGACGCGTCGTTTCCGAGCTACGAGCACGAGGGCACCTTCGCCGAGCTCGCTCAGCGCATTCAGGTGGAACAGTATCGCATGCTGAAGACCTGCCTGGGACGGGGATACTTCCACGAGCACGAGAGCCCACTTCTGAGGGCCACGCGCGGGTTCGTCTTTTTAAAGAGCATGTCGCTATCGGAATTCTACGCCTCGGCGCGCGCCATCAGGCGCTCAGCGGAGATGGAATAATGACCGCCCCGGCCACGGCGGTCCTCGTTGGGGCGGGGGATCGGGGCGCGATCTACGCGGCATACGCGCTCAGGCATCCGAAAAGGCTTCGCATTGTAGCCCTCGCGGAGCCGATAGAGGAGCGGCGCGGGCGCATCGCGAGGCTCCACGGCATTCCGGACACGAGCGCTTTCGGCTCATGGGAGGAGCTTTTAAATCGGCCGGCAATGGCGGACGGCGCGATTATCGCTACACAGGACGGACTCCACACGGCCCCGGCGATACGAGCGCTCGAGGCGGGCTACCATGTGCTGCTTGAAAAGCCCATGGCGCTCACCGAGGAGGAGTGCCGGGCCATAGTCGGCGCGGCGGAGGCCTCCGGCAGAAGCCTCTGCGTTTGCCACGTATTGCGCTATACGGCCCTCTTCCGCGCCGTAAAGGAGCTGATTGACGACGGGGCCCTGGGGCGCGTTGTCACCATCCTGCAGGCCGAGAACGTGGCCTATTACCACATGGCCCATTCCTACGTGCGCGGCAACTGGCGCAGGAGCGACGTGTCCTCGCCCATGATTTTGGCCAAATGCTCCCACGACCTGGACCTAATACAGTGGTTTGCGGGGGCCGCGCCGGTTTCGGTCGCCTCATTCGGCGGCCTGGACCACTTCACCGCGGCGAACGC
>MVZN01000114.1 GCA_002069125.1 Spirochaetes bacterium ADurb.BinA120
TCGCCGCCCGGAAGCCGTAATGCTTGGCCGCCAGCTTCAAGGGGGCGGTCGTCGAGTACTCGGTGGGAGCGATGAGGATCTGAGATTCGGAGAAGACGTCGGCGAACGGAACCCGGAGAGACGTTTCCTTCAAGGAGGCCGCCTCGTCGGGAGGAATCGTTCCGCAGAGATAGGCGTCGGCCGGCAGGTCGGCGTTGTTCGATCCGACATCGGGATAGACATAAAGACGGACATCGTCCATGGGGATGTCCTGCCGGGCGTCGTAAAGCGTTCCCATCCAGCGGAAGGCCGTCTCCCGACGGCTTTTCCAGGCCGGATGGTCGGAGGACGCGGTCCGGGGGACGTCGGTGAGGATCGAGAGGATGCTGTCTCCCGGATGATGAGGGAAAACGGACCGGACCAGCTCCACGAGTTCTTTCGCGCTTAAAGATTCCATCTCCCCCTCCCGGGTTCATTATACACGAGTTGAGGGAAAACGCCCGCTTCCCTCGATCCTTTAAAAACGAACCGTGCACCCGGCCGAAATGGACGAGCCCCACGTTCCGTAGCCGAAGACGGTTTCATAGCGTGTGTTTCCGATGTTATCCCAACGGCCGAAAAATTCAAGCCCCGGGGCGGGCGTATACGAGAGGAGGGCGTCGACGATCGCGTAGGGGGGAAGGATGACGGGCACGGCGGCCCAGCCCGTGTAGTCGTAATCCCGGCGCTCCCCCGTGGCCGCGGCCGTGAGAACGGCTTTCCATCCCGTCGCCGGCGTCCACTCGATCGCTCCCGAGAGCTTGTCCTTGGGCCGGCGGAGAAGGGAGACGCCGGCGTCGAGGTCTTCGGCCGCCAGGCGCGTGTATCCAAGCCGGAGCGTCAGTCTCTCGACCGGGCGGGCATCGGCCGTGAATTCCCAGCCGCTGGTCCGGGCCCGGCCGATGTTGATGTAGCCTTGGAGGAAATCGTAATCGATGAGGTTCCGGAAATCCGATTGAAAGAAGGACGCTCCGAGGAGGATCGCTCCTCCCGCGAGCGTCTGCTCCACGCCCGCGTCCCACCCCAACGATTCTTCGGGAAGCAGATGCTCATTGCCGACGGGACCCCAGAGCGTCTCCGGGGCGTACAATTGGTAGAGCGAAGGCGCCTTGAAGGCGGTTCCGATCGTGGCCTTCAGCTTCGTCCCCGTTTTTTCGATGAGGTAGGCGGGGGCCAGGCGGAAGGTCAGCGAGGTCCCGCTCCGGCCGTGAAGGTCGAGCCGGAGGCCGGCCGTGGCGAAAAACGCCCGGCCCAGGCGGAACCTGTCCTGGACGAACACTCCGGCCCGGTCCGCATGACGGCGGGAGAAGACGCTGGCGTACGGCCCCCAAAGGCTTTCCGAGAAATAGGCCGAGTCGCCCGTCTCCCGCTCGATCTCGGCTCCGGCCGTCAGCGTGTGGCCCGGCCGGAGGAAGAGGTTGTTCTGCCAGTCCGCCCTGAACCGGGCGCTGCGGTAACGGGCGGTCTCCGAGTCGAAGGGATGGCTTTCGTCGACCGGGTTGTCGTTTTCGCGGGTTGAACGGATGTAGGCGAAGCCGGCTTTGGATTCCCAACGCCCTCCGGCGCTCAGGGTCCGGATTTGGGCCCGGACGAACCCGGACCGGTAATCCTGGATGCTGTTGGGATCGTCCCCGTAGGCACCGCCGAAGGCGTCGAGATCGGTCCGGGCCGAAACGCCCCGGATGATCAGGTCGATCTCGGTGCCGCCGGCCAAGACCAGGCCGGCCCGGCCGGACAGCGTCCAGTTGCGATAGCCGTCTTGTTCGGTGTTTCCGGCGTAGGCGCTGGAGGCGGCCGAAACGCCTTCGGTCGATTCGCGCGACGCGCTGAGGTCATACCGGAACGCCCCGGCCGACCCCCGGATGTCCAGTCCTCCGGAGAGGGTTCCGTGCGACCCCCCGCGGGCGCGGAACGTCACCGCCGGTTTCCCCATCCCCCGGCCGGTCAGGATGTTGATGACGCCTCCGAGGGCGTCCGAACCGTAGAGGGTGCTTTGGGGACCGCGGAGGATTTCGATCCGTTCGACGCCGTCGAGGGTCATGTGGGCGAGGTCGAAGGAGCGGGACGGGTTGATCGGATCGTTCAGGGGCACGCCGTCCAGGAGGACGAGAACATGTTCCGAATTCGCCCCCCGGACGAAAATGGACGAAGCCGCTCCCGGCCCGCCGTTGCGGACGAGGCCCAAGCCGGGCGTGTCGCGGAGAGCGTCGAGGACGGAGGCTGGGCGGGTCCGTTCGAGATCCTCCCGGGTGATGACCGTGACGGCGCTGGCGATCTCGATCAGGGGCGTTTCAAGGCGGGCGGCCGTGACGACGATCTCGTGGCTGAGAAACGAAGGCGTCGTCTCCGGCGAGGCGTCTTTGGAAGCCGCGGCTTGTCCGATAAGAACCGCGATCGCCGGGATTAAGAGACAGACACGACGGGAATGGTGATAAAGGGTCATGAGAAACCTCCTCTTCCGACCCGAAGATTGGTTTCGCTCAAGCCGGTGAAGGTTTCCTGGCTCTCGGATCATCCTCCTCCCGGGCCTTCCCGCCGCCTTGCGGCGACCGTGGCGTCTTCCGGGATTCGTACCCGATTACAGTAGCGGGGACTGCGTCCGCTTTTCACGGACTTCCCTTCGCTCCAGCTCGCGACGAGAGTCCATTCTCTTCTTTTCGATTTTTATTGTCAAGATTATGTACGGTGCTAAATGCGGCCTCAGAATCATTTAGGCGTATGAGAATTATCTGCGGAAATCGCGTCGTATAGGTTGGTGATTGATACTTGCAATATGTAACCAAAAAAGGTACAATCGTACCCGAAATGAGTACAAATGTACCCATAATGGATACATAATGAAAACACCCTGTCTGATCGACGCGCTCTTCGGGAAAACGAAACGGTCAATTCTGGTCTTGCTCTTCGGCCACGACGATGAAGCATTTCACTTAAGAAAAATTCTGCGGCTGGCGAACATTTCTCCTGGAGCAGGACAGAGAGAACTGAAAAAGCTGGCGGATGCGGGGCTGATCACCCGCTCCGTCAAGGACAACCAGGTTCTCTTTCAGGGCAATCCGCACTGCCCGATTTTCCCGGAAATAAAAATGCTCGTGACCAAGACGGCGGGCGCGGCCGATGTTCTGAGGGCGGCTCTTGACCCTCTAATTAAAAGGATCTCCGTTGTGCTCATTTACGGCTCTCTCGCTCGGGGCTCGGCCGGCAACGAAAGCGATCTTGATCTCCTTATCGTCGGTGAAGTGAGGTTCGAGGAAATCGTCAACGCTCTCCACCCGGTTCAGGACCGTCTCAGGCGCGAAATCAATCCCCTGGTTATGTCGTCCAGGGAATTCCGCAGAAGGCTCTCCCAAGGCGATCATCTGATCCGCGAAATTATGAAATCGCCGTTTATTCCGATACTCGGAGATCCGCATGACTTTGGCCGAATGGAAAAAGAACGAATGGCTCGTCGAACACTTGAGCCGCCGCCAAGAGATCAATCATCTCTTCAGGCTTATCGAGCGGGATCTGAAGGACTGTCGAAATAAGAAGCTCAGTCTCGATTGGCGTTTCAATATCGCTTATAACGCTGCCCTTCAATGCGCGAACGCCGCTCTGGCAGCCGAGGGCTTCCGAGCCGCCAAGGATTCCCATCATTTCCGAGTCATCCAATCCTTGAAATTCACGCTCGAAATTAATGACAAAACGATTCGTAAATTCGATGTCTTCCGGAAGAAACGGAATATCAGCGAGTATGACCGGGCCGGGTCGGTATCCATTGCGGAATTTGATGAAATGATCGCGTTAGCGGAATTTCTCTACAAATCCGCATCCTCTTGGATGAAAAAGAATCATGCGGACCTTATTTGACGACTGTTCTGATATACGAACAAACCAACTCATCTTTCTCCCATCGAGAAAAAAGCAGATGATTGATTCACAAGGCATCCGCGAGCGTTCGAGCCCGTTGGAGTCTGGCCATCAGCGCGAACCGCGGGGCTTGGATATGGACTTTAGGAGAAAACTCGATCGGCCCGATTCGCCTGGCCTTTTCTCTCATCCAGACAATATATTTTCCCGAGTTCCGCCAAGGCTTGATGGCCTTAATTCGGCCATAGTGAGAAATCTGATTTATAGGCGACGTGACATATACGGCGATATATCTCAGTCGTGGAATAACATTTTTTGATATGCGAATCGCGTACCAGCAATTTTTCCCTAGAAATACTTTTTCAAATCCCTCCCGATGAGCCGGGCAGACAATCGTGTCGTATTCACCGCGTTTCCGGCGGAGAGATGTATCTTTTAAAACACGAGGGGCATCAGGGAGCGTGATATCTACTAATTCTCGTTTTTGCGAATCGATAATCCGTTGACGAAATATGCCGAAAAGGTCACTGGACTCCGCGAATTTACCAGCCACGCGGTTCCCCTTGGGTGAAGCGATTCTGAGAACAAGGGATTCCAGCTCCTTTAAATGCTCATCTCCTTGAGTGAGATAAATATTGAAACGATCCCAAGCTTCAGCGTGCCTGTCGCGCAGGTGCCCGCGTAATCTTGAACGAAGGTTTTTCGCTAGGCCTACATAATAGAGATCTTTCCCTTTATAGAGCGCATAAACCCCGCTTCGACCTTTAGCAAACTCCGTTATAATATCCGGGTAACGCCGGATCGCCGATCGGGCTATCCCTTCCAAATGCTCAATGACAAGACCGGCCTTTGATCGGCGTTTCTGCTTCATTTCGTCTCCCCTTCGACAATTTTAATCTCTTCTTCGGTCAGACCATAGAGCTCATAGACAAGCTGATCGATTTCCCGGTCGGTGGCCTCGATTTGGCGCTGGAGGATTGATTTTTGAGTATCGGATTTCAATTCCAATAAATGCTTATTAATCGAGATAATTGATCTAACAGAACTCTTTATTTCTTCAATAATTTTCTGTTGTGATGAATCCATCTTTTCCTTCTCAATAATAGGAACGGTTTCTAAGTAAATCTTTTGTTGAAGAAGTCGACCTCCTTTTTCCGCATCTCCAAGGACAGAACATATTTTTTTCAAGTAGTACCAAATCAATTTCGAATTAAGCACACCAAGTAGATAAATATCAGTGTTTGGCGAAAAAAAGCATGTTTTATTCAAATATAAACATTCATTATCAATTGAAAACCGGCTTTCTTTAGCAATTTCGGGCCAAATAATTTTCGTCTTATCCAATTCTTTAAAATATTCAACGGTATCTTGGATTTCGTACCATTTATAAGAGCCTGGCTTCCTTCCATTCCACTCTTTGCCTTTCCATCCTTTGGGCTTAGGCATAAGCCGGTCTTTAAATTGCAATAAATATTTTTCAATAGCCGGATAATCGTTGATTTTCGTTCCGCGTCTTGTAAAAATTAAATAACGGTCCTTAAAATTGATTTGATATTTCCTGATATCATCACCGACGACAAAAGGTTTGATGATTTCGGTGCTCTTTTTGTCTTCTTTAATAAGGCGATCGCGTGTGGCTTTATCGATCACGAATGCTTCATTAAATCCAGTTTTTATTCCATAAAATATATTTCCTTTGACATATTCTCCAAGGGGAATTCCCATTTTTTTGATTTTTTCAAAAACCTCGATTTCTTCCGCCTTGGCCAACGTCCAGTTGTCCCCGGTCAATGATCTCTCGTCCAGCGTATTTCCAATTTCTTTGACTTCTTTTTCCAGGGATTGGAAATCGAGCCTTTTAATCGGCGCGTAAATGAATTTCTGCTCCTTAGGAGCGATGTTTGCCGTCAAAATAATCGCCGGGAAAGTCGCGGCCCCTTCGAAAACGGGCAGCTCGCCAAAATCCACAATCTGCTCGATTGTCGTACGCTTAGAGATGAATGAACGAAGCGCGTTTCCATAATTCGCCCGCATGAATTTATTGGAACAAATCATGCCGAATAGGCCGCCTTTGACAAGAAGGAGATGTGCTTTTTCGATGAAATATGTATAAAGATCCGCGGTTCCGGCATAACCGGCGAACGATTTTTGGGCATATTCCTTGAATTGCGGGCCGAGAGACTCTTGCCGGACATACGGCGGGTTGCCGATCACGCAGTCGAAGCCGCCGGCTTTCATGGCCTCCGGGAAGCCCGCGTTCCAGTCGAACGGATTCACCCGTTTCAATTCGTCCGGATCGGGGATCAGCCGGCCGCTGAAATAATCCGGGCCGATCAGCGAGTTGCCGCATTTGATGTTGTTGGACAGGTTCGGCAAGGCCCGGGTCTGGAAAAGCTTCATTTGGTCGTCGAAGGTCTGGTCGGTCTCTCCTTCCAGGACCTTGAGGAGAAGCGATAGCTTGGTCACCTCGACGGCTTGGGGATCGATGTCCACGCCGAAAACGTGCGTCGTCAGGATCCGCTTCTTTTCCTCGATCGTCAGGCGCCAATCGCCCTTGCGGCTGTCTTGGTAGACCGCCTTTTTGTGGGATTCCGGCTTGTGGTCCTGGTACCACGTCAGGCAATGGTCGAGGAGCCGCTGGTAAGCCCCCAGGAGAAAGGAGCCGCTTCCGCAGGCCATGTCCAGCACCCGAAGCGGCGGCCCGCTTTTTCCGCCGGCCAGTTGGGCCGGGCTTCGGCCATCGATCTTTTTCCCGACGGTGTTTTTGACGATATAGTCCACGATGGTGGCCGGCGTGTAATAAACGCCGCCGGCTTTCCGCACTTCGGGCTTCTCCTCGATTTTAGCCTGGTGGCCTTCGGTCAGGCGGATGACCTTGCCCAGGAACCGTTCGTAAACCGTGCCCAAAATTTCGACGGGCATGACGCCGAACTGGTAGGGTGACCCGTATTCGAAATAGAGGCTCTGGAGGATCGGTTTGATCGCCTTGTCGTCGATTTTCAGACACGGCGTGAGCCGATCGGGCGCCTCGGCCACTCCCGGCTCCCGCTCGAAGTGGAACAGGCCCGAGTTGTACTTGTCATCCGCCTTCCGG
>MVZN01000115.1 GCA_002069125.1 Spirochaetes bacterium ADurb.BinA120
TCAAAGCGCAAAGGCGTAGACGGCCGACAGGGTGATGCCGTAGAACTGGTGTGTCATGTCGCCAAAGCCTTCCCTATCGTAATAGGTGCCGAATAGCTGATATCGGAATCCGAGGGAGACGGTCGTCGACATGGACTCCAGGTACCACGCAAGCGAAAGGTTGGTGTTTAGTCCAGGTTCCTTGTAGGCGGACTTTTCACCGTCGTCTCCGCCATCCTTGTGTTTTCCGAAAAGCAAAGCCCCCGAGGCGTTCCATAGCACGAAAAGGCTGTCGGAGAGCGGCAAGGTCAAGCCAATTCCCAGGGCCGGGCCGATCGCCATGTGCGAGAACGAGCCCTTGATATCGTAGCCCATGAATTTGGGGCCGGCGAAAACCTTTATATAGCGGTTTATTGAGTAATTCAGCGCCGTGTCGGAATCGTAGCGATCGATCTTCTCGCTCTTATCGTTCTCGTTGTCCATATTGAACCGGCCGTACAGGAAGATGGAGGAAAGGCTCCAGCGCTCGGCAAAGCCAAGCGCAAGGACCGGGCCGTATAGCAGGGCTGGATCGAATTTATCGGTCCTGTTTCCTTCCTCAAAGCGCCACCACGAATACCAGGTGGAGGCGCCCACGCTGAGGTCGGCCGCCCGGGCCGCCGCCGAAAACAAGAGCGTCATGGCAAGCGCCGCGGCGCACGGTAACGCTATGTATCTTTTCATTTCACCCTCCAATTGCACGGCTTTTGAGCAGTGCCCCTTGAAGCGGCACAAAAATACTTATTTGTTCAAACATTCAGAAAGTCAATTGTTTTTCGTACCGTAAAGGGCGCGCTAAGCCCGGCCTGAAGGATTCATTTCCGATAATTCGACATCCACCCCAAAAAATGCTTGCCTTGCGCGGAGGCATCCGCGAAGTATCACATTTGTACTATCGTCCGATTGCCGGGCGTCGCGCGACGGGACCGTTTTCCGATTGTACCCGCGGCGCGGACGATGTATAGAGCTCATATATCCTGACGCGCGAAACCACGGCTGCGCCATCTCAAACGGAATTTCCAAAAAACGGCATGGACCTATCACACGTACGAAATTTTTCCATCATAGCGCACATAGACCACGGCAAATCCACGCTTGCCGACCGCATAATCGAAAAATGCGAGCTGGTGGACCCTCGCAATCACGTTGACCAGATGCTCGACACGATGGACATCGAACGCGAGCGCGGCATTACAATCAAATCAAATACGGTAACGCTGAACTACCACTCTCGCGGCGGCCGCAACTACACCTTCAACCTCATAGACACGCCGGGCCACGTCGATTTTACCTACGAGGTGTCGAGGGCGCTGGCCGCCTGCGACGGGGTGCTGCTCGTCGTCGACGCCTCGCAGGGTGTGGAGGCGCAGACCATCGCCAACCTCTATCTTGCCCTCGAAAACGACCTCGAGATCCTGCCGGTAATAAACAAGATCGACATGCCGAGCGCCGACGTGGAGCGCACCAAGGAGGGGATCCAAAAATCCCTGGGGCTCGACCCGGAGCACGCGGTGCCCGTTTCCGCGAAAGAGGGCATCGGGATCGAAGACCTTTTGGAACGCGTTGTGGAAACCATCCCGCCGCCCCGCGGGGAGGAGAGCAAACCGCTCACAGCCCTTGTCTTCGACTCTTACTTCGACAAGTACGTGGGAGCGGTCGTTAAGGTGCGCGTCTTCGACGGCACGGTGCGCCGCGGCGACGCGGTGAAGTTTATGTCCACCGACCGCCAATATGAGGTGACGGAGGTCGGCATATTCCGGCCGGACCGCGAGAAGGCCGACAGGCTCGTGCCCGGCGATGTGGGCTATATTATCGCCGGCATAAAGACCGTTAGCGACACGAGGATCGGCGACACCATTACAGGCGCGCACAACCCGGCCCCCTCGCCCCTCAAGGGTTTTCGCGAAGTGAAGCCCATGGTGTTCTCGGGGCTCTACCCCATGTACAGCGACGACTACGAGGCGCTTAAAGACGCCCTGCAGAAGCTCCGCTTAAACGACGCCTCGCTCATATTCGAGCCGGACAATTCGTACGCGCTTGGCTTCGGATTTAGGTGCGGATACCTCGGCCTTCTTCACATGGAAATAGTACAGGAGCGGCTTGAGCGCGAATTCGATCTGGCCCTTGTTACCACCGCGCCAAGCGTAGAATATCGCCTAACAAACCTGCGAGGCGAATCCTATACCATAGACAACCCGGTCAAGATGCCCGATCCCGGCCTTGTCGAGAAGATCGAGGAGCCCTTCGTGGAGGCGACCATAATCACGCCCTCCGAGTTCGTCGGAAACATCATGGCGCTCGTTCAGGACTGCCGGGGAATCCACAAGGACATGCAGTATATAGACTCCATCCGCATGCAGCTTCACTACGACCTTCCGCTCTCGGAGATCGTGTTCAACTTTTACGACAAGCTTAAGTCCTACTCCAGGGGTTACGCGTCGTTCGATTACGAATTCCGCGACTTCAGGCCCTCGGAGATGGTGAAGGTGGACATACTGGTTAACGGCGAGCCAGTCGACGCCCTCTCGTTCATTGTCCACAAGGACAAGGCCTACTACCGAGGCAAGGAGATCATCGAGAAGCTGAAGGACATCATTCCCCGCCACCAGTTCAAGATCCCCCTGCAGGCGGCCATAGGCGCGAAGATCATCGCGCGCGAGAACATCTCGGCGATGGGCAAGAACGTCACGGCCAAGTGCTATGGCGGCGACATCACCCGCAAGCGCAAGCTCCTCGAGAAACAGAAGGAGGGCAAGAAGCGCATGAAGCAGATCGGCTCTGTCGACATCCCGCAGGAGGCCTTTATGACCATCCTGCGAATCAACTGATCGCAAGGACGCGCTCCATGGACCGCGATGCAATGGCCGCCAGAGCACTTGAGTACGCCCGCGAGCGCATGCAATCGGTAAAGCCGAGCCACGGCTGGGACCACGTTGAGCGGGTGATGGCGTTCGCCGAACGACTGGCGCTCGCCGAGGGGGCCGACCCCTTTATCGTGCGTCTGGCTGCGGCCTTGCACGACATAGCCCGCGCCGAAGAGGACGCCTCGCCCGGCACATTGTGTCACGCCGAAGAAGGGAGCCGCGAGGCCTATTTGTTTCTAAGAGAACTTGGCCTCGACGAGGGGCCGTCCCGGCACGTGGCAGACTGCGTCCTCACCCACCGGTTCCGTAAGGCCCGCGTTCCCGCAACCGTCGAGGCGGCGGTGCTCCACGACGCAGACAAGCTCGACGCGATAGGAGCCATAGGTGTGGGGAGGGCCTTTCTCTTCGCCGGGGAGGTGGGTGCCATAGTGCATAACGGTGACGTCGACATACGCCTGACCGAGGACTACTCCGAGGAGGACACCGCCTACCGCGAGTACAGCGTTAAGCTCAAACATCTGAAAGAGCGCATGCTGACGGCCGAGGGGCGGAGGCTGGCGGAAGGTCGTCACGACTTTATGGTGGAATTCTTCGAGCGCCTTGACCGGGAGCACCGGGGCGAGGCCTGATATGAGCCTCATTCCCTTATAGGCCGCCCCGGGAAAACACCGATAGTTTAAGCATCCATTGAAAAAGGCGCGGCCGGACAATCTCCAAAAGAGAACGCCCGATTTGTCCGGCCAGATCAACCGGTGTTAGACCGACTCCTTTAATGGTCCTCTATGTACCTTGCGAGCGTCCGGCGCATCAGGCGCAGGTTCTCCGGATTCACTCGGTCCATGCAGTCGGCAACACTATGGAAGCCGCCCTCGCCGAGTCCCGGAATCCCCGTATGCCCCACGGTTATGGCCGGAACTCCGGCGCGCAGGAAGTTGAGCGCGTCGTCGGTAATGGCGCCGCCCTCGTCCATGGACCTGCCCGACACGGCCTTCCAGGCCGCGTCTAAGCGCTCCCTGAGCCCCCGGTCCGTCTCGAGGAACGAGAGAAAGATGCCGTTCTTCTTCCAGTAGAGCATATTGCCGTTCTGGCCCACCAGCTCCAGGTTGACCAGCGATACCGGCGCGCCCGGCGCAAGGGTACCGTTTCTCATTCGTTCCTTCACATAGCTATAAGACCCCTGAAGGCCCACCTCCTCCCCGCAGAAGAAAACGATCGTCACACTGGAGTTACCGGTTTTTATCTTTCCTTCCTTAATGTCTTTGGCGAGGGCGAGCAGCGTCACCACAGAGCCGCCGTCGTCCACTGCGCCGCAGCTCTGGCCGGAAAGAAAAATGTAGCCGCCGAATCCAAGGGCCACAAGGCCCCAGTATGCCGAAAGGAGCGCGGCAAGGCCGACGGTCGCGATAGACAGGGCCCGTTTGCGAAGCGAGGCGAATTTATTTCTTATAAGCACCCACAGCGACATGAGCATGGTTAGCACGCCGGCAAGCGGGATGAAGCGATAGACCTTCGCGCGCTCGATATGGTCGAAGAAATCGGTTTTGGAATCGTAATGCGCGGCTAAGATGAGCTCGCGCGCCGCGTCCGCCGCCGGAAAACTGACTATGATATTTTGTCCCGTTTTCGAGACAAGTCGGCTTACAAGAGGAATGAAGAACTCAAACTCGAGGATTAATATTACCGGTATCGCCAACGCCGCGACAAGGACCCAGAGAGGCTTTCGTTTTATTACAAAATACAGGACGAGTAGCGAAAGGGCGAAGCAGGCGTATCCGACCAGGAGCTGCTGGTGGGGCCTCAGAACGAACTCCTGCGCCGAGAACGAAATATCCCACGACGACAGAAGCTCTTTTATAAACGCGGCAGTTTTGTCCACCGCCCCGCTGTGATTCGGGCGGGGGACGGCCATCTTTTCGAGTATCGTGTACATGTCCATGGAGCTTCTCCTGTTGTAGATTGTGCCTCTCCTGGCCTCGTGCGTTATTTGATTCCGAACTTCCCTCCGATCCAGCCGATTAAAAGCAGCGTTTTACCGGTTTCGGGATCGATTATTTTAATGTCGGTCCCGACCTCCGGCAGCAGGAACTCGTGACTCCGGGCCTTTTTACCGATCTTTGCGTTTATATCCCCTTCCGACGGAAAGCCCTCATAGTCCTTCCACCCTCCATCCGGCTGCGGGACGAGCAGACGAAACATGTTGCACATGCATCCCTCGCCGCACGGTCTGTTTATCGCGACGAGCCTGATTCCAGGCGCGGTGAAAAGCGCCACCTGCATCGAATAGCCCTCGGAACGGGCCTCGATATACCCCGCCGGTATGTTCGACTTAGTTATTTGTTTTCTCTTGAACGCTGCCGAGAGGTCATCCGGGACTATTTCACAGTAGAAGCAGTCGTCCGGCAGGGTAAGGTAGTAATCCATCACGCTCATCTTCTTGGCCTGCGCCCATGCGCCGCAGGCGGTAATTGCAATAAGCGCGAAAACAAGGGCGAGCGACAGGGCGTATCTTCTCATGGCGTTCTCTCCGGTATTGATTTATCCGCGTTCCCGGCGGGGCGGTAGAGTTATAAACCCTCGGCTGGTAAATGTCAAAGACTATTATCCTGCGGATTCCGCGGTGCCGCTTAACCGGAAATTATTGCTTGTATTCGATAAAGGTCCGGTGGGACGACGATCGAACTCGTATACCGGAAAAATGATTGCTTTTATCATGATGTTCGGTCTAATCGGTCGAAGGATCTTCGATTTATTCCCAATGGTCCGGGGGTTTTTGTGATATTCCATTCCCATCGGATGCGGATATTAGAGAATTTTTCGGTCACTTGGACCCAGGGGATACCGATCTTTTGATTAAAAATATAAAAGCAAAGCATACCTTAGCGGAATGCGCATATGAGTCCTCCCGGTACCGGAAAAAATAAAAGGCGTAGCGTGCTCGTCATCGATGACAGCAGGCTGAACAGGGCCGTCGTAAGCAGTACACTCTCCAGGCTCGATATCGAGGTTGTAGAGGCGGGCGACGGCATCGAAGGCCTCGACCTGCTCGGAAAGCGTCGCTTCGACCTGGTCCTGGTCGACATCATTATGCCCCGGCTGGACGGCTACGGATTTCTGGAGCGCTTCAAGGAAAGGGGAAACAGTGATTTCACTCCGGTGATCCTCATGACCGGCACCGAAGACCTGAACGCCAAGATAAAGGGGCTCAATACCGGCGCCGACGACTACCTGATGAAACCCCTCAACGAAAGCGAGCTCGCGGCGCGGGTACAGTCCCTGCTCCGTCTTAAAACCATGCACGACGACCTCTTCGAAAAGGACCTGCAGATCCGGAAGGAATTGGATATAGCGCGGAACATCCAGCGGTTCATCATTCCCGCCGACTTTTCCAGGATAAGCTACCCGATCATCAACGGCCGTTACCTCCCGATAGAAGATATCGGCGGCGATTTCTACGACTGCTATGCCCTGGGTGAGGATACCGGAATCCTCATAGCAGACGTGACCGGGCACGGCATACCCGCGGCCATGGTTATGACCATGTCCAAAATGATATTCGGGCTCTATGCCGCGCAGATAGATTCCCCCGGCGTACTGCTCTCTCGCATCAACAGCGAGATATATAAGCTCATCCTCGACGACCAGTATATCACCGCCTTTTACCTCATCTACGATTCGGAAAGAAGGGAATTGCGTTTCACCAACGCCGGACATGCACGGCCGCTGTATTTCAGAAAAAACGGCGGAAAGATTCTCGCGCTCGACACCGACGGCCTCTTCGTGGGAATTAAGGAAGACGCGGAATATGAGGAGAAAACCATTCCGGTGCTGGAGGGCGACCGCCTCCTGCTCTATACGGACGGCATTACGGAGCTTAGAAACGCGCGGCGCGAGCAGTTTGGCGAAAAGCGCCTCGCCCGCTTCATCATGGAACATGCGGACGCCGATGGCGACGACTTCTGCGACGGCCTCATATCAAATATACGGGCCTTTGCCGGAGAGGAGCAACAGGACGACGACATCGCCTTCCTTGATATTAAGTTCTAAGCG
>MVZN01000116.1 GCA_002069125.1 Spirochaetes bacterium ADurb.BinA120
GTGCGCTGTTCAGAAAGACTCCAGGCCGCCGGAAGCTTTCCCAACTCATCCCCCCGGCCCCCTTCTCTTCGGGGAAAAGAAGGGGGAGTTTAGGCATCAGTCTTACTGGACATATCCGATATACGGCAAGCAGTAACTGATCCAGTTAATCTTGGTCTGGATATGCCTCTGTAATTTCTTGCGAATCATGGCACGATCCCCCCTCTCTTTCGTTCAAAGAGAGGGGGTTAGGGGGTGAGTTTGTTTAGCAGTTGGAAGTTAAAAGTTCAAAGTTGAAAGCTTGGTCATCGGCATAAGCAACCCCCTTCGGGGGTGGCGCACAGCGCCGGGGGCGTTGGGCTCAAGGGTCGCGGACTATCCGATCGGCAGTATGAAACCCAAATCCCCTCCGGGGTCGGCTCACAGCGCCGGGGGCGTTGGGCTCAAGGGTCGCGGACTATCTGACCGGCAGTATGAAACCCAAACCCCCTCTGGGGGTGGCTCACAGCGCCGGGGGCGACCTGTCGATTTCATTGAAGCAGAGAATTAGCCTTGAAGCCTAAAATACAACGGAGGTAATCTTATGAAAAGCATCGCGATTGTACTTTCGGTCGTCATGTTCTGCTTGATTGTGAGGTTCTTTATTGAGAATTCGCTTCCTCATTTCCGTTTTATGTTAACCGAATCATTGGCGCGGCTCTGTTCGCGGATAACAGAGGTACTGGGAATCCTGCTTACTGGAGAGCGCTTTTACACAGTATGGGTGTACCTGGTCGAGGGGGCGGAGGTGGAGGAGGTGGTGACCGCTTCAGAAATAAAAGAGCAGGTTGATTCGATTATCACATGCGCAGTGATTGGTGCGTCCGGCCCGGAGGAGATGAAGCGGGTTATGGAGCTCGCATCTGCCGAGGCTGCGCGCATGTCCGTTCGAGAATATGCCAGGATATGTGGCGAATACCGTATAGTGATCCCCAGGCTGATACAAGAGAAGGAGTCGAAAATAAGGCCGAACAAAGAAAGCGGCACGGAGAAGAAAGGAGGTGAGAGCTGATGGAGCTATGCGAGAGGGGAAATGCGGCCGAGGCTAAGGCTATAGGCCGCGGGCCGGGAAGGATTGGTTAAAATAGTTATTGATTAATGTTTAGCTTCTGGTCCAAATCAAAGCAATAAATATATATGGAGTGACAGATGAAATCTCTCCTGAAGGCTTGCACGCCCCGAAAAAGCGTATTCGATCCGCAGAAACGGTTCGATGTGCTCGATCTCAGTAATCTCTTAGGGGACGATGTCGACGGGGACGAGTTCTTCGCCGAAAACTTCGTTACAGACGGAATGAAGGTCCTCTTCGACACGGCCTTCAACCGCTTTGCCGGACACAGCGACAGGGGCATCATCAGGCTCACCCAGGCAATGGGGGGCGGTAAAACGCACAACATGATAGCCCTTGGTCTTCTTGCGAGGTATCCTAATTTGCGCAAGAAGGTATTGGGAAAAACGGAAACGACCGAAAAACTGGGCAAGGTGCGCGTTATAGGTTTTACCGGGAGGGAGAGCGACGCCCCCTTTGGAATATGGGGCTCCCTCGCAGAGCAGCTCGGCAAAAGGGAAGAATTTAGCAGTTACTATTCCCCGCTCGCTGCGCCGGGGCCAACCGCCTGGATCAATCTTCTAAAGGGGGATCCGGTGCTTGTCCTTTTAGATGAGCTTCCTCCCTATCTGGAAAACGCAAAATCCAAGCCCATCGGAAATACCGATCTTTCCGTCGTTACCACTACCGCGCTGGCTAACCTGTACGTGGCGATTGCCAAAAAGGAGCTTTCAAACGTATGCCTGGTCATCTCCGACCTTCGGGCCACATACGAATCCGGAAGCGATCTTTTAATGTCAAGCTTCAAGGAACTTGAAAATGAAACCGGGCGGTATTCCCTCGACATCGAACCGGTCGGCGCCAATACCGACGATGTGTACCAGATCCTAAAAATCAGGCTCTTCGAAAAACTTCCAGATGATGCCGAGATAAACGAGGTCGCGGGGGAATATAAAAAGGCCCTTGAGGAAGCGGTACAGATGGACCTGTCCTCCCTCGACCCCGATTCGTTATATGTAGGTATCAAGGAAACCTATCCATTTCACCCGTCCATTCGCGATCTATTCGCGCGCTTTAAGGAAAACCCCGGATTTCAGCAGACCAGGGGGCTTATCCGGCTGATGAGGGTGATGGTGTCCCAGCTCTACTCCGACGGAGGCGCCGGTGTCAAAGAGAAAAACCTTATTCACGCGAGCGATATGGACCTCAACAACCGCGAGATGATGTCGGCCATAAGCCAGATCAAGCCGAGCCTTTCAAATGCCATAAGCCACGATATAGCGAATGGGGGCAAGGCGGCCGCGGAAGAAATTGATAAAAAAAGCGGTGGCAGCCCGGCGCAGGAGATCGCGAAACTGCTTTTAGTGTCGTCGCTCGCGAACGTGCCAAACGCCAAGCTGGGACTGCACATCAGCGAAGCGGTCGGTTTTTTAAGCGAGCCGGGCCGTGACTCACGTTTGTTGAAAAAGGCGTTCGACGATTTTACCATAAGGGCCTGGTACCTGCACGCCGACCGCGACGACAACTTCTTCTTTCAGGATACCAAGAATATCGTGGCCCAGCTAAACTCGCTGGTTGACGGCTATACCAATGAGATAGCGAAGAAGGAACTGCGCGAATTTTTAAATGATAAATTCAGGCCGTCCCTCGGCGATTGCTACCAGGAGGTGAATGTTTTTCCGGCCGTGGACGAAATTAAGCTCACGGCCGACAGGGTGCTTCTGGTGCTGGCCGAGCCATACACCGACGACAGGCTGAAACCGGAGCTTCTAAAATTTTACGAGGACGCAACTTTTAAAAACCGTGTCCTGTTTCTCACCGGTGCACGGTCCACCATGGACAGCCTTTACCGCGCGGCGAAGCAGTTCAAGGGAATCAGCCAGATAATGAAAACCATGAAAGAGGAGGGGATCTCGGATAAGGACACCCAGTTCGAGCTTGCCCAGGACAAGGAAAAACGGCTTCTACTGGAATTGCTGTCCGCGGCGCGAGAAACCTTCGTTACGCTGTACTATCCATCGGCAAAAAGCCTTTTAAAGGCGGATTTCTTGATGCAGTTTCAGGACAACAACTACAACGGTGAGGAACAGATCCGGCAGGTATTGAAAGAGAAATATAAGTTTACCGAAGAGTCGTCAGGTGACGGATTCAGGCAGAAGGTGGAGCAGAAGCTCTTTACCCGCCAGAGCATGCCCTTAAACGAGATTAAAGAGCGCGCGGCGACCGACCCTTCGTGGCTCTGGTATTCCACCCGGGCCATGGACCAGTTAAAAGACTCGATGGTCCAAAAGGACTTCTGGCGCGAAAGCGGCGGATACGTGGACAAAGGGCCCTTCGCCAAGGAAAGCACCGACATACAGGTGATGGAGCTTCGCCGCGACGAAGATACCGGCATGACGACCCTGCGGCTGGTCCCGAAACACGCCGACACGGTCTATTTCGATATAGACACCCCGGCAACTCCGTCATCGCTAAAGGTGGACGACGTAAACAATTTCCAGACACATGAGCTGAAGCTGTCGTTCCTCGCGGTGGATAGCTCCGGGAACCATTCCACGGGGAAGCCGAGGGAATGGAAGAACCGTATAACTCTGAAATACAGGATATACGACCAGGGCGACAAAAAGATGCTGGAACTCCAATCGGCCCCGCCGGCAAAGATCAGATACACCACCGACGGCTCGGACCCGAAAACCAGCGGCGGCAACTACGACGGCCCTGTGGAAATACCCAAGAAGACTACCATGGTTCTTGCCATTGCAGAAGAAAAGGGAATCTACTCTGAAAAAAGACATATCAATGTGGACAAGAAAGGCACCGGCAAGCTGGAGATCGACCCGGCAAGGCCTCTCGAATATCGCCCGCTTAAACGAAAAAAGACCACCACGACACACGATACCTATACCGCGCTTAAACTGTATAAAAAACACGGCGCCGAACTTTCCGACCTGTGTATAACCTGCAACGACGAGGCGACACAGCAGTGGATTGAAGTGAGTTATTCCGAAAAGCTGAAGGTGTCGGTAGAACATATTGAAGCTCAGATCGATTCCCATCGTACGGCGTTCATGAAGGACGGGAAGGTTTCAGTGAGCATGCACTATGCTATAGTGCATTTCGAAAACGGCCAGTGTTTCCTGGATTGGGCGGCCGAAAGCAAATGCGATCTTGGCAGGGATTTCGACCGTCAGGAGATTATCCAGTAATGGCCGAGAAAAAATACTATGGGTTCGGATTCAATCCCTCCGAATCGATGCACCACTTCATGGTGGTGCTGCCTTTCGCCGAAGGCGAACCGGTCATGTTTTACGAACGGTCGCGCTGGTCGCGCACGGAGGCCCAGACCATTTTTCCGAAAAAGGACAGGCCTAAGGCGGCCCTCTCGCGCCACAAGTGGGACCTTATCGCCGGGCCGCTTATGGGCGAGTTCAACCGGAGGCTGAAGAAGCAAAAACAGCCCCCCGGCGTCTGGGAGGGCGCGCAGGTTCCGGTGGAGCGCCTTATGGGAAAAGAGATGATGGTGCTGGTGTGGGCCGTTGAGGAGAGCGACCCGGCCCTGGTTTCTACCGCGGTACGCAACTGGATGGGCTTTTCTCCCGAGGAGCGATGGTGGCTTTTCACCATGACCAATGCCGGCACCGGCGGTATCGACGACCGGCGCGGCTGGAGGAAGGCGCTGCGCTATGCGCTTACCGAGAATCCGGTGGATGAGAGCAAGGACTTCGTTAGATTCGAAAAGCCGGCGCCGGCGAAGAGAAAAAAATCGCCCACGCGCATAAGCGACGATAACGGCCAGAGGAGCCTGTTTTAAGAATAAAAGCTTGCACGACCGCCGAGTTTCGGCCAATACTGGGCCGACAATAACGCTGCAAAGTGAAATAATAAAATGATGATATGGAAAGTGGACAATGTCGAACGATGAAATAATACGAAAAACCGTGGAGGCCCTGACGACGGCCCTGGGGCACCGCCTGCGGCGCATCGTTCTGTACGGGTCCATGGCGCGAGACGACGCGGCCGTCGGCTCGGACATCGACTGTTTGGCCGTGGTCGACCGTATCGACCGGAAACTGCTTGACGCGCTGGACGAGACCGCGGCCGCCATGCTGCTTTCGCATGGAGCGGTGTGCGCCTTCGTTCCGGTGACAGAGGAGCGTTATCTCGACGGCAAAAACAACCCGCTTCTGGTAAACATTGAGCGTGAGGGCAGAGTGTTGTGGCCGAAAACGGCTTAAAGGCCCAGATATCGGCCATGATGCATAAGGCAGCCCGTTCGATCGAGGCGGCGCGGGCCCTGCTGAAGGGCGGTAACGCCGATTTCTCATCGTCCCGCAGCTATTACGCCGTGTTCTACGCCATACAGGCGCTCCTGCTCACCAGGGGGTTGGTCTATTCGAAGCACGCCGGGGTCATTTCGGGATTTAGTGAACACTTCATACGACCCGGCGACTTTCCCAGAGAGTATGCCAAATACATAAGCCGCCTCTTTCGCGAGCGCCACGCGGGCGACTACGATTTCGCGCACGCCATAACGCAGGAGGATGCGGCGGAAGACCTGCGAATAGCCATAGAGATGGTGGCGTCTATTGAAGAGTACCTTAGCGAACGGCATCTGCTTGGAAATTAAATACCGCAGTGCATATCGGGAATACGATAAGCTGAATAAACGGCATTCATTTTATTCCGAAACCATGCCTACGCGGAGAATTCCATTTATAAACAGTGATTGGAATTAATACAAAAGGTAAGCATCCATGCCCGATTACACATCATTCATCGAAGTACAGTTCCCCGTGTCGAGGGTGTCCAAGGAGAGCTTTAAGGAGCGCAAGGCGAATCTGGGCCAGACGCTCACCGGCCTGGGCAAGTGGTGGGGGCGCAAGCCCCTGGTGATGGTGCGCGCGGCCCTGCTGGGCCTTCTCATGCCCGCTGGCGACGACCCCGAAAAGGACATGAAGGTCTTTTTAAAGATCATGACGATGGACGACGAGGGGCTTCTGCTGCGCAAGTACAAGTCTGTCCCCGTAAAAGACCTCTATTTCCACGCCACAGATGAAGAAAAAAAACTTTTCTTCGAAAAAGGGAACGCCGCACCCAGGATAAAAAAAAGTGTAGGGCGCGATGAGAAAAAGACCCTGGAGGATTTGATTTTTAACCGCCTGGGTTACGATGAAAGGATCAAGTATTGCCGACGTCCCGAGGAGGTGGAGCTTGTCGATGAGGAGGCATGGTGGGAGATAAACGCCCACCTGGGCACGAAGGCGGGCTCCCTGGCGGAACTAATGCGCGAGCTTGGGATGCGGCG
Source organism: Spirochaetes bacterium ADurb.BinA120 (assembly GCA_002069125.1). Classification (GTDB taxonomy): domain Bacteria; phylum Spirochaetota; class UBA4802; order UBA4802; family UBA5368; genus MVZN01. Next base: position 6,372 of record MVZN01000116.1, read on the forward strand.
CTTTGGTAAAGTACCCACCGTGGGCGACTGCTTCTGCGGCGGCGGGAGCGTGCCCTTCGAGGCAGCCCGCATGGGACTCGACGTGTTCGCTTCGGACCTCAACCCCATAGCGGCGCTTCTCACCTGGGGGGCGCTCAATATAAACGGCGCTTCCGACGAGGAGATCGAGAAGCTCCGAGAATTTCAAAAAAGAGTCTACAAGCTTGCGGACGAACAGATAAGCGAATGGGGAATAGAGCACAACGAGAAGGGCCACCGGGCGCTGTATTACCTGTACTGCGTGGAGTCCCGCTGCCCCGAGTGCGGATGGAAAGTGCCGCTGGCCCCTTCGTGGGTGATCGGCAAAGGGACTAAAACTATTGCGGTATTAAAACAAAATAAGAACAGGGGATTCGATTTTGAAATCCGCTCCGGCGCCTCGGAAAAGCAGATGAGGGATGCGGAAAAAAACGCGACGGTTAAGGATGATAAGCTCCACTGCCCGCA
>MVZN01000117.1 GCA_002069125.1 Spirochaetes bacterium ADurb.BinA120
CCGGGGGGTTTGGGGGGCGTTAAGAATCGGGATTGAAGATGGCTTGAGCAGGCGTTCATAGGTTTGGGGGGCGTTAAGAATCGGGATTGAAGATGGCTTGAGCTGGCGTCCGTAGGTCTGGGAAACAGAAGCCCCCCTCCGGGGGGTTGGGGGGCGAAGACGGAGTTATAGAGGCGAAACAATGAGCGACAAAACAAAAAAAAATATCAAAAAGCCCTGGGGCGGGCGTTTCGCCGCCTCCTCCTCGGACATCACCGAGCGCATATCCGCGTCCATACAGTACGACGCTCGCCTGTATCGCCAGGACATACGCGGCTCGATTGCGCATGCGCGCATGCTCAAAAAGACCGGCATCCTCACCGCTGCCGAGTTCACAGCTATAGAAAAGGGGCTTGGCGAAATACAGAAGGAGATAGAGGAGGGGCGTTTCGAGTTTTCGGCCTCGCTCGAGGACATCCACATGAACATAGAGGCGGCGCTTACGGAGCGCATAGGCGACGCCGGGCGCAAGCTCCACACCGCGCGCTCGCGTAACGACCAGATAGCGCTGGATTTGCGCCTTTACCTCCTCGACGAGGCCGCGTCGATCGACCCGCTCCTCGCCTCGCTCGTCGCGGGACTTGTTTCGCTCGCCGAAGAACACATCGACGCCGTAATGCCCGGCTATACCCATCTGCAGGTGGCCCAGCCCGTCCGCTTCGCCCAGCACATACTGGCGCACGCCTGGGCCCTGCTTCGCGACCGCGAGAGGCTTGCCCGTGCGGCAAAGGCCTGTTCGGCCTCGCCGCTCGGCGCGGGCGCCATGGCCGGAGTGAACTATCCGACCGACCGCGCCTTTACCGCCGCGGAGCTTGGACTAGCCGGTATTACCCCCAACTCCATGGACTCGGTGAGCGACCGCGACTTCGCGCTCGACTTCCTGTACTTCGCCGCCGTGCTGGGGCTACATCTCTCGCGCTTCTGCGAGGAGCTGGTCCTGTGGTCCACGGCCGAGTTCGGGTTTATCCGCCTCTCCGACGAGGTGACCACCGGCTCGTCCATCATGCCGCAAAAACGCAATCCCGATCTCGCCGAGCTTATCCGCGGCAAAAGCGGCAGGCTTTACGGAAACCTCATCGCACTACTCACCATGCTGAAGGGCCTTCCACTAACGTACAACCGCGACCTGCAGGAGGACAAGGAGCGCGTCTTCGACTCGGTCGACACGGTAAAGCTGAGTTTGGAAGGCATGATGGCGATGATCGCCGGGATGAAGGTGAACACGGACGTCATGAAACAGGCCGTTTACCGCAACTACTCGACCGCGACCGACCTTGCCGACTACCTGGCCCGAAAGGGCGTGCCCTTCCGGCAGGCCCACGAGATAATCGGAAGGCTCGTGCGCCACTGCGAGGAGGGCGGCGCGGACTTCTTCAGCCTGCCGCTTCAGACGCTACTCGGCTTCTCCGAGCACTTCGGCGAAGACATAGTCGAGATTTTAAACCCGGAAAGCTCGCCCGAGCGCAAGCTCTCGGCCGGCAGCACGGCGCGCGGCGAGATCGAAAGGCAGATAGCCGCGCTCAGGGAGGCTCTGGGCGGGTAGGGGGCTGTAGGCCCTCTCTCCCGTCCGAAGGCCCCTGCCAGGAAGCTCCCGGGCCCGCCGCGGCACGAAAGCGTTATGGCCGAGCGTAAAATTGGAGTCCGGCATCACCCATCGCCGAAAGAAGTGCCTTCGAAAAAAGGACAAATCGGATAAAATATCCAGCCATTATGGAACGGACGAATTGAGGCTTGACAAACGGTTTAATATGACAGGATGATATGGGCGATGACTCAAGTCGTATGGCGAGATAGAAATGGACCAGGAAATATACAGTGAAATAAAGAGGATAGCGGCCCGTGTGACCGGATATACCCCCGCGCACAGAATAATACTCTTTGGCTCGTATGCCCAGGGCGAACAAAGAGAGGACAGCGATCTGGATATATGCGTGATCACTGACGATATCAGACGAAAAGTCGACATTTTACGGGAGCTCAATCGTACGGTGGGCTATGAGTCATCCATACCGATCGATATAGTGGTCTATTCCACACGGGAGTTCTATGAACGCGCGGACTCATCGACGAGCCTCGAGAGCAAGATCAATAAAACCGGTATCGATATTCATCCATGAAAAAAACCAGAGAATGTGGAGAGTGGGATTCCGAATTTATAGTTCTAAAAGAGGCGTGCGCCGATCTCAATATCTATGCCGTTGAGGCCCGTTATCCGTCCTCTCTCGACCTCCTGGCCGAAGACGCGCGAAAGGCCATGGATGATGCCGGACTTATCTGGAATTTTGTATCTACGAGACTGCCGGGCCGGTAAACCGCGTTCTTATACCGCTGGGATTGCGCACGGCTTAGAAAGCTGCCAGGAAGCTCCCGGGCCCGCCGCGGCACGAAAGCGTTATTAATGGCCGGTCCCGCCTAATACCAGTTGAGCACGTCCTCCGCAAAACCGGGAAAGCGCTCCACCTTGACTTTTTTTCCGTCGTCCAGAATAACCTGCCCGCTGAAATATCCGAAGACCTGATGCTGCACCGATTTTATAATGCCCAGGTTGACGGAGCTCGAACGGTCCACGGCCGGCTCCATCGTCATCTCGAAGCGCCCGTCGCTCGAGCTAAACCTCCAGGGCGCCGTATAGTTCGAGGTGTCGATGTGAAAGACCACGTCCTCGAGCTTGTGGGCCCTGTTGCCGTGGAATATCATGTTCTCGGAGGCGGGCGTGCGGTCGCTGAAGCCGTAGCCAATGTTCCATCCGAAGGGCAGCCCATCGAGAGCGCCGGAGGCCGAGCCCCAGTACCAGCGGTTCTTGTAGGTCCAGTTGCCGCGGCCCCAGTCCAGCCCTCCAAAGGAGTCCGCCGGGTCGAAGCCGTATTCGTTTTTTCCGATTTTTACACTTCCACCGGCGGGCATGCAGTTAATCTTCTGGTTGAGATAGAAGGCCCTGCGGTTCTCCTTCCACGATGTGGCTATGCACATGGAGTCCATATTCGGGTCGCGTTTAAGCCTTATCTGGCCCGAAAGGCCGCGCTCGCCTTTTGGGTATTCAAAGCCCGGGCATTCGAGCGAAATGACGCGCTCGTTTCCCTCGAGCCGGTAGGAGATCGAAAGCTTTTTGTCGCTAAATCCAACGTCGCCGCTTTCGGAGGTGGGCGAAAAGCCGGTCTTTCCCCTGGGGAGGATGCTCATGGTGTCCACCTGGGCCGTCGCGCGGTTTTTTAGATCAATCCAGGCGATGGCAAAAAGCCCGGCATAGCCCAGGTCGGACATCGTTACGCATACGCCGTAGCCGCCTTTATGCGAGAGAACATAGTAGTAGTCCCACTCCTTTATACGGAACCATGGGGCCTTTATCCTTTCGCGGTCGTACCTCCAGTAGAGCCGGCGCGCCCAGCCCTCTTCGATGATGTGGCCCCGCTCGTCGAGGAGCTCGACGGGCTTTGTAATTTCATGCTGCGCCATGGCCGCCTCCCGTGGAAATGGTTACAATGGAGTGTGAGAGTGTGCGCCATAAGGCGCGGCAGTCAATCATAATTCGGCCTTAACCATTTCAAGGGTAATCGAAAAAGAAAGATGAAAGATGAAAGTATTGAAGACAGTCGAAAGTCGTAAGTCACAAGTCGAAAGGATTGTTCGAGGTAACGTATTAAATTTCATGATACCCGAGATTCGTCTTTTACTTTCGACTTTTTACTTTTGACTTTTGGCTTAAAAAATCCTTGACTTTTCCCCTTAAAGAGTAATATTATTACTCGAAAAGCTGCGGGCCTCTTTTTTGGTGGAGGCATGCCGGTGTGAACATGCTCGATGCCCTAATTACATCCAAAACCAGGGTAAAGCTTTTGTTGAAGTTCTTCATGAACCCCGAAACCCGGTCATACCTGCGAAGCCTCGCGGAGGAGTTCGGCGAGTCCACCAACGCGGTGCGGGTGGAGCTAAACCGGCTCGAAAACGCGGGCATACTGAAATCCGGCCCCGACGGGCGCACCAGGCTGTACGGCGCCAACAGGGCGCATCCGCTCTTTCCCGACATCACCAGCCTGGTAAAAAAATACACCGGTATCGACCAGCTCATCGACATGGTGCTGTCCAAGCTTGGCAACGTGGAGCACGCCTTTGTGGTGGGCGATTACGCGCGCGGCGTTGATTCCGGCATCATCGACGTCGTCATAGTGGGAGATATCGACAGGGGATATCTCGAGCACCTCGTCGGCATGGCCGAGGAGATGATACACCGAAAGATACGAAGCCTCGTGCTTAAAGGGGACGAATTCGAGCGCCTCTCCGATACGCTGAACGTAAAAGACGCGGTGGTGGTATGGGGGACATGATGTTCGGGCCCGACATCGCGCAACACGCCGCCGGGGCAACGCTTCCCGGCGAGTGCCCGGCGGCGCCGCAAACGGCCGCCGAAACCGAAAAGTCGCCCAACGCGCGGATGGAATACTACGTGCTTGCGGTAAAAACCGGGCGCGAGGCCCGCTACCTCTCCTGCGCCGAGCGCCTTACGGACCCGGCCGACGGCCGCTTTGTATGGCCGCGCAGGGCGCTAAGCATTCGAAGGGACGGAATGTGGATTGATTCCGTAGCCCCGCTCTATCCCGGATATATCTTCTGGGAGACGCGCGAGCTTTCGGACCGCTCCATTATGGCGCTTAGAAAGTCGCCGGGCTTTATAAAATTTTTGCGAAGCAATTACGACATAGCCCCGCTCGACAAGCGGGAAAGTGAGCTCTTCGTAGAGCTTATCGCCGGCGGCGAGGTCATAAGAAAGTCGAAGGTGGTGTTCGACGAGAACAACCGCATAAGGGTGGTCGACGGCCCGCTCATGCGCCTCGAGGGCCGCATCGTAAAGGTGGACAGGCGCAAGGGCAGGGCGAGGGTGGCTCTCACCTTCCACGGAAGGACCATGCTTGCGGATTTGGGCTTTGAGGTGATGGAGAAGACAGTCGAAAGTTGAAACGACAGTCGAAAGTTAAAAGATGAAAGTTGAAAGTAAAAGGCGGGCTTTTAGTATCATGAAACTCAAGATGTTTCCTCGTACAACACTTTCGACTTGTGACTTTCTACTTTAGACTATCCTTTTCCCCCTAACCAGCGAGTTTCGGCCGCGGTTAAAGGGTTTGTTTTAAGAGTTACAATCCGGCGCAGGAGCCGGACCGGCGAAGCTGTGGGGAAGGATAGTCACAAGTCAAAAGTCGAAAGTTGAAAGTGAAAAACAGTTAAAAGTCGAAAGTTAAAAGTCGAAAGTACAAGACTGGCTTTTATTATCATGAAACTCAATATGTTTCTTCGTACATGACTTTCAACTTTCAACTTTAGACTTTAGACTGTCATCTCGACTTTCGACTGCCGTTAATACTTTGAACTTAGACCTATTAATATGACGTTAAAAAAAGATTTATTATCTGAAATAATTTTAACTGGAAAAATCGTGTGGCAAAAGCAGGCGCTTCAACGTATGATGGAGCGAAATATTCCCAGAGCGGATGTTAAGAAGGCGATAATTGATGGTGTAATCATTGAATCATATACACAAGACAAACCTCTGCCAAGTGTTTTAATTGCATGTGTTAATAGGGAATTAAAATTGCATGTGGTTACGGCCTATGATTTTGAGAATAAAACTGCGTATATTATAACAGCTTATTATCCAGACGCTAAATACTTCGAGGATGATTTAATCACAAGGAGAAAATAGTGAATAAACGAGGAATATGCCCTTTGTGCGGTGGGCATAAAATAGAAGGCACAACAACATTTACCGTGGATATGGGTACCGGTGTTTTTGTGGTTCGCCATGTTCCTGCTCTGGTTTGTGAACAATGTGGAACAGACTGGATTGAAGACAGGGTGGCTGAGATTCTTGAAAGAATCGTTGAGGAAGGCCGCTCGAAAGGCTCTATTATTGAAATGAAGGAGTTTTCACAGATTGCGAGTTGAGAAAAGACAGTAATCAGGTTTACCCGAAATTCGCTATACATTGCTTTCAGGGGTATAGGCAAAAGGTTGCGGAAAAAAGGGGTTATATGCAGTGCCCGTTATTCATGAGAAATGATTGACTTTTCATGAAAATATGATATATTATTTATAGAGAACCTCTAAAAATTAGCTTTGGGAACCTCTAAAAATTATCTTTTTGAATTTCCCATGATTTGTAACTACTGGCATAACCAGGACTTAGGTTTCTCCGCCCGCCGAGGGCGGGCGGAGAAACCTAATTATTAGAGGTTGCCTATATTGGAGGTGGTATTATGGCAATCCTGCAAGTTCGCGATATTGATGATAGATTATATGCTTCACTAAAAGCTATCGCAAAAAGTCAAAATAGATCTATTAGCCAGGAAGTAATTTCTATTATAGAAAAGTATCTTTCAAATCCGGCAGTTTATAAGAGTAATCCAACAAAAGAA
>MVZN01000118.1 GCA_002069125.1 Spirochaetes bacterium ADurb.BinA120
ACGCCGAAGTGCTTCTGCCCGAGACAGGCCGATGTCATGAGGGGAGGCAGCACCGTGCGCACAGATATGGCGAAGCCGAAGAGCACGTTGAAGGCCACGGCCACCCAGAAAGCCGCCGCGCCGTAAAGCAGACCGATCGAGACGGTCAGTCCGACGATGCACGCAATGAGGCTTTTCGTTAGCCCGATACGGTCGGCGAGCCCGCCCATGACGAGCTTCCCGGCCACCAGCACGGCCATGTGTAGCGACATGAGGGCCGCGGCCGTCGCGGGGCTTATGCCTACATCCGTAAGATAGGGCACTATGTGATGCAGAACGCCCATGTTCGCAACGGCGATGAAGAGTATCATTCCGGCCAGAAGCCAGAAGGCCGGCTTGCGAAGCGCCTCCCTGCCCGTAAACCCGGACGCCGCCGCCTCCTCGTGCGCGGTCCCGCCGGGTTTGGCGCCGTAGGGAACAAGGCCCTTGTCGGAGGGACGCACGCGCACCACCAATAGCGCCATAGGGATCGTGCAGATTCCCACGATGACGCCCAACACGAGATAGGCGCTCCCCCAACCGTGGTTCTCGATAAGCCAGTTGGAAAAGGGATTGAAGATAAAGCCGCCTATACCTGTGGCCGCGAATACGATGCCCATGGCGAGCCCGCGTTTCTCCTCGAACCAGTTGGTCACCATCATCGAAACGGGGATGATGTGCGTTCCGGCGCTTCCTATCCCTAAAAACACCGACAGGGTATAGAATTGAGAGAGCTTGGTGCACTGTGAGAAAAGAGCGAAGCTTACGGTCATGAGGGTGGTGCAGATGCCCATGACCAGGCGGATGTCGTAGCGCTCCAGGAGCTTGCCCATTATCGGCGCCATCACCATCATCGAGAGCGCCGCGATGGTAAAATAGAGCGCGAAGGAGCCGCGCGTGAAGCCGAGACTCTCGATGACGGGCTTGAAGAAGACGCCCATCGAGTTCATGATGATTCCTATGCCCGCAAGGTTGAGCAGAAATCCGGCGACTACGATCCACCAGGCATAATGAATACGGTCCTTTTGTGTAATGGCCAATCCTCTTACCTCCTGGGTTTTATTTATGTTTGCCGGGCTGCCGTGTAATCCAGCCCGGGACTATATCCATCGGAACTCCGAATCCCTATTTCTTTTCGACAATGAGGTCCTCCCGGCCCATCTCCTGGAGGGCTATAGGGAACATGTGGAAGGCCGGCTTGATGACGGGGAGGAGCTTAAGCATGGCCGTAACCTTCCCACCCTGCTTGATGATCCCCTTGGTGATTCCGGCTATCGGATTTTCCAGCCCGTGCCAGAAACGGTGCGAATGGTCCGCCGGCTGTTTGGACCACACGTCGGCCGCAAGCTCGCATGGACCCAGGTGGAAGCTGCCGTAATATCCCTCCTTCCGGGGCGGGTTTTTAAGATCGATGGTTATCTCGCAGTCCGGGTCGGTATAGATGAATTTGATGATGATGCCCGCCTTGGACATCTTGGTCCCGATCTTAGGGTCCTGAAGCACCCGGTCCAGAAAATAGCCGTATATCTTATACAGATCGTCCGCGTCCTTGTAGTACTGGCTCATTCGGTCCTCCTTGCAACAATGTATGGTCGGTACGGAAGGCCGCGATGCCGCGGCGCCTCCATATACCGTACGTTAAGGCTTTTGTACTCAACGTTCCGCGTCATCATGCGTTTTGCCCGGCTGCAGTGAGCAGTCAAGGAATCGTCCTTCGTAGACCGCGCCTACGAGCATCCGGTTCCCCCATGCGGCAGCGGCACTCGAGCCCGAGAGCTCCGATCCGTCGTTCTGGTATACCGTACTCACCTTATAACCGCCCTTTTCGAGCGGCCGAATGCGCACGACCTCCGAGGGCGAAAGCTCCGCCGGATCCTTGGAGTGCGCGACGAAAGAAAGGAGCTTCGCGTGACATCCGCCCCAGACGACGCCCCGCTCGTCCACGTCAAGGTTGTCGACTCCAGTACCGACAAACACCGTGTCTTTTTCGGTTAATTTGCCCGTACTAATATCGCGGTCGTATACGTGCACCTTCCGTCCGACAGTCGCCCCCACGTACAGAGTCGAGCCGTCCGGGCTTAATGCAATGCCGTTGGCGTAGACTATTCCGCCGGCGGCCTTGTGGAATTCCCTGCCGTCGTAATAAAGCACGTAGGAAATCGGAAGCTGCAGGTAGTTTTCGAGCTTCTTGCCCCATACCGAGCTTGCACCATGATCGATGCTTATATAGAACTGTCGGGGCCCGACTGCCAGAATGTCGTTCGGGCTGGAGAGCTCCTTTCCGGAGATCGTCGCGCGGTGACGCAGAACCCCTCCGGCCAGGGCGAAGATCTCGACGGTACTCGAGCCTGTCGATTCGAAGAAGTGGCTGTCCATCCCCATGTTGATGGCGAAGAGAAGCTTCGTCCCGTCGGAGGCCGTGTATAGATGGATGCCATGTGGCGTGAAGACGCCCTTAAAATCGGTCCGCACTTTGACCGGCTTCGCTCCAGGCGCGGTAAGGGAATAGGAGATGATTCCGGCGTTATGCGCGCCTCCCTCCATGGCCGCCCTGCGGTCGGTATAGGAGATATACGCCGTCCCGGTTTCCCGGTCTATTACCACGTCCTCCGGGCCCGGAAAACCGGGCACCGGCGCGCATTTATACAGCGACACCGGCCGGATGGACTTAAACTGCCCCGCGTTCCACAGCGTCTTGACGGCGAAAAGTCCAATGAGCAACACAACAACAAGGATGAAAAGCATCGCCCTGTTTTTCGCTTTCATCATCCTCCCCCTTTAGGTTTTTACGGGCGGGCACGCCTGACCTTATCTACGCTGATCGAACCGCCGCCCGAAGATCATGCCCGCCACGCCTATTTTTAGCATCTGTAAGGTTCCGCCGGCCACGCCCCATGCCTTGGCGTCGCGATACATGCGTTCGACCGGGAACTCGCTGCTGTAGCCGTACCCGCCGAAGACCTGCATGGCCTTGTCGGTCACTTCCACCACCATCTCGTTGGCGTACGCCTTGGCCATCGAAGCCTCGTAGATGGACGGCAGACCCTGCCCCGCGCCGCTCGCCGCCCTGTAAACGAGCAACCGCGCCGCGTCGAGCTTCGTCGCCATGTCCACAACCAGGAACTGTACCGCCTGAAACTCGCAGATGAGCTTTCCGAATGCGTTCCGTTCCATTGCATATGCCTTCGCCGCGTCGAGCGCTCCGCCCGCGACACCCAGACACATGGCGGCGTTTCCGCAGCGCTCAATATCGAAGGTCCACATGAGCTTACCGAAATCTCCGGGAGGAACGATCAGGTTCTTCTTCGGGACCCGCACATCGTCAAAAAAGAGGTCGCATGAGGGCATTCCGTGCAGGCCCATATAGCGCTCCTGCTTTCCGAAGCTGAAACCCGGCATCCCCTTCTCCACCAATAGCCCTCCTATGGCCTTATAGCCCTTGGATTCGCCGAAACGCGTGTAGACCATATAATGGCTGGCGTGCCCGCCCCCGGTTATAAAAGACTTTCTTCCATTCAGGATATACGAATCGCCGTCCTCCACCGCCCTGGTGCCGAGAGATGTGAGGTCGGAACCCACCTCGGGCTCGGTCATGCACACGGAAACGCTCATTTCACCGGCGCAAACCCCGGGAATCAGCCTTTTCTTGTGCTCCTCCGAGCCGAAGAGGTCGATCACCCGAACCGGGCCAACGTTCGACTCGAACACAGGGGCGGCTATCATGGGGCTGAATTTGGCAAGCTCCTCAATCGCTAAAATCGCGTTTATGGCGGATGGAAACTCGCAGGTCTCGTCGATCCGTTTGGCAAGCTCCTTGAAATTTTCGCGCTCCCCCATCGTGCGGAGCGTTTCCACCAGCATCTTCTGTTCTTCGCTTAACGTGAAATCCATGCCGTCTCCTGTCTCTGCCCTTATGTTAAAGAACCTTATAAGACCGCCGGACGGGCGAAAGGCCTACGCTCTCCGTTATCGGACCCCAGGCTTTCCCATGCCGGTCGGCCGGCCCGTTAAAAACTATATAATGCTCGCGAGTTCGCCTACATCACGAAGCTTCTCCAATTCCATCACCATTCCGATGATCTTTTCCAGCCTTTCGGGCTTGCGCCCTCCGGCAAAGCGGGAGAGTTTTTCGGCAAGATCGTCCGCCTCCATCGGATCACGCGGATCCCCCTTGGGAATGTCGGTCTGCCAGACCAGCTCTCGCCCATCTTTAAGGGATATCTCCACCCGGCTCGAGGTCTTTTCCGGATAGGCCTTGTTTAGCTCCTCGTCCAGCTTGACCGAAACGCGTTTTGTCAAATCTATCACCGCGCTGTCGGCGATCCTCCGTTCGGTGAGCTGTCCCGGGCCCAGGTCGCCGTCCAGTATGCATGCGGCGACGACGTAAGGCAGGGAAAACTGGGCCGATACGAAGCTCCCGCCGTCCGGCACCCCCTTGCCTACCGCAAGCTCGGCCACTCCATAGGTATGAACCGCGATCGATTCGATTTCGCCCGCCCCGAATCCATGTTCTCGTATCAGCTTAAGGGTCGCCTGGGCCGCGCCGTGGGTGTGCCTGCAAGCGCTGTAGGGCTTGAAATATATGTCCATGATTGAATAGTGTTCTCCCAGTCCGTCGCTCAGTTTGTCCAGATTCGGATCGGCCCTCGAGGTTATCTGGGTAAAGCCGCCCTTCAAGGCCGAGCCCTCCAGCACCTCGGGGCATCCCGTAATCCCCTTCGAGGCGAGGCCCGCAGCCATTATTCCCGCGCTTGCGGCCTGGCCGCCCTGCACGATCTTTATCGTATATCCGCCCATTAGCTGCTCGGCCATAGAGAGCGGAAGCACATAGCCCGCGTTCCCAATCGCGTTCAGCATGCCCTCTTCATTCAGCCCCATGAGCTTCGCGGCGGCCGCCGCTGCGCCGAAGGTGCCGCATGTTCCGGTCGGCAGAAAGCCCGACAGGGTGTGCCATGGATGCATGGCCGCCGCTGGACGGTCGGCCGCCTCGTATCCGGCCACCACGGCCTCTATGAGCGCCCTGCCGCCGAGCTTTAGCTTCTCGGCCAGGGCAATAGCCACCGGCAGCACCGCCGACACCGGATGGTTCCCTCCGAAACGAAGGCCGTCCTGGGCCTCTATGGCCTCGGCCGTCGTGCCGTTGACGAAGGCCGCGTTTTGTAAACCGGTTTTGAATCCGCAGCCAAGCGCCGTCGCGGCCTTCGGACCGTCGAGCGATTTGACGTACTCCACCACGGCCTTAACGGCATCGAGCTCGAGCGAGCCGTAGATGTTCGAGATATAGTCAAGAACACAGAGCTTGGCCTTCTCCACCACCTCGCCCGGCAGCGAATCGAACGAAAGCTTCGAACAGAAATGTGCAAGTTTTCTTGTGTGATCCATATCCACCTCCCTGTTAGGCCGTTTGTATGTATACCGTTAAGAGACCGGGTTTCCACAAGTGTGTTATTTCCCATCCGCCGGAGGCGGGCCGAAGGCCTTCCTCCGGAGAACACGAGCATATCAGACGTATCCGCGTTTCTCGTATATCTTTATCATCCTGAACGGATCGAGCACCTCGCGAAGGGCCCTAAGCTCCTCCGCGCGCGGAGGTTCGGTCTCGCGGACATCGTCGGCCACGTTTAGCTTCCACGGCGTAAGCTTCACCACCTCGTCGACGGAGGTGTCAGGGTGATAGCTCGCCAAATACGCCTCCTTGGTCGATTCATCGAAGCGCAATACGGCCTTGTTGGTGATGATGACCTTCGGCCCGGACCCCTGGGGAAGACCCCACCTCTCTCGCGCGCCGGGGCCGTCGAGATACCCGGGCGTGGTGATGAAATCTACCCGCTCGGCAAGGCTCCGCTTGTCGTGCAACGCGATGATGAGCACATGCCTCGCCAGGGCGCCTATGGGGTTGGCCCCGCCCGAGCCGGGAAGTCGGCTTTTGGGACTGTCGTAATCGCCGATTGCCGTGGTGTTGATGTTTCCGAACTTGTCGACCTGGCTTCCAGAAAGAAAGCCCACGTCGACCCAGCCGCCCTGGAGGAACATGCCCATCACCTCCACCAGGCCGCCGATCATGGCCGC
>MVZN01000119.1 GCA_002069125.1 Spirochaetes bacterium ADurb.BinA120
CGTCCCGCTTTTACCTCTTGCCGCGAAGGGGGTTTGTCTCATCACCCTCTTTCAGCATCTCCCGTAATATACGAGCATCGTCCCCGTCCGACAGGCGCCCTGTAAGGCTTCCCTCTATCACCTTCTCGCCGTCCTGGTTTACGTATTCGGCGATGGCGCGGGCGCGGTTCTTTCCGTCCACGTCGGTAATCATCAGGGTGCAGGTGATGGTGTCTCCGAAATAAACGGGTTTTAAAAACTTGAATGTCATGCCCGAGGCGAGCCATGCAATCTGCCCACCGATTTCGCAAATCATCCCGCCGACAAGAAGGCCGTGACAGATGAGCCCTTTAAGGCCCTTGCCCGCGGCGAAGCGCCCGTCATAGTGCACCGGGTTGTAGTCGCGCGTGATGTCTCCAAAGATCTCCGTGTCCTCGCGCGTAAATGTCCGCTTAACGACAAAGACGTCCCCCGGACGTATTCCCCGAATCGCCTGCTCTCGCCATGTGGACATCGCGCCATAACCTCCCGTAAGCTCGTTCCATTTTGCCTCCGTCGCGTCTATGGTATCGACCATGCTACAAGCTGCCGGCGATAAAAACAACGCGGAAATTGACCATGGAGTTTACCTTCCCTTCCGGCAAGATGAATCGGGGGACTTCTTCCACCCTGGCAGGTGGAGGCTGGATATCTTCCCCCTTTAGAAGGGTGGATCGAGGGGGTTGTTACCTCTCCCGGCCCGGAAGGGCCGAGGGAGGTTTTCCCCTGGCTTTCCAAAACCTTCTTGAAATTTTCCACTCAATCGGGGGAACTGGAACAATGACGCGCCGGGAGGCGCGTTTCCAATTAAACGGCCCGGAGGGACCGCCATGAACAGGAAATTCCTCGCCACCGCTATCGGGAGCTTTCCGTACCCCGATGCCGAAAAGGCGCTTAATATCATATTTAAATGCATTCCCGAGGCCGTGGTATGGCCGCAGTTGCCGCGCCTGGGGCTTCTCGAGCAGATGGAGATTCAGTACTCGGAGGGGATGCCGCGCGCCGTAGTGGACCGCGAGAAATCGCGCATGTACTTCGACACATCCGGCGACTATTCGGAGGAGTTCGGCGCCTTCTACGAGGCATACATGGAGGCGATGGATCCGGACTCAGGAAGCGGAGACTGCTCGGCTGCGGCCATCTCGCCCGATTACTCGCGGGGTATTTATGCGCTTGAGGCGCGTCTTAAGGCCGAGGGCGGAAAACGGCCGTATGTAAAGGTGCAAACCACCGGACCGTGCTCTTTCGCGCTTACCGTAACCGACGAGAACAAGAGGGCCGTCTATTACAACGAAGAATTTCGCGACATGATAGTGAAGGCGCTCGCCATGAAGTGCCGCTGGCAGATCGCGAAGTTCCGGCCCTACGCCGAAGAGCTCATCTGCTTTATCGACGAGCCCATCCTCTCGGCATTCGGCTCGTCCACATACATCTCGGTCAAGCGTAACGACGTGGTCGCGCATATCGCAGAGCTCGTTGACGCCATCCATGCCGACGGCGCGCTGGCGGGGGTCCACTGCTGCGGAAACACCGACTGGTCCATCCTGGTGGACGCGGGCGCGGACATCCTCAACTTCGACGCCTTCGGTTACGGCGAAACCGTGGCGCTCTATGGCGACGCGCTTAAAAGGCATTTCGGCAGGGGCGGGGTGCTGGCATGGGGCGTGGTCCCAACCTCTATAGAAATCCGCGGGCAAAGCGTGGACGCTCTCGCCGCCCTTTACGAAAAGCAGGTGGTCCATCTCGCCGGCGCCTGCGGTATAGAGCGAAATCTCATCCTCGAACGGACTATCCTCACCCCATCGTGCGGCACCGGCTCCATGGAGGCGGCCGACGCGGAGATGGTGTTCGATTCACTGCGAGAGCTCTCCGGTAAATTGAAATCGGCGTACGGGGCTTAAGGACACGGGGCCTGGATGAGCTATACCGTCGCTATCACCGGCAAGGGAGGCACCGGCAAGACCACCATAGCGGGGCTCTTCGTCACCGGCCTTGTGGCCGCGGGGCGCGCACCCGTGCTCGCGGTTGACGCGGACCCCAACTCATGCCTCGATGCAGTGCTCGGCGTCAACGCGGCCTCCACCGTGGGAAGCGTAAGGGAGGAGGCGCGCGACGGCTCCTCCTCGGGCGCCCTGAAGGGGATGGCGCGCGCCGAATGGATAGACCTGCGCATAGCCGAAAGCTTAGTTGAGGCCGACGGCTTCGACCTCATAGCGATGGGCCGCCCCGAGGGGCCCGGCTGCTACTGCTACGCCAACAACGTGCTTAAAGACGTGCTCGGCCGCCTCGCCTCGAACTATCCGTACACCGTCATCGACAACGAGGCCGGACTGGAGAACCTCTCTCGCAGAATTGTGCGTAGCGTGGACCTCCTGGTGCTTGCGGGCGACCCCTCCAGGCGCGGACTGGAGACGGTGAAGCGCCTGTACGGCCTCGCCGTGGACATGAAAATCTCGTATAAAAAACTTGCCATAATAATAAACCGCCTGCGTAGTGATTCGACGCCGCCGGACCTGGGTCCTTTAAAATCGGAGGTCCCGGCCGATTTTACGGTCTTTCTGCCGGACGACGCCGAACTCGCCGAACTCGCCGAGCGCGGCGGGTCCATGTGGGAGCTTTCCAGAGGGAACCGGGTAGCGGCCGCCGTGGACGCGTTTCTACCCGAAGTCTTTTCATAGAGGGCGCGGCCGGCTTTTAGGCACGCGCGCGTAAATAAAATCAGGCAGCGAAACATGGGAGAAGAAAAATCCATTAAGATAAAGTCGCCGGCCGACAGGGCGGTCGATGCCGCCTCCATAGAGGCGATAGCCAAAGCCGAGCGCGACAGGGTGGGCTTAAGCTTTACCCGGATGGACGCGCAGGGAAAGTCCTGCGCTTTCGGAACATCCGGCGTTTGCTGCAGGATCTGCCACATGGGGCCATGTCGCATAACGGCGCGCTCGCGCTTCGGCGTGTGCGGTGCGGACGCGGACACCATCGTAGCGAGAAATTTTCTGCGCGAGGTCGCGGGCGGGGCCGCAGCGCATTCGGACCACGGACGCCATCTCGTGCTGCTTTTAAAAAAGGTCGCGGAGGGCAAAGGCGGCGGCTATACGCTTAAAGACGCGCGCGCCCTCGAAAGGGCCGCCCGCTCGTACGGCATCGAACCAGACGGCAGAAGCGAGAGCGAGCTTGGCCGCGAACTTGCGGACGCCCTTCTCGGCGAGTTCACCGCGCAGGAGGAGACTCTCTCCACGCTAAAACTCGCGCCCAAAAAACGCCAGGGGCTGTGGGACAGGCACGGCGCCTCGCCCTCCGGCGTGGACCGCATGATAGTCGAGTCCATGCACCGCACGCACATGGGCGTGGACCACGATTACCGCAATGTCCTCATGCACGCCTTTAGAACGGCGCTTTCGGACGGATGGGGTGGCTCGCGAGTGGCGAGCATCGTCTCCGACATACTCTTCGGTACCCCCTCGCCGGTGCGCTCCACGGCCAACTTAGGCGTGCTCGGCGAGAATACCGTCAACGTGGTGGTGCACGGGCACGAGCCGGCGCTTTCGGAGATGCTCGCAGCCGCGGCCGCCGACCCGGGCCTGCTGCGGCTTGCGGCAGAGGCCGGCGCGGAGGGAATCACCCTTGCCGGAATATGCTGCACGGCGAACGAAATCCTCATGCGCCACGGCATACCGGTTGCGGGCAACTTCCTCCAGCAGGAGCTCGCCATTGTGACAGGCTCGGTCGAGATGATGATAATAGACGTGCAGTGCTGCATGCCGTCGCTTCCCGAAGTGGCCTCGGTCTATCACACGGAGATCGTCTCCACGAGCGACATCGCCCGCACCGTCGGAGCTCGTCACGCGAGCTTCAGCACCGAAAACGCATACGAAAACGCCTCGGCCCTGCTTCGCCGCGCGATAGAGAACTTCAAGCGGCGCGACCCGGAGAAGGTGTCCATTCCACGTTATGAGAAGCCGCTGGTCGCCGGTTTCAGCGTGGACGCGGTAAAGTACATGTTAGGCGGAAGCTTCCGCGCCTCCTTCAGGCCGCTGAACGACGCCATCATACAGGGACGCATTAAGGGAGTAGCGGGCGTAGTGGGTTGCAACAATCCCAGGACCAAACTCGACTGGTACACCAACAGGCTCACCGAGGAGCTCATCAAAAACGACGTGCTGGTACTAAAGACCGGATGCGCGGCCATAGCCTCGGCGAAGGCAGGCATGCTTACCCCCGAAACGGCCCTCGAAAAGGCGGGGGCGGGCCTTCGCGAGGTGTGCGAGGCGGTGGGGATGCCGCCGGTGCTTCACATGGGGAGCTGCGTGGACAACTCGAGGCTTCTGGAGGCGGCGACCGAGGTGGTGCTGGAGGGCGGCCTTGGCGACGACCTCTCCGACGTTCCGGTTGTTGGAGTCGCGCCTGAATGGATGAGCGAGAAGGCCGTGTCCATCGGGTGCTATTTCGTCGCGTCTGGGATAGACGTCATTTTGGGTTATCCTTTTCATATATCCGGTTCGGAGAACGTTTCGCGATTTCTTGGCGAGGAGGCGCGGGAGCTCTTTGGGGCCTCGTTCCACGTGCACCCGGACCCTATCGAGGCGGCCGAGGCCGCGCTTGCCCTCATAAACGGCAGGCGCGACAGGCTGGGCATAAACAGAAAAGCCGAGCGGAAGCTTATGGACATGAAGGACAGGAGGGAGCTCGGTGTCTAAGATCATCTGTTCGAGCGCCATCGACGGGGCGGCGCTGTGGGTCTCCCGCGCCGAGGCGAAGTTGGACGAGGCCATAAGCCTTAAAGGCGAAACGGCCCCAGTGGGCTTTCCCGATACTGCGTATTATCTTCCGGTCATCTACTCCTTTACCGGCGAAAAAATGGAGACGCTATCCGACCTGCGGCGGGCGCTTCGGCGCGCGAAGGAGCTGTTGCCCGAGCGGCCCTCCGACAATGTGTGGCTTCCCTATTTAGGCGGCACCCTCGACGCCGGGGTGGCTTCGCTTTTCGCGTGCGAGATCATAGAGTCATGCCGGTATCTCGCGGGGCCCGCTCCGGTCGATGGGATATGGCTGGGCGCGGCGAGCGACGTTATAATGCGCGAGCGCGGCATCGAGTTTGTGGACGGCACCGCGCCCGGATTTGCGGCGATAACAGGCGCCGCGCCCTCCAACGAAACGGCGGTAAAAATTGCCCGCGAGCTTCAGGAGAAGAACCTCTATGTGTTCATGGCGGGCCGGACAAATGGCAGGCAGTTCGCCGAGCAGCTCGCCGAGGAGGGCGTGCAGCTTGGATGGGAGACGCGGCTTGTTCCCTTCGGGCAGGATGTATCGGCGCTCATCTACGCCCTCGGCTTCGCAAACCGCGCGGCGCTCTCCTTCGGCGGAGTGAGGCCGGGCGATTTCGAGGCCAACCTGCGCTACAACAAGAACCGCATCTTCGCCTTCGTGCTCGCCTTGGGCGAGGTGGACGCCGAAAAATACGCCGCAGCCGCGGGAGCGCTTAACTACGGCTTCCCGGTAATCGCCGACACCGCCATTCCGGAGATCCTTCCCTCTGGGATAACCACCTACGAGCACGTCGTGGCGAACATGCCGCACGAGTCCATGGTGGAGCGCGCGCTCGAGGTGCGCGGCTGTAAAATTAAGGTTACCAGGGTGCCCATCCCCGTCTCCTACGGCGCGGCCTTCGAGGGCGAACGAATCCGCAAACAGGACACCCATGCCGAATTCGGAGGCAACATCACGACGGCCTTCGAGTACGTAACCTCGGTCGAGATGGACGACATTAGCGACGG
>MVZN01000120.1 GCA_002069125.1 Spirochaetes bacterium ADurb.BinA120
CAGCCTCGGTTATCCGCTACTTATCGGCGCGATAACCGCCACCGCCATAGGCTCCGGCGCGACACTGGGGGTCGGAGGGCTGTCGTACAATATCGGGATAGCATCGCTGTGGAGCGTTATCGCCTATGCGCTCGGCCTAATCGGTTTTGCGTTCATAGCGAGAGTTATCAGGAGGATAAAGCTCTGGACCATCCCGGAGGTCCTGCGGGAGCGTTATGGAAATACCACCAGGATAGTCGTTGCCATCTTTCTAATGTTGGGCCTTATCGCCCTGTTCGGGGTGCAAGTGGCGGCATTGGGCACGGTATTTACCGTTATAGGGGATGTGTTCGGTGTGACTTATGGCACGGCCGTACTCATTGCCGGCGGCGTTATGATAGCGTATACTTTCGCCGGGGGAATGTTCGCCATAGCCTATACCGAAATCGTTCAGGCTTTCCTCTTATTGTCCGTTCTCGGCATAATGATGCCTTTGTTTGTATTCGGAGATACGCCGCTTGCAACGGTAGCGGCCGGGGTTCCCGAAAAGATGTTTGATTTCATGAGGGGCGCTCCGGTCCACACCATGATAGGCTGGTTTCTGACATTGCTTCCGATTTGTTTTATAGATGTCTCGCTCTGGCAAAGGGCCTCCTCCGCACGGAATGAAGGGGTTGCGGTTAAGAGTATCCTGGTTTCAACGGTTCTGTACTTTGGCTACAGTGTGGCAATAATACTTGTGGGGATAGCCGGCTTTTATCATTATCCGGACCTGGTGAAAACATATGGCACCTCGGATGTGGTTATTCCTGTCATAATAGGCAAGCACCTCCCGGTCGTTGCGGTAGGGCTTTCCCTGGCCGCCATACTTGCGGTAGTGATGTCAACCGCCGCGAGCGTTTTGATGGTGGCGGGTATGACCGGCTCGACCGACATAGCGCGTATATTCAAGCCTAACATGAACGAGCGTCAGGGGCTTTTGGTCGCCCGATTGTCGGTGCTTGTAATCGGTATCCTGGGCGTTAGCTTTTCCCTTTTAATGAGAGGGATCTTCGATATGATGCTTCTGGCGTTTGCTCTGTTCATATCGGGCGCCTTTGTTCCAGTTATGGCCGCTCTTTTCTGGAAAAAAGCCACGCCCAGGGGGGCGGTTTTCAGTATGATAGGCGGTATGATAGTGGTGGTGGCGCTATATGGATTGAACAAGCCCTATAATATTGAACCCATTTTTGGAGCACTTGTGATTTCCTCGGTGTTGATGTATGTGGTGAGCATTATTACATACAAACCCGGGATAACCTCCAAACGCCTTGCCGATCGATAACTTCGGATTATTGGACTGCGATTTCCGTGCTCGTGCCATCGTGGATGATACATGCATTGTCCACGGTGGTACGGGAATCTTATGCGAGCCGCTGATTTACACAAAGGTCCGCCGGTTCGGTCCGGACCCTCCAACGATAATGGGTCGCAAGTTTAAGACTATTCGGCTCTCACTTTCCGTAATACACGTAATTGTACATGGAGATGTCGCGCTCGCCGAAGCGTTGGGAGAGCGCCTCGAGCGCGCGGGCGAAGGCCCTTGCCGCGGGCATTCGTCGGTTTAGCATATCTTCGGAAACGCTTTCCAGAAACAGGCGGCTTCGCTCGAGCTCCAAAAACCATCGCGTGCCTATGTAGCTTCGCACCCCGGCGCGGACCGCGCCGCATGCGAAGGAGTGGGGCGCGAAGGGCATGGAGCGCGCGCTGTGGCATGAATTGGATATAACGAGGTCCGGGGGCGCGGACTCCAGGCAGCGCAGGTCGGCGCAGTTGAATATCTCGCCGTTTTCGCACCGCCAGCCGGTGCCCTCCTCGGTGTCGCCGTATTCGGAATGGCCGAAGTAGAGCACTGCGTCGTAGCGCCGCGTGCCGAGCTCCCGTAAAAGCCCGCCCCGCGATTCGGCCCGTACGCTTCTAATCTTGTAGGCGGAAGTTTTGGCCCGTTCCTCGAGCCAGGTCGTAATCCTATCGAAATGCGGAATCCCCTCGCCGGAGCCAAGTATAACAAGGGCCCCCGCGCTTTTTGGCAGGTGTGGGTCCGGACGCCGGTAGCCGATGGTATGGTTGAACATGCGCGCAAGCGGAAGCGGGGTGCCGTACAGCCTGTTGAAAGCCACCTCCCAGGGAATGCCCGCAAGCTCCGTGTCGAGGTGCAGGCGAAGCCCGTTTCGGGCCTCCCGTATGCGCTCGTCAAGGCCGGGCGGCATCATCATGGAGCGCACCAGGTTAGCGAGCTCGTCGAGCTCCCTTTCGGAACTAAGCCCTCTAAGGATGTTGGCGTTTATTCGCTCGTATAGCCTGTCGATTTCCGTGCGCACCGTCTCGACGACCGAGCCGCTAAGGCCGTTTAAGTGGAACTTGTAGGGCGTTCCGTATTCGTCCAAGTTGAAGAAGGCTTCGCCGTGGGAGCGGATCCAGGTGATGGTGAGGCGCGGCACGGCCTCCATGCGTATGGAGGTGGGCCCCTCGCGGTCCGGAGAATGGATGTATAGCGATTCGCTGCCCGGTTCCGGGATGTCCGAGCCGGCTATGTATGACTCGCTGTCGATATAGCAAAGGTCGAGGCCTAACTCACGCGCGATGAGGCCGAGCTGCATGGAGAGTATCTTTTTGCCTCCGGTGATGTCGCAAAGGGTGTAGCCCCGGCCGGGGTTTTCGGCAAGCGCGCCTCGTATGAGCGAATAGTTGGCGTCGTGGTCGGCCGCAGAGAGCTGGATGATGCGGATGCCTTCGCGCGGGATGGAAGCGTCGAGCGATGGGAGCAGCTTTTCGCGGAGTTGCTTCTCGTGGCGCGGCGGTTGGAACACGATGAGCTCGGCCGGGGAGAGGGCGTTTGCCGTTATAAGCGAGGGTATGATATTATGCCCCAGGGTGAGGGCGAGCCGCTCGTAGCGCGGAATCAGCCCCGAGCTCATCTTCTCGCCGAGCTGTTCGCGAAGAAGCTCGGTTATGCGCGGACGGACCTCGTCGAAATACAGCCTGAAGCGCTCTCTGCTTTTCGCGGCCTTCAGGCGCCTGATGAGTTCCGGATCGACGGCGTGCGGCGGCCTCTGCTCGGTCAATGGGGTGCTTCCTTTAAGATTCCGGTCATTGAACGTCCCGCCCTTATGCTGGATGCCCCGACACGAAAATTCAAGCATTTTGCGGGGCAAACTGAATTTTTACCGATATGAACGCGGCACGGAACGTCATATAATGTGATGCAGGGGCCATGTAAGCCATATATGCAGCGTCGTTTGCGCCGTAATCGACGCCCGGGCAAGAGGAGAGAGGCAAGGGCATTGCCGTTACGGGGAGCGAAAGATCGAAGGGCCGGTCGGCCTTTAAAAGAGCAAAGCGCGTCCCGGCGCCTTACGGGTGCGGAGCCGGAAGAAGTGGCGACCGGGCCGCTGTAAAAGGATTGACGGATGACAAATGCGATGTATACGGTATTCCATCACTGCTGGAAGGACATTTTTCCACTGATGGGATTCGACCATTCAAAGGAACCGAAAGGCTACCTCGACCCGGCGGAAGCCATCGTTGAATACGGCGCCTTCATCGAGAGGATCGTCGTCGGGCTTTCGCGCAAATACTACGGCATACTGTGCGCACTGGACCTCGACGACATCAGGCAGGACGTTAACATCAAAATCCTCGAGGGCGCATTGCGCTCCTACCGCGGCGAATCCTCCATGGAAGGCTTTTTGTATAGGATAGTGTATAACGTCACCATGGACCACCTGCGACGGGTCGACCCCAATCGAAATAAAACTGAAGATTTCGATGAAAGGGCGCCGATGGCCTCTGCTCGCGACAGCCACGAACGAGATATCGAGGTGCAGGAGGCGCTCGATTTTATCAAGGACGAAGCCTCTAAGCTTCCGGAAAAACAGCGCCTGGTCTTCATCATGATCGCCATTGACGGGATGACGCAGGAGGAGGCGGCCCGCGCCCTTAATCTTCGGCAATCGACGGTTTCGGAGCATTATACGAAGGCCAGAAAGCTAATTACGGCGAAGGCCAAAAAGCTATACCCCGACATGGAGTTCGCCTGAGGAGGGGTAATGGACAAGAACCGACTTCAGAAAATCATCGCCGCCCCTCCCTGCAGCCACGACATGGGCGAGAGCGTTATGGCCTTCGCCGAGGGGCGCATAGAAAACGAGGCCGAGCGCGAACGTATAATGGCGCACATGGCAGAATGCGACTCCTGCCGCTATCTCTTCGAGGACTACCATATCTGCGAGGACGCCATTGCCGAAGCCGCCGCCGAAGACACGAGGCCAATGCCCTCGGTGGCCTTCGCGATCGCCGCCGGCGCCCTTAGTCCGAGTCCGAGCCCCTATCTCCAGGCAGAAGCTCGCGCTCCGGTGCTCGGCTCTCCCGGAGCGGCAGTGGCCGATTACCGGCTGCCTCTGGCGGGGGGCGAGCTTTCGCTTCGGGTAATCGCGACCGAACGCGGCGCGACTCTCGAGATAAGCTCGGCCGACGACTCGGCGAAGTACTACCTCATAGGTAACAGGGGATATTCGGTGGTCTTCGTCTACGACGGCGTGGCGATGTTCGAGCGCTTAGGCCCTGGCGAGTACCTGCTCTCAGAAAACCTGAAAGGCTTTGTGGGGATTTCGATAAGGGATTGAGGATTTCGGCCCATGAAAATAAGAATCGATTATTCACGGGAAAAAATCGCGGACTTCTGTCGCAGGAACCGTATCAGCCGTCTGTCGTTTTTCGGTTCGGTTCTGCGTGACGATTTCGGCGCCGATAGCGATATCGACGTGCTGGTGGAATTCGAACCCGGAGTAAAGGTCGGCCTTGGGTTTTTCGATATAGAGATGGAACTTTCGGATATTCTCGGCCGCAGGGTCGACCTCAACACCGAAGGTTTTTTGAATCCTCGATTCCGCGACAGGGTGCTGGCGGAAGCGGAAACGGCCTATGCTTCCTGAGAAAGACCGAATTCGAATACTCGATATGCTCGATCATGCCGGAGAAGTCCTCCGCTTTGCGGAGGGTAAAAGCCGTTCGGATCTCAAAAGCATTACGCGTAACCGGTAGTTTTTTTCCGATAAATAAAGCCCTTCCTTCGTCTTAATAGTCGAGAACGTGCTTCGATTGTCCGGCTTCGCCGTGGTAGTGCAGTCTTCTTTATTTAAATTCTATTATCTTTCGTACTTACGCTAAGAGGCGGTTCGCATGAGGCCTCATGCTGGGGTGAGGCCTCCCTGCATCGAGGGGCTCTGTTCTTTCTTTTTCAGCGCGGAAAAACGAGGGTTCGCATGAGACCCCATGTGTGCTATGGGGCCCCATGCCCGGCTGGGTCTTATAAGCTAAGGGGGGAATTTGAGCGAATTCCCCCCTTAACAATCCCCCCTCGCTCTCCTCAAGCGCCGGAGGGGCGAAGTTGTATGATCGATCGTGCGCTGTTCAGAAAGACTCCAGGCCGCCGGAAGCTTTCCCAACTCATCCCCCCGGCCCCCTTCTCTTCGGGGA
>MVZN01000121.1 GCA_002069125.1 Spirochaetes bacterium ADurb.BinA120
CCAAGCTCCATGAAAGCCGTCACCGCGTTGAGGTAAAGGGGCATGTGCCACACCGAAACATAAGGCTTCGAGAGCCGCTGGTCAGGGTGGTCCACCCCATGACGTCGGAGCGACATGAGTATATAGCGGATAATCTCCGCCGAGGCGTAGTGGTTGTCGCCGCCAAACCCCTCATCACCCGCGTCCCGCCTGTATCTCTCGAATACCGAACGTTCCCTGTCCCAGTACCTGCCGGTCAGGCTGATGGTCTTCGGGGATGCCGCGTACGGCGAGAAATCCGGATGATTCCGCGCCCTTTGCTCCCAGCCCGCATCGTCCCTGTATCTCCAGCCGACCATATTGTACCGGTATCCCTTGAATCCGGCCGGGTTGATTTTTCGTTTCGCGTCGAGGGGGAAACCGGAAAAATAGAGCATGGAGTCGTTGAGAAACCACTCGTAAGCCGAACGCGAGCTCTCCTCATCGAACCAGTCCGCATACGGGCTCGAATGGAAAAATTTTGCGCCAGACATCTCGCCGCGCATCACCCTAAGGCCGTTATACAAAAACCCAAAGGACGGAACTATGACCGGGTTCATCCCCCGGAAATACGGGGACCCGCTTCTGGCCACATGAAGGCTTACCACCAGGTGCGGCCGCATCGCGTTGATGCGGGAGATCCTTCCCGGAAGCATCGCCCCGTCGGGGCCCGGATAATCGAAAATCCTGAACTCTCCGTTCGGATCGGCGCGCGCGAGGATTTCCTTTTTGTTTCGAGAATCCCCGCGGCTTAGCGACGCGTCGATAACGATACGCGGCGGCGGCGTTTCCGAATACCGTTCGAGAATCCGGGCGAATCGCCCGTAATCCCCGCCCTCCCCGCAGAGGGCCAGAAGCGCAGCGGCCCTTCTGGCGATTTCATAGACGACGGCGTGCTCTTCTATCGGGCCCCACGAGGCCCCCTCTTTGAACGGCTGGAGATAGGCCCTCGAGATGGAGTCGTACCTGTCGCCATGAAGAGAACGATCGGGCAGGGATATCCCCCCGTGCCCCGGATCCAGAACCACCCTGAATCGGGGGAACTCCATTCGCACGGTGGATTCGGGGATGAGAACCGCGAGCAAAGCCACGAAAAAAACCGCCGCGTTCCTCACACGGCGAAAACTTGTAAAGTGGATCATCAGCCCCGTGCCATGGATTTGATAAAATAAAAAAAGGGGAAGAACCTTCCCCCTTTTATTCCTCGAATTGACTATACGCCCCTATTTGGCGGCAGGCTCCGCCTTTGCCCTCTCGGGATTCAGCACCCTGTTCAGATTGTCCGCCTTGTGAACATCGAACTTCCCCTTGGAGTTCGCCGGGTCGAGCTCTTCCATGATCCTTATGCCATAGGCCTTCGCGACGCGATAATGCAAAATCGATGTCCGGTAGAGGCCGTCGGTATAGCTGTTCTGGGCATCGTCAAGCTGGCCATACGCTATCCTCAGGCGCATCATGTTCTGAAACACCACCTTTCCCTTGTTGGGGTCGGACTGGCTTCGCTCGTCCAGCGAGAGATCGAGGATGGTGTCCGCGCACTGAAAAAGAAGCGTCTGGGTGTAGTCCTTATAGTATTCGCTGATCTTCTTGAAAAGGTCGCCGATCGCCTTTTTGTTGTTCTCCAGCTCTACGCGGGCGTAGATGACGTCGCGCTTGTAGAAGTAACCGACGCCCTTCTTGTACTGGTCGTATATCTTCTTGTAATCCCCTTCCCAGCCCTGGTCCTTGAAATTGGATGCTATCACCTTGAGAACGTATATCTTTTCCAGGTTTTCCTTGATGAGTTTTTCGGATACGTCGATGGCCTGAAAACGCGCGAGATAATTTTCCTCGGGCCGCTCGGCTTCGGAGTATTCCGCCCGAGGGTCCTTCTTGGCATCGTCCGCCTTCTTCTCCTGCGCCGGCGCGCCCGTCGCGATCACGCAGAGGGCAATAACGAAAACGAACAACTTAACGCCATCACTCAATTTCATAGCATCACTCCTTTTGGTCTGCTGTATTCATGATTCCGCGGACTTCCATGCCCGCGCCGCCTTTACGCCTGTGGCGGCCCCCCCGATTGAAAACCGTCGATACGCCCTGCCGCGGCGAATGCGACAGACGGCCGCCTTTGCGAGCGGCACATAGTATAAGGAACGTTTTAATTATAAGCAACATTTTTTTTTAAAATATTCTTTTTTCTTAAAGGGCTCTGTGCCCTTATTATGTCATATATCCTGCGCGGACCCTTTCTCCCTCACCATAATGATCCTCACGTCCATTACGTTCGTGTTTGTCGGCCCGGTGACTATGAGGTCTCCAAGCCTCTCGAAAAAATGATACGAGTCGTTCTCGGAGGCGTATTTTCCTGCGTCGAGTCCGATCGCCATTGCGCGGCGCACGGTCCGGCCATCGGCAAACGCGCCCGCGGCGTCGGTTGGACCGTCGGTGCCGTCGGTGCCCACGCTCGCCACGCAAATGCCTCTCGTGCCATCCAGCAGGATGGCCGATTGCAGTGCAAACTCCATATTCCTTCCGCCGAGCCCCTTCCCCCTGACCTCCACGGTCGTTTCGCCGCCGCTGATGAGGCACGCCGGGGCCGAGACCGGATTCCCCGAAGCGACCATCTCTCGAGCGATCGCCGCGTGGAACATCGCGGCCTCTCGCGTATCCCCTTCGATAAGCGAAGACAGCACTACCGGGGTGTAGCCGAGGGATTTCGCCCTCGAGCGCGCCGCCTCGAGCGCCAGTATGTTGGACGCGATGACAATCCCGGTCCCGCCGGAAAAGCACTCCTCCCCGACCTTGGGGTTCTCCGGAAGGAGCCCTTTGACGCCGTCGCGGAGACGGTCAAGCACCGAGGCCGGGACGGAATCGGCAATGCCGTAGCGCTCCAGAATGGAGAGGGCTTCGGCGAAGGTGGAGGCGTCCGGCACAAGGGGCCCCGAGGCTATCACGTCGGGGTCGTCCCCTACGACGTCGGATATCATGAGGTTGATGACGGTCGCGGGACGGGCCGCGCGGGCGAGGTTTCCGCCCTTGATGAGCGAAAGATGCTTGCGCACCGCGTTCATCTCGTGGATGGAGGCGCCGCTTTTAAGGAGGAGGTTCGTGGTTTGCCGTTTCTCCTCGAGCGTTACAGGCGGCGCCGGAAGCGGGAGGAGCGCGGAGCCGCCGCCGGATATCAGGCTTATGATGAGGTCGCCCGCGCCCGCGCCCGTTGCCATATCCAGTATACGCTCCGCGGCGCGGCGCCCCTTTTCGTCGGGAACCGGATGCGCCGCCTCGATGGTCTCGATCCGGGCGAGAGAAGTCGTATAGCCGTATTTCACCGAGATCAGGCCGGCGCTGATGCGGTCGCCAAGCAACTCCTCTACGGCCCTCGCCATGAGGGCGGTCGCCTTGCCGGCCCCCAGCACGAAAATTCTGCCGAAAGCGTCAAGATCGAACTCGCGGATGGTGCTCCCCCGCGAGCGGACCAGGAGTTTCCCGGCCTGAAGCCGCAGATGCTCCAGCACCGCCCCCCGCGGATTTACCGCCTCTATGGCGGCACTATATACTTCCCGGATGTCGTCCCTCAATCCTTCCATCGACACGCTCCCCTGTCAGGCGCTTTTCGATCCCTTTTATATCAGCCGCAGGGTTCCATTGCAAGCCCTTCTCCATGACTCCGGACCCGCAAATCAAAACTTGTTTGACATCCCGCCGTAAATGACGCCGAGTAGGCCATCATTATTTAAACAGTGAGGCCGGCGGATGATCTCGTTTCCCGGACGCGAAGAGGTGATTCGGCGCGTGTACGACCACGGGCAGGAGCGCATTTTTGACTTCTGGAACGAAATTTCGGATTCCGAAAAACTGCGCCTCTTGGACGACGTCGAATCCATCGATTTCACGCTGCTCGAACGCCTCTTCCGCCAGGCGGAGCAGGGCTCGCCGCCGCCCATGGGTTTCGAGCCTGCGCCCTACATCCCCCTGGCCGGTGAAGAAGAGGGCGGGGCGGAATTCCGGGAAGCGCGGGAGAGGGGGCGGGAGCTCATAAGCGAGGGGGCCGTAGCCGCGTTCGTCGTGGCCGGCGGACAGGGCTCACGTCTGGGATTCGACGGCCCCAAGGGCCTGTTCAGCGCGGGCCCGGTATCCGGAAAATCGCTTTTCCAGATCCACGCCGAACAGATCCGTAAGAGCTCGGAGAAATTCGGCGTTCGCATACCCTGGCTCATCATGACCTCACACTCCAATCATGACCAGACCGTGCGCTTCCTCGAGGACAACTCCCGGTTCGGCCTGGATGCCGCGGACGTTTACGTTTTCCCCCAGGGGATGATCCCATCGCTCGATTTGGAGGGAAAGCTCATTCTCGAAACGCCATCGTCCATATTTAAAAACCCGGACGGTCATGGCGGGAGCCTCGGCGCCCTGGCCGGCTCCGGAACGCTCCATGCGATGCGCGAACGCGGCATCAGAATAATTTCCTACTTCCAGGTGGACAATCCGCTGGTGTCGATTATTGATCCGCTGTTCATCGGCTTTCACTCGCTTCGCAAGGCCGATATTTCCAGCAAGGGCCTCATGAAGGCCTATCCGGAGGAGAGAATAGGCGTTTTTGTCCGTTTCGACAACGGCGCCATCGGCGTGGTGGAATACTCGGACCTGCCGGAGGAACTTCAGAAACAGCGCGACGAGAGGGGGAGGCTTCGTTACCGCATGGGCAGTATAGCGATCCATCTGTTCGGCGTAGATTATCTCGAGAGCATAACTGGAGGCACGGACCTCTCGCTCCCCTTCCATGCCGCCAGAAAGAAAATCGGTTCACATACCGCAAACGGAATCCGCGAGATCGACGGATATAAATTCGAGAAGTTCGTGTTCGACGCCCTGCCGCTCACCGAACGGAACATCGTGCTAGAAACCAAACGGGAGGAGGAATTCGCCCCCATCAAGAATCCCTCCGGGGTCGATTCGGTCGAGTCGGCGCAGGGGCTGATGGATGCGCGCGCGCGCCGCTGGCTGCGCGAGAGGGGCATCGACGTTCCGCCCTCTACCGCCGTCGTCGAGATATCCCCGCTACTGGCGCTCGAACCCGGCGATATCCCGGCATCCCTCCGTGTACCGGACCGGAAGCGCGTAAACCTTGAACCGGACAAAGATTGAGGAGAAGCCAGGCCATGCGGCACTATATCGAAAAAGTCAGTACGCTGATAGAGTCTTTCCCCTATATCCGGGAATTCTACGGAAAGACCATCGTCATCAAATACGGCGGCCACGCCATGGAGGAGGACAGGCTTAAAAAGTCCTTCGCAACCGACATGGTGCTCCTTAAACTGGTGGGCGTAAACCCGGTCATTGTTCATGGCGGAGGGCCGCAAATAGGCAGTCTATTGAAACAGGTCGGCAAGAAGAGTGAGTTCGTGGCGGGCATGCGCGTGACCGACAGCGAGACCATGGACATCGTCGAGATGGTTCTGGTGGGCAAGGTCAACAAGGAG
>MVZN01000122.1 GCA_002069125.1 Spirochaetes bacterium ADurb.BinA120
GCTGCCTCCCGTAGGAGTCTGGGCCGTATCTCAGTCCCAGTGTGGCCGTTCACCCTCTCAGGCCGGCTACCCATCGTCGCCTTGGTGGGCCATTACCCCGCCAACAAGCTAATGGGACGCGGACTCATCTCCCGGCGGTAGGCCTTGCGGTCCCCACCTTTAATGGCTGCCGCATGTGCGGCCACCATCTCATTCGGTATTAGCCACCCTTTCGGGTAGTTATCCCCATCCCGGAGGTAGATTATCCACGTGTTACTCACCCGTTCGCCACTCTCCCCTCAATGCAAGCACCGAGGTTCCCGTCCGACTTGCATGTTTAAGACGCGCCGCCAGCGTTCGTTCTGAGCCAGAATCAAACTCTCCGTAATAGGTACATATTGAGAGTTTTATCCGTTTCTTAATTGGAAATTGACGTGAAACCTTTCACGTACATTACTACTCAGTTTTCAAAGAACCAGCCCCAGGGGATAAAAAATCCCCAGCTTTCTGGGAATCGATGTTTTAAAAAGGATTCGTTAAGCCGCTTGTGATTACAAGATAGCCATGGGCCTCTGGGCCGTCAAGCTTTTTTGCAATTTTTCGGTCGACTTCGAAGAAATTCGAACTTTTTAAAGAACACCCGCAATCGCCGCAAAGCGTGAAGAACCTATAAATAGTATCGTATTTTCCGTCAAGAGAATTTTTGACAAATTTTATTTTTCACGAAAAATTCGCCTTCGGCGCAGGCGCCTCCCGGCATACAACAGAAAATGACGAAAAGACATGCGCCATCTACCAGCGTTTTTTAAGCACCTCCTCGTAGCCCTGGAGCATGAAAAACGAGGCCCGGTCGAAATAGAGCACCACCCTGTTGTTGAGATCGAGCGCCTGGGCATAAGCCTGGAGGTCCTGCTCCATCTTTTTAAGCACGAACACCCACAGGTGGCGTTTTAAGAGCACCAGGGCGCGGTGCACCTGGGAAAACGGAATCCCCTGCTTGTGCCTCTCGCGCCCAAGCTGGCGGAAGATCTGGGCTATCTCTTCCTTAGGGAAGTCCTTCACGATCCACTTCGAGATGGCGCGGTAAATGGAATTAGCGGATTCATACACCATCTGACGGTCGAGGTTTCGGTAGCCGAAGGTGTCGGGATTGCGGAGAAGGTCGTTCATGAAAAGCTCGGTGATCTCCTGGTGGTTCTCCTCGATGAGTTCGACAAAACGGTTTGTCAGAATGTCTCTTTTCCTAAGCATGGCCACCTTCAAAAATAATACGAGAGGATATCAGCGTCGCGGTCGCGACGGCGTTTCGCGCCGTCGAAGTACCATATAATGCCGCCGGCATTCAGTAAAGCCATTTTTATGATATAGCGGCAAAAATAGTTATTGGAAAAGAAATGCGGTATCGGATATGCTTGCGGCGCCCGTAATCCATCGAAGGGCCGGATATGAATAATAGGCATGAAACACTGCGCGCGCGCCTCGTCGATGCGCTGGGCGCCTCGAACGTTCTAACGGATGGCGATCTCCTCCAGCGCTACGCCCGCGACGAGACATCGGACCTGGAACACGCGCCGGACATCGTGGTGCGCGTTTCAACGGCCATCGAGGCCGGACATGCGCTTGCAATATGCAATGAGCTCGGCGTACCCGTTACGCCCAGGGGCGCCGGCACCGGCGTGACCGGCGGAGCAGTACCGGTCGCCGGCGGCGTGGTGCTCTCACTAGAGCGCATGAACAGGATACTCGAAATCGACGAACGCAATATGACGGCGCTCGTGGAACCGGGCGTGATCACGGGCGATCTGCAGCGCGCCGCGGGCGAGCACGGCCTCATGTATCCGCCGGATCCGGCAAGCCTGGAGTCCTGCTCCATCGGGGGGAACGTGGCCGAGGGCGCCGGCGGCCCGCGCGCCCTGAAGTACGGCACAACCCGGGACTATGTCCTCGGCCTCGAGTTCGCGCTGCCCGACGGAAGCGTCATCATCACCGGCGGCAAATTCGTAAAGAACGCCACGGGCTTCGACCTCTGCGGCCTCATCACCGGGTCCGAGGGCACGCTGGCCGTCATCACGAAAATTCTTTTGCGTCTTGTCCCGGCGCCCCCCTTTACCCTGGACCTCCTCCTTCCCTACGACACCCTCGAAGCGGCCGTGGACGATGTATACGCAATACTGGCGAACAAGATCCTGCCCTCGGCGCTGGAATTCATGGAGGAGGACGCCATACGCATCACGGCCCGGCACCTGGGCGAGGACATGCCGTTCCCCAAGGCGCGGGCGCATCTGCTCGTTCAGCTCGATGGCCCCTCCGGGGAGTCGGTGCGCGATCAGGCGGCCGCGGTCGCCGGCTGCGTCGGCGTGCCGGACGGGCGTATCATCGCAGCCGAAAGCCGCACGCAGAGCGAGCGGATATGGAGGGCCAGGCGCGCCATCCGCGAGGCCATCACCGCCGAAAGCCCGGTCTTTCTCGCCGAGGACACCGTGGTCCCCCGGTCGGAGATTCCCCCATTTTTAAAGGGGATAAAGGGATACCTCAACGGCAAGGGGCTTCGGTCCGTGATGTTCGGGCACGCCGGCGACGGGAATGTCCATATCGACGTACTCAGGGGCGCGATGGGCCGCGCTGAATGGGACAGCACCCTCCCGGAATTGAAAAAAAACATATACGAGATCGCTATCGCGCACGGGGGCACCATCACCGGAGAGCACGGCATAGGGTACACGCGCAGGGACTATCTCGGCCTCGCGCTCGGAGAGGAACAGCTCGCACTTCTTAAAAGGATAAAGTCCGCGTTCGATCCGCACGGCATCCTCAATCCGCACAAAATATTCGTGGACTGAGCACACGCATGGCGCAAAACGAATCAACGCGGCATATCCCAAAACCCGGCGACACGGACACGCCGAAGCCGCCCGGGCGCACGGCGGTGCTCGTGGCCGACGACGAACCCGCCATACGCGATCTTCTCGTTACCGTGCTTTCTGACCTCGGAATCGGGCGTATCGACAGCGCATCAAACGGAATGGAGGCGCGCGAGCTCTGCCGCCTGAACGAATACGACATCATTTTTCTCGACGTATCGATGCCGGTGCTTTCCGGAATCGAGGCCTATCGCGGCATACGCAAAATTCGCCCATACGCACGGATCATTTTCATTACGGGCCTCTATAAAGACGACGAGCTTATGGAAAAACTGGGCGGCGTGCAGGCTTGCGATTATTTAAGAAAGCCCTTCAATATCACGGAGATACGGTCC
Source organism: Spirochaetes bacterium ADurb.BinA120 (assembly GCA_002069125.1). Classification (GTDB taxonomy): domain Bacteria; phylum Spirochaetota; class UBA4802; order UBA4802; family UBA5368; genus MVZN01. The sequence continues at coordinate 3,236 of MVZN01000122.1, forward strand.
ATCGTCGCGCGCATGGTCGGGCCCGAAACCATCTGAATTAATCTTGCCAAATATTCCATCGGCCTTTCAATGTCCAAAAATTCCAAGAGGTGGCATGTGGCTAAAGCAAGCATAGGAATCATCGGCGGCTCGGGGCTGTACAGAATCGAAGGCATCAAGGTGATCGAAGAGGTGACCGTAAAGACTCCGTGGGGGTATCCGTCGGATTCGCTCGTTATCGCCGAGATAGGCGGAGTCAGCACGGCGTTTCTTCCCCGTCACGGGAAGGGGCACGTCTTTCTGCCCCATGAGATCAATTACCGGGCGAACATCGCCGCCCTCAAGATGGTCGGCGTCGAAAAGATCGTCGCATTTTCGGCCGTCGGAAGCCTCAAGGAAGAGATACACCCTCTCGATTTTGTCCTGCCCTCGCAGGTCATCGACCGCACCAGGGGCCGCGTTTCGAGCTTCTTCGGGGGGGGCATAGCGGCGCACGTCGGTTTCGCCGATCCCTTCTGCGGCCCTCTGGGCGGCATCATAGCATCCGCCGCGGCGGAGGAGGGGCTTAAGCTCCATACCGGCGAAACGCTCATCTGCATGGAGGGCCCGGCGTTCTCTTCGCGCGCGGAGAGCATGCTTTACCGCTCGTGGGGCGCGGGCGTCATCAACATGAGCACCCTTCCCGAGGCCAAGCTCGCCCGCGAGGCGGAGATGTGCTACTCCGTGGTGTGTATGAGCACCGACTACGACTGCTGGAAGGTCGACGAGGAGCATGTCAGTGTGGAAATGGTGGTGGCCAACCTGAACAAAAACGCGGCAAACGCGCGCGCTCTCATCAAGGCGATCGTGCCGCGGGCGGCCGGCATCGGACACTGCTCCTGCAACGAGGCCTCACGATACGCCGTCATCACGGCCAAGGAGCGTTGGGACAAAAAGCAGGCGAAGCGCCTTCACTCCATCCTGCCCGAGTATTTCTGAGCATCAATCGGTCGGTTCCGCCGGGGACCGCCCTGCGGCAGGTCCCCGGCGGTCAGGAAACGACCCCCCTTAAAAGGCAAACTGGGCGCGCACGCCGAAAACCCATATATCGTCGGCGTCGGCGTCACCGTTCGGGTTCCGAACCCACTGAACATCCGGCGAAAACGCGAGATACTCGTTTACCCGCACCCGGTAATAGACCTCGGCGTGGTATTCATCACCGGGATTCACGCCGTTCGCCCGCGCGTCGTTCTTCCAGTCAGCGCCGGGGAGTATGACCCCTCCCGCGATGCCGAGCGCATCCCCCTCGCGGCCGCACGCATCACCCGAAATTTCGAAACCGGCGCTGCCGGCGTACTCCGCCTGTGAAACCGCCTGCCGCTGCATCCCGCCGCGCGCGAACAGGGTAATCGAGCCGAAAAACCGCTGGTCGAAGGAAAAGCCGAAGCCGTAATTCTCCACCCCCGTGGCATCGGGTTTAAGTATCTTCTCATGGCGTTTTCCGTTGTGCCAGGCGTATGCGCGGTAATTACCCTGGTTTTCGCCAAACCGCGGACTGAAGACCATCTCCGCCATCACGAAGGGGGAGGAAAACACCTCGTCTCCGACTGCCCTGGCGTCGGCGGCGGCGAGCCCCAGGGCGAACGCGCGATGCGGCGACACCCACAGCATGCCGCCAGGTCCGTTGTCGTCGGGAAACGCGACGACCGGGTTGTTGCGGAAACCCGCCGAGAGAAACTGCTTCGTTTCGTCGTTAGCCGCGGCATTTGCATCAAAATCGGTGGTGAGGTCGACCTTCCCCAGTCTCAGGCGAACACCCCCGTCGAGCCACTCCCGTTCATACCACAGTTCGGTCGCGCGCAGGGCGGGGTCCCCGTCCGCGTCGCGATTGAAGGCGGACATGGTCGGTGCCTTTAAATCCACGCCCTCGCCGCTGCCCGCCTCGAAGTGAAAATACACCTTACCGCCCCCAGGAACGGGCGCGGTGACCTCGAGGTCGAGCGAATGCGAATACTCGGAACCGTCGGCCTTCGTATTCTCAGGCGTTTTCGGTACGCCCTCGGTCCCCTGGATGATACCGGAAGCGCCGAAGGTCACATCGATTTTTTGAAACCACCCTGCTGCCGCTTTCTCAGGCCTTTCCGCAAAGGCGGGAGAGGCAGCACATGCTAGCACACAAATAAAGGCCAGGACACACAGCCTGATATTTTTCATAAATCATCCTCAGAAATAAAAGGGCCCTGTCGCCCGGCAAGCTTCACCCTGAAGATCCCCGCCGGGTC
>MVZN01000123.1 GCA_002069125.1 Spirochaetes bacterium ADurb.BinA120
GCCAAACCGTCCCTTTTTTTATATGCCGACACCTGCTCCGCGCCCCTTATAGGATTTTACAACCAGTATGGCCACTCCGAGGGATAAAATGATTAGAAGGATGTCCCCGGTGGCCAGCATATAGTTGCCCTGCGGGATATACTCCCTGGCGAGGATAACTATAAGCGAAGCGATTGTCGTAACGAACATGAAGATTCCAGGGATGAGCACGAAGAGGTGCTTTTTGCCCTTTTTCAACAGCCACATGCTTACGGTGATGAGGGTGAGGGCCGCTAGAAGCTGATTTGCGGAGCCGAAGAGAGCCCAGAGCTGTTTGAAGGCGTTGAAATAGGCAAGTATGAACATAAGCGCCACGCAGAGAAAGGAGTTGAAGATATAGGTGCCGAGCAGTTTCGGCACGTTTCTGAACAGCATGCGCCAGAGCTCCTCGAGCAGGTAGCGGTTGAGCCTGACGGCGGTGTCGAGCGTGGTGACGACGAAGCCCTCGACCATCAGGATGCCGAAAACCGCCCCGTAGATGATCGGCAGGCCGAAGGAGCTGTTTAGCATGCCTCCCATGCCGAGGGCAAAGGCGAGGATCGGGTTCGATTTTACGGCCGGATCGGTAGGGAACACGATCGATTCCAGCCTGTCGAACTGGAGGCCGTAACCGACCGCGATTACCACTCCGACGGCTAAAAGGGCCTCGAGGGCCATGCCGCCGTAGGCGACGACCTTCGCGTCGGGGCTCTCCTTGGATATCTGCTTGGCCGTGGTCCCGCCGGCCACAAGCGCGTGAAAGCCGCTGATCGCCCCGCAGGCAATGGTTATAAAAAGGATCGGCCAGATATACCCGAGATGGAGATTCCCGCTTGTGATATTTGTAAGCGGCGCGTTTATTGTTTCGCCTCGCAGGCCGAGCACAAACGAGGCAGCTATCATGCCCCCGATGCCGCCGTAGAGCAGAAAGGAGTTGGTGAAGTCCCGAGGCTGGAGGATGAGCCAGACCGGGACCCCCGCCGCGATCAGGGTATATATCGAAAGGATGATCATCCAGATGGTGGTGTCGATTTTGATCGGGTATATGAGCCCTATCTCGATTGAAACCGCGCATATCATGATCGCGAGCGCGGAAACCACAAGGCTGTTGAGCTTTTTTTTATACAGCAGAAATCCAATTAGGGGGGCCAGGCAGGTAATGATTATCACCGAGGTGGAGGCTATGCCGCCCACTACGGCGTAGGTCACTCCGTTCTCCACCACCGTCCGGATCTGGGTGGCGCTTACTCCGAAATGCTCGAGGGGATATTTTGACGAGAGGGCGGTGGTTGTAAGCGTTAGAAAAACCGAGGTGACCATTAGAAGCATGATGACGGTAAAGCCGATGAAAAGAAGGAAGCCTGTCCTGCCGAAGGTCTTCTCGGCGATCTCGGCGATGGAGCGCCCCTTTTCCCTCATTGACGCGAGGAGGGCGGAGAAGTCGTGCACCGCGCCGATGAAGAGCGTTCCGATTATAATCCACAGCCATACGGGCAGAAAGCCGAAAATGAGCGCGACGGTTGGGCCGATGATGGGTCCGCCTCCCGCTATCGAGGCGAAGTGGTGTCCGAAAATCACGAAGCGGCGCGTTGGCACGTAATCGACCCCGTCGTTAATCTCGACGGCGGGGGTCATGCGGCTCGCGTCGACGTCGAACAGCTTTTCGATATAAGGAGCGTAGAAGCGATATCCTAAGTATAGAATCGCGGCGGAAACGACGAGGATTGCCAGAACGTTCATGCTGTGCCTCCCGGTACGGTATCGAAGAACCGGACGCCGCAAGGATGGCGTCAGGGTTTCGGTTAGTCAAGAAAATTTGGTCCGTTTAAAAAGTGTTGACAGTCATCAATTTTTATGAATATGGTTCATTTAATGAATGCTATTCTTGTGGTTTAAAATTAGGAGGATTTATGGGCTTATTCTCCGTAATGATTCTGTTCTATCTGCTTTTTCCAGTCGTGGCGATCCAACTCTGTAAAAGATTCCCCGCCATCGACAAACTCGGCGCCGTTGTGGTATGTTACGTCGCGGGGATCATCGTCGGGAACATAGGCGTCATGCCGGCGGATTTCTCGAAGATCCAGCAGCCTCTCATGCTGGTCAACATCTCGCTCGCGCTGCCTCTCATGTTCTTCTCGCTCGATATACGACGATGGTCACGCCTGGCGGGAAAGTCCCTGCTCTCCTACTCCCTTCAGGTGATAGCCATCATCATCGTGGCGGTAGCCGGCTATTACATCTTTGCCGGAATAATCGGACAGGAGACATGGAAGCTGGCGGGCATGATCATCGGGGTGTACACGGGCGGAACCGTCAACCTGGGGGCTATCGCCACCGCGCTTCAGACGGACCAGACGCTCTATATCGCCGCGCATACATCCGACCTGGTCGTCTCATCGGTCTACCTGCTCTTCCTGATGACGATAGGGCAGCGCTTATTCCTGAAATTCCTTCCGGCCTTCGAGAAGGGGAACGGCGCAGAAGACGACGCGTCATTCTCCTTCAATTCGTACGATGGCATATTCTCCCGCCGGGTGTTCCCGCCTTTGCTGGGGGCTTTTGGCCTTGCCCTCCTGATTTTCGTGATCGGGGGCCTGTCTTTCCTCGTCTTCAGCGAGGACACGGCTTTCGTTGTGGCGATACTCGTTATAAGCACCCTGGGGATCCTGTTCTCGTTTGTTCCTTCCATAAGAAGTATCAGGATGACCTACCAGGCCGGGAATTATTTCATACTGATCTTCAGCCTGGTGGTGAGCTCCATGGCGGACATGAGCAAGCTCGTTACGACCGCCCCCATAATGCTGGTGTATGTGTCTTTCACCATAATAGTCTGCCTTCTTTTGCACGTTCTGCTGGCGCGCGTGTTTGCGGTCGACGCCGATACAGTCATCATCACATCGGTGGCGGGAATCTGCTCGCCGCCGCTCGTTCCAATGGTGGCATCCGCGCTCAAGAACCGTGAGATTGTGATCACCGGCGTGGTGACCGGCATTATCGGATGGGTTATAGGGACCTACCTGGGGATAGCGGTCGCCTATATTCTGCACGGTATTTCCTTATAAGGGGACGGCCGAAACGTTCGGGGCGGGGTTTCGACCGCGCTTTGGCTTTCCTGTTGTACCGTGCTTCCGGCACTGGCGGGACGGTAGTCCTCAAGCGGGGATGTGTCGATTAAGGGCGCGTCGAGCTCCTGCTTGAGGCCGGGCGGCAGGAACGCCTCGGCAATATGTTTTGCGTCCATCATGATCGATGTATTCACCGGATAGGCGCGTTTTCCGGCGGAGAAAACTTAAATATTTTATAAATCCCCGAAAACTAATTGCGTCAAGCGGGCCGGGATGCGCTAGATGTCGTATCATTAGTTACAAGACAGAGGTTTCCGTGTTCGAGATACAGTCGCTTGTCAATTTTTACGAGATTTACGGCTATATCGCCGTATTTGGAGTGCTGCTCCTCTGCGGATTCGGCCTCCCGGTTCCGGAGGATATCTCCCTTGTCGCGGGAGGGATCATTTCGGGCATGGGATATACCGACGTTCATCTGATGACCATCATCGCCATGACTGGTGTCCTCATAGGGGACTCGACTGTATACAACCTGGGCAGGCTGTTCGGCGAACGCTTCCTTCGCCTGAGGCTCGTTGCGCGAATTCTCACGCCTACACGCTATAATACGGTGCTGCGGCGCTTTGAGCGGCACGGCAGGTGGGTGATTTTCGCCGCGCGTTTTATGCCCGGCCTTCGCACGCCCATATTCGCCACGGCCGGCATTACGCGCTTCGTCGGCTTTCCACAGTTCATCTCCATAGACGGTTTCGCCGCGCTCATCAGCGTTCCTTTCTGGGTCTATCTCGGTTATTTCGGCGCCCACGAGCGCGAGACGCTCGTTCGTTGGATCACCCGAAGCCAGTTCGGCGTACTCGGCCTCCTTGTTGCCATTTTCGCGGCGGTTCTCGTAAGCACGTATGCGCGGCGCCGCATAAAGGCGACCGCGGGAATAAACGGAAACGGGGATGATGGGAATGGCAATACGCGCCCGGAATAGGGGCACCTCCGGCTTTCGCCTCTTCTAAGATTTAACGGAACAGGCCCGGCCAAGAAGCGTCACGCCGCCTGTTTTCCCGCCGCGCGACTTATAAAGAAACGAACTGGAAGCAGGCCCCGGGTTCCGGCATATCCCCGGTATCGTATCCGAACATCACATCCTTTAAAAATACGCAAAACGGCGCGAGGATGTGTCGAAAAGTATATTAGCGCAAACAGAGTCACCGGAAAGCGGGTAATGCGACACAAATCACATAACACCACCGTAAGGGCGGCGCTTCTGCTCGTGGCGGCGGCCGTCCTTTCGGGGGGGATGAGATTGTCCGGTGTCGAAGGGCTCGAAGGCGCCGTCGTGAAGCTAAGGGCTCGTGTCAATACCACGCTTATCCGTTACCGGGAACGGATAGGCGATTATAAAGTGTATATCGCCCAAAAAATCAGGGCGGGTGAATACGGGAGAGGTGCGGCCGATACGGCCGGGCCGAAAAGTCCCGCGCCGGTTATAGGACACGATGAGCGTCCACCCGCTCTAAGCCCCGTGGAGTCGCCTCCTCCCCATCCCCATTTCGACGGGCCTCCGCCGAAGAGCCCGCTCGTCAGAATAAGAACCCCCATTGCATCGCTTGGCCGGGGTTCCGTCCAGATCGTCGACCGAGTGCCAGGGAACGGATTTCCGGCAGTAGGAGCGCCGCGCTCCACCCGGCCTCGCCTGGAAAGGGCGGCGATGACGCCGACGGTTAGCCCGGCCTCGTGGACCAATGGCTCGCGCCGGCGGCCCCGTGTCGCGCTCAGTTTCGATTCGGGCGAGATGAGCGCCGGCATGACGGGCTGCGAGCGTCTCATCGATCAATTGGTGAAGTCCGAGACGCCGGCCACCTTTTTCCTTACCGGGCGTTTTACCGAGGGATATCCCGATATTGTTCGAAGGATAAGCTCCGTAGCGCATTTTGAGCTCGGCAATCATTCACATTCGCATCCCGATCTTACGAAAAAACCCGAGAAAGTGGTCGAGGAGGAGATTTTACGCGCGCAGAGGGCAATTTATCGAATTTCCGGCCGACGCGGCAGGCTTTTCAGGCCGCCGTATGGGAGCACCAATATGACTGTTAACAATATCGCCGCGCGTCATGGCCTCCATACCGTCCTGTGGGACGTCGCCGCGGACGATTATCGAAAAGACAGAACGGGCCGGCAGGTGACGAATTCGGTGCTCGCGGGAGCGCGGAACGGCTCCATCGTATTGCTCCATATGCACGGGGACGGCAGCGCCTCCTGTGAGGCCCTGCCGGACATCATCGCGGGCTTACGCGGGCGAGGTTTCGAGCTGGTGAAGGTTTCGACCCTGATCGATGACGCACGGACCGAATAAAGAAAAACGGGCACTATACAG
>MVZN01000124.1 GCA_002069125.1 Spirochaetes bacterium ADurb.BinA120
GACCTTTACGTCCGACGATGGCAGGTGCGAGTTGAGCCTGCGCCCGGCCTACCTGCTCCACTCGGACATCACGCTCGCGCAGATGTTCGGATTCCTCAGGCAGCTGTGGTCGCTTTTCTCTATGTCCGAAATCATGGAGATCGTCGCCACCGAGGCGTATCTCAACAAGGCCATAGGATATTATACGGGCTTTGTCGTGCTCGACGACGGCACGCGGCTCGAGGTGAAGGACATGCCGGGCTTCGCCGAGGTGATGTACCAGGTGTGGTGAGGAAGGGCTGGCGAAGCGAAAATGGCTTGACATATTAGATCATCTAACATCATCCCTTCTTCCCCGCTAGCATAACCCGACGGTGAAGAAGGGGCCGGCGATGATCTGCGAAAAACCTATCACCATACACGATCTCGTCGACGTCGTGGTCACCGTGCTCGATGCCAGGGACCCCTATACCTTCGCGCATTCGTGGCGGGTCGCGGAGCTCTCGGAGATGATGGCGGAGCGGATCGGCCCGAGGAAGGAGTGGGTTGAGAGAATCCACGTGGCCGCGCACCTGCACGACATCGGTAAGATCGGCGTTCCAGATTACGTCCTGCACAAGGACGGAACGCTTTCCCCGGATGAATTCGCCGTCATGAAGACGCACCCGGTCATCGGGCATTCGATCGTGAGCAAGCTCGCGGTCCTCGAAGACATCTCGCTCTATATCCGTCATCACCACGAGCGCGTGGACGGGAAAGGATACCCGGACGGCCTTTCGGGTAACGCCATCCCCATGGGCGCGCGTATCATCGCCGTCGCCGACACCTTCGACGCGGTCACCTCGCATCGCTCGTATCGTCCGGCGCGCTCCAAAGAACAGGCCTTCGAAGTGATCAGCGCGTGCATGGGAACGCAGCTGTGCGAGGAATGCATGGAGTGTCTTCTTTCCATGAAGGACGAGATCGGGCCGATACTGGAAAACGTGAACGCGGAGGTCGATCTCGCCGTGCGGGAGGGCCGGATCGGCAGAACGATCAAGAGCTTTTTGTGACTCCCGGAAGCGCGCGAAACTCATTTCCCATCGACAACCGCCGTTTTTACGCCCTCGCCGGGTAAACTATCCACCTGTACACCAAGACAAAAAATGATTGCTTTTCCGCCACAAATCCCGTATAGCGCATCCGTGCGTGCGCTTCCTGATGTCGGTTCCATACAGGAATCGCGGGTACGTTCCCATCCCGGGTAATACATACAACCGTGAATGCCGAACGAAGATTAAGGAGAACGCGATGATTGGAAGGCTGACGATGAAACAAATCGGACTGTCGCGCATGGCCGCGCTGGCGATGTGCGTCTGTACGGGCATACTGCTCTCACTTTCGCCCGTAACCGGGCAGGAGAAGGCGCTCAAGAAACTCTACATCTCGTCCATAACGGCCGACGGCGTAAGCGCCACGCTCGCGAAGAAGGCGCGGGAGCGGCTTGAGTTTGCGCTTTACGAACACTTCGGGAAGGAATACCGCGTGCTGACCGACGAGGACGTCAAGGTGATGTTCAAGAAGGCCGAGGAAATCATGGGTACGGGCTGCAGCGCCGAGAGTTGCCAGCAGCAGATGGCCGACGCGGTGGACGCCGACGAGATCATCTACGGCGAGCTCTCGAGCGAAGGGGCGGCGCTGAAGCTGTCGGCGCGCACGCTGCTTCGTGACCGGAAGACCCTTTCGGTCACGAAGAAGTCGATGGTGATGCTCAGCTTCGCCGAGAGGGAGCTCGATCATTACTGCGGCGAGGCGGCGAGGAAGCTGGTCAACCCGGCCTACGCGGTGCAGAAGCCGCCGAAAGCCGCGTTTGAAGAGAAGATATCCCTTTCGGCGGTGAAGGTCGAGGCGGTGAAGGGCCTGGACATTGGTGTGTTGAAGTTTACGGCTGACGACGAAACGATCCAGAATATGCTGGGATATTTGAAGAACCTGGTGCAGGAGGGCGACGATGCCTTCGGAAAGAAGAAGTACGATGACGCGATCGGAAAATATACGACAGTACTGGATAAGGTAAAGACCAAGCTCACGGCGGAGAAGCAGGCCAAGATGGCCGACTTCAAGGCCGGGGTGGTGAAGCGCTGCGATGCGGCCTACGCTATGAAATACAAGGGCATGATAGAGACGCTAGACGCGGAGTTTACGAAGGGCGGGAGCGCGGACGAGAAGGCGCTCCTGGCGCTGCGGGGGCGCTACGGTAAGGTGGATGGCGAAGTGAAAGGTGTGCCGGGCGAGTTTAAGGACGAGGGCATGGCGGAGATAGCGTCGACGCTCTCGAAGCGGTACGACAATCTAACGGCGGCGCTCGCGGCGCTGCGCGAGAAGAAGGGCGACGCGCTCTACGGCGAGTACGGCTTTACAGCGGCGCTGAAGGAATACGAGGCCGCGGCCGGGTTTGCCGCCGGCGTGCGCGAGGGCGTCATGAAATGGGAGCTCGCCGCGCGCTATGCGAACAAGCGGAAGGCGGTGCGGGAGACCGGGCGGAACTATCTCCTCTCGCGGGTGCGCGCCCTCGCGGCCCGGGCGGAATTTTTCAACCTTCAGGAACGAACATCCGACGCGAAGAAGGAGCTGAAGGAGGCGCGGAGGCTATTGGATGGAGAGCTTGTAATATTCGCCACGGAGGCCGTGGTTTCGACGTACAATCCCGTCGCGGCGGTACTGGGAATGGACGCGCTTTCGGAGTCGGAGAAAAATGACGCGAAGGTTTTTGCCGCTATCAAAGAACTGGAGAGGATTGAACGCACGGAAGATTTCATACTGAAGGGCTTCGGAAAAGAGAAGACCGTAGGCGGCATTGTCTTCGTCTACATCCCCGGCGGAAGCTTCATGATGGGCTCGCCGAAAGACGTGGTACGGGATAACGAGCACCCGCAGCATAAAGTGACGCTGGACGGCTTCTGGATGAGCAGGTACGAGGTGACGCAGGCGCAGTATGAGGCGGTGATGGGGAAAAATCCGAGTCGTTTCAAGGGCAATGACCAGCCAATGGACAACGTGAGCTGGAACGACGCTGCAGCATTCTGCGATAAGCTCTCCGCCCGAAGCGGAACGACGGTGCGCCTCCCCACCGAGGCCGAGTGGGAATACGCCTGCCGGGCGGGAACGACTACGTTCTACTACTGGGGCGACGAGAAAGCCGATGACTACTGCTGGAGCTTACGGAATAGCGATAAGATGACAAATTATAATTGTGCGCAAGCAGTGGGGAAAAAAAAGCCCAACGCCTGGGGTTTGTACGACATGAGCGGTAACGTGTCGGAGTGGTGCCAGGACTGGTATGATAAGGATTATTACCGGAACAGCCCCGCGATGAATCCCCGGGGGCCGGGAATCGGGCAGTACAGGGTGCTTCGCGGCGGCAACGCGTGGTCCTACTCCGACTTCTACTCGGCGTTTCGTGACAGTTCCGAGCCCGGTGTCAAGAAGGAAAGTATTGGGTTCCGTGTAGTGCTCGCTCCGTAACGTATAATTATACCAGACACAACGAGCGATTACAGGAAAACCGGGATGAGGACAACCGGACAACGGGCGCACCGGGCCGCTGGGACGGGGAGCAGGGGCTTCGCCCCTGCTCGTGATTACCGGGTACCATAAAATGAGCCCCGAGAAGAACCCCGCCGGACACCGAAAAAGGGGAAGGCCGCGTCCTTCGCGGGGGAAACTAGTACACCGGCCTTGTCGACGATGCCGTGAGTTTCGCGAACAGGAGCCGGGACCGCCTGCCAGACTGGAACTATAGCGTCGGCGGCAGCGGTTTTCGGTGCGTTCACGCAATGTCGTAAATAATTCCCGGCGCCGATACCGCTTGACAACAGCTTGTTTTGTATGGCTGAATATCCGCGGTTTGTCCGGTTTCGGGAAAGCTGTATTAAAAAGCGTGCGGCCGCGTACACCGCTTCGGGCGCGTGCAACGATACCAGATACAAGGAGTACCCAATGAGCTCGAAGGAAACGAACAACAGGCCCGGCGCTTCTCGGCGCGCCGCGCTTTTCGCGGCCGGAATCGCGCTTCTGGCGCTTGTCGCGACGACGCTCCCCGCCCCGGCCCAGGAGGCCCCCAACGTGCCGCTGTACGATCTTTCCGGCGCACGACACATCCTCCATTCCCTGGTGGATGAGGTTCCCCGGGGCGGCGTCCTCGTCATCAACTTCACGTCAATCACCTGCAAGCCCTGCAAAAAGGAGATCCCCGAGCTTCTGGCCATGGCTGGAAATTCCGAAAAAATGAAGCTCCTCTTTATCTACGCCGAGGCGTCGCGCGACGCGGCGCCCCACGCGCGGGAGCTCGGCGCGGATGAGCATGCGTACGTGGATCCGCTGGGCGCCATCCAGTCGAAATACGGCGTGAAGAGCTACCCGGTTACCGTGGTGATCGATAAGAAATACACAATCATCGGGCGTTTCGAGGGATATACGCCGGCGAATATGGAGGCAATTCGGAAACTTGTGGGGCGCTGAGGCCTCCCTTGCGGCCGGAACGCATTTAGTTAAATACGGAACGGAGGGACTCTTGAAAAACAGGAAAGTAATGTCGTATTGCGCGCCGGCGCTCGCTATCGTCGTGGCGCTCGCGTTTTCGGCCGGCGCGCTGTGGGCGCAGAAGCTCGGCACGAAAGGTTCCGGCGAGACGTTTAAAACCGAGGGCTGGGTCGACGACGACACCTTCCGCGTCGTCGCGCTGGGCATGCCCGCGCCGGAATTGAGCGATCCGGGCGCCCGGAAGGAGCACGCCCGGCGCGCGGCGCTCCTCAACGCGCAGTTCCGGATGCACGCCCTCCTCGGCGGGAATCCGTCGGGCCCGCCCGACCTGGATTTGATGACGCTCCTGGCCGGCGTGAAGGAGGTGCGGACGGTATTCGACGCGGAGCAGAACTGCGAGGGCGTTTTCGAGCTTCGCGCTTCCGGACTGAGGAAAAAGACGGGACGGTGATCCGAATTTTTAAAGATGCGCTCCAGGATCCGCGGCCTGATTACAGTGGAAGAAAGACAGACCATGTACGATACCGAACTCTGGCACCGGGCCGCCTGCCCGGCGGACGAAAAGAAGAAGCTCATTCCTGTCATCGAGCTGCTCATCGGGCTTGCCGGAAAAGCGATCCGTGAGGGGCTGCTCGCCATCGAGGACGATCTGCCCGGAATAGAACCGCCCTTCATACGAAGGGGCCTGGGCCTCGTCACCGACGGGACCGATCCCGAGCTCGTCCGTGAAGTCCTCTACACCTGGATGCGCGCCGGGGACTTCTCCGGTATCGATCTGCTCACGAGAATGGCGGCAGCCGACGGCATCCTCTGCATCCAGCGCGGCGAAACGCCCCGTGTGATGAAGGCGCTCCTCTGTGCCTATCTCGGTGAGGAGGGTATACACGAAGACGCCTCGCCGGCGGGCCCGGGGGAAACAGGCTCGCCCCGCGTT
>MVZN01000125.1 GCA_002069125.1 Spirochaetes bacterium ADurb.BinA120
CGATTAAGAGGGGGGTATGCCTCGCTCGCGCTTGTGATAGTTCCCTTATTATCGAAGGAAGATGTGTGCTATGAGTAATTCGTGTACCGCATTATTTGTGCTCTTAATCGTAACCTGCTTTGCCGTTGCGAAAATGCGGATTCCCGTCATGCCACCGGCTTTACGAATACGAATAAGGGCCTTCAGGCCGTATCGCGGCGGTTTTAAAGCCGTCGCTTGTGAAATTGTTGAAATTTTTATCGAATTATGTATCGGAGATATCCAGGGAAGGAGCGCGCATGGCGCGCGACTGCAGTTTTCGGGAGGTCTGCGATGGGCGGAAAACGCTTTTTTATTCTGTCAGTATTCCTGCCGATAATTGTGTTCATCGGCACGGCCGCCGTTGGCGGGTTAAAAAGACCCGGGACCGCACCCGGTTTTACGATGGTGGTGCAGCAGGGGCATTCGGATTGGGTCAGCGCGCTCGCCTTTTCCCCCGACGGTTCCTATTTCGCTTCGGCCTCGAAAGACGCGACGGTGAAAATATGGAGTATGGACGGAATACTGTACCGCAGCCTGCCTCACAATTCCCTCGTATTTGACATTGCGATAAGCCCCGACGGGAAATACCTTGCCTCCGCCTGTCCCGAGGAAGTGCTGGTATGGCGGGTGGTTGACGGAGTACGTGTCGCTCGGTTTAGCTCTCACTCGTACGCACAGGTCGTTTCTTTTAGCGTGGATGGAAAGAAAGTCGTCAGCGGCTGGAAAAACAGGTTTCTGCGGGTGTATGATATCGAAAAAAAGGCGCTGGCATGGGAGGTGGAAGCGCACACTTCCGGCATCAGTGCCCTGGCGGTAAGTCCGGACGGTACATTGATCGCCACGGGATCCTTCTGCCGCGATGTTCATGACGTTCGTGATACGACAGTGAAGGTATGGGATATAGGCAACGGAAAACCGGTGGATATTTTGCGGGGCCATAAAGGAGATGTCGTCGATATCGCGTTTTCTTTGGATGGGAAAAGACTGGCAAGCTGCGGCAGTCTGGGTGAAATAATGCTCTGGAACGCGAAGGACCGCTCGTTGATTAAATCCTTCGCGGGGTCGCCCGCAAGGGCCAACATGAAAAAAATCGCGTTGAGCGTCGACGGCACGTATCTTGCGGCAACAGGGATGGAGAAGGAGAATGTGAGGATCTGGAGCCTTCCCGAAGCGCGCCCTTGCGCTTCTTTCCAGGCGCAGATTGCGGGAAATAACGACATCGCGTTTACTGCCGATTCCCGTTTTCTTGTAACGGCTTCCGACGATCACTGCATACGGTTCTGGGACGTGTCTTCATGGAAAAACGTGAAAACAATCGGCGGGAGCAGCGGAAAAGTGAGCTCGGTCGGAATAACGCCGGACGGAAAACACATCATAGCGGGAACGCTGGGAGGTAAATCCGCAGTGAAGGTGTGGAGCCTTCAGGACGGTTCTTTGCGATCAACCGTAAAGGGTGACAATATTGTCGCCGTCAGCCCAGACGGCAGGCACTTCGCGACGGCCTTCGATTCGGGATTGGGGTTTTCATTCGATCGCACATATAATAACCCGATCAGTATTTTCTCTCATGAAGGGAAGCTTGTAAAGGAACTTGAGGGGGCGGTTAACGATATCAATTCGCTCAGTTTCAGCCCGGACGGAAAACTCATCGCGTCCGCTGGCCACATGGAAATACGCGTCTGGGATATCCAGGCCGGTCGTATGACGTATCATTTTAAGGGACTTGGCGGTGCAAGAAGGATTAACGTGGAGGATGTATGCTTCAGTCCCGACGGCAACAGCGTCGTTGTGATCGATGAGAACGGCATTTCACTCAGAAACGTTCGAAACGGAAAAAGCGGTGAAGGGTACTACTGCAGGGAAGAGATAAACGGTATAGCGCTAAGCCGCTTTCATCTTGTCGCGGCTGTAGGAAACGAAGTGAGGGTCTGGAAGAGAGGCGGTGAAGCATTTCGCGCGTTAAAAGGCCACTCGATGGCCGTGCTGGCGATTGCCATCAGCCCCGACGGGAAATACCTGGCCTCGGCGGGATATGACCAGACGATAATTTTATGGAGGCTGGCCGATTATTCCAGGCAGAGGGAATACAGGGGGCATCAGGATTTGATACAGGCACTCACATTCACTCCCGACGGCAGGCATATTGTGTCCGGCTCGAATGATTCGACCGTCCGCGTATGGAAGGTGGGGGATGATTCATCCATGGCCCTTTTATCGTCCCAGGACATGGAGTGTGTCATGTACACGGAGGACGGATTGTTTGACTCGTCGCGAAACGGCGGGAGCGCGGTATCGATGGTTTCGGGTCTTCGCGCATGGGCCGTGGACCAGTTCGCGATCCATAACAACAGACCGGATATTATCCTCGAAAGGCTTGGCCTCGGTACGCGAGACGGCCTCGACACGTATTATTCGCATTACCTGAAAAGAATGAAAAAGGCGGGGGCCCCGGAGGGCGGCCATATTTCGAATGCGATTCATGCCCCTTCGGCGAAAATTATTACTGCCGCTACCGATGGAAAAACGTGCAGGATCGGTTTTGCGCTGTCCGACGCGCTTTTCGACCTCAAATCCTTCAACATCCACGTAAACGACGTTCCCCTCTACGGCGCCTACGGGAAACGGGTGACGGGAAAGAGCGCGACGCTCGCCGAGACTGTTGAGCTCACCGGGGGCAAGAACAAGATCGAGGTAAGCTGTACCAATGAGAATGGAGTCGAAAGCTACCGTGCTCTGGCGTATGCGGAGTACAATGCTCCGACGAAGGGGGACCTGTACTACCTCGGTTTTGGTGTTTCGAAATACCGCGACGCTTCACTCGACCTGAAATATGCGGACAAGGACGCAAAAGATCTTGCGGACATGTATTCGGCGATGAAAGGCACATACAACAATGTTATCGTAAAAACATACCTGAATGAAGAAGTCACCATCGAAAATATACGAAAGTCAAAAGAGATGTTGAAAAACGCCAGGGTCGACGACACCTTCGTGTTGTTCATCGCGGGCCACGGGGTGCACGATACGGGCAAAGAAGCGACCTATTACTATCTTACCCATAACGCCGACCGGAACAACCTGTCGGGTACCTGCGCCAACTTCGAGCTTGTAGAGGAACTGCTTCAGGGGATTGCTCCGCGCAACAAGCTCTTTCTTATGGACACCTGCGAGTCCGGCGAGATCGACGATACGGTGCGGGAGTCGTACTACGCGGCGGCCGGGGCCCGCGGCCTGCGGGCGCGCACGGCGCGTGCCCTGGTCGTTACCGGCAAGACTGCGCCGGCGAAGCGTCCGTACCTGTACCAGAAAGACAGATATATCTATAACGACCTCATCCGCCGTTCCGGGGCCATTGTGTTTTCCTCGTCGAAAGGCGGCGAGTTCAGTTATGAAAGCGAGGCGATACAGAACGGTTATTTCACGAAAGAGATTATCGCCGCGATAAAGACCGGAGCGGGTGACAGAAACCGGGACGGCATCGTATCCACCGACGAGCTGAGGGATTTCGTGGCCGAAAGAGTGGCGAAGGAGACCGGCGATCTACAGCATCCTACGGTGGACCGGGACAACCTGTACCAGAAGTTCGGGTTTCCGGCAAGGTGAGAGAGTCGCCCGTGGCGAGTTTTCCGGAACATATTCTGCGCAAAGGAGCACGATCATGAAAGGCAGACGAGTCATTGCGGTGTTCATAGTGTCCATCGCCATCCTCGCCCCCGGCCTCGACGCACAGCAGGCCACGGTGACCCTGGGTATACTGCCCTTTACCGACGCGAAGGGGAAGGCGCTTGAGGACGGCGCCGCGGCGGCGGAGCTTTCGGCCGTGTTCGCGCGCTACCGCTTCATCCGCCAGGTGGAGCGCTCGAGGCTCGACGAAATAATAAAGGAGGTCGAGCTCGGCATGTCGGGGCTGGTGGACGAAGGCTCCGCGGTGAAGGCCGGTAAAGTGCGCGGTATCGAGATCATGGTGTTCGGGGTGAGCGCAGCCACGGGCGTGAGCGCGCGGGCGGTCCACGCAGAGACGGGAAGGGTGATCGCCTCGGCCAAGGTTGCCTCCGCAGGCGAGGTACGGGTACTCGGCGAGCGGCTCGCTTTCGACATCGAGACGTATCTTGCGCGGGAGAACGTGAGGCGCCTTCGTAACGACAGTCCTTCTATCGCCACCGAGTTCTGGGTGGAGAGGAAGGGCGGCGGCCGGCTTGTGCCGGGAAAAGCGAACACGCTTAAAATCGGCAACTCGGTCGTGTTCCGCTTCAGGAGCAACCGCGACGGCTACCTCACCATAGTGGACATACAACCGGGGGGCGATGTCGTGGTGCTGTATCCTAACGAATTTTCAAAGGACAACCGCGTGGCGGCCGGCACTCTCTACTCGGTACCCTCGGAATCGGACACCTTCGAGGTCAGCGTGAGCGAGCCGGCCGGCACGGATACGGTGGTGGCATTCTTCACACAGAGGAAGGCCGAATGGCTGGACCGCTCGAAGCTTGAGGGCGAAGGCTTCTGGACGGTGAAGGGGCCGGAGCGCTTCGCCGCCGCGCGGGGGCTTTCCATTACGGCGACGGGGCTGAAAAAGGACGAGTGGGAGAGCGCGGTCATCGAAATCGAGGTGGGGAGGTAGGGTAGAGGCAGAGCCATATGCTATAAAGAGGCTTCATCTTCTCGACTTGCATCTTTCAGAGCCCCACGCGTCGCATCTTGCCGCTGACGGCCCTGGGAGGGCACTGCGTATTAACACCCGATGTCATGCAAACATATTGACATTCCACCCGTTATCTGTTATCGTACATCGAACTGTAGCCGCGCTCGTCGCACCGGGCCGGCGTCCCCCTCGTGATTAAACGGGAGATATGCCTCGCTCGAGTTTGCGATAGTGGTCAATAAGATGCGAGAGATTGTGGGAAGGTTCGAGGGATATACGGTGGAGAATATTCAAGTGATTGCTAAGATCGTAACGCCGTGATATAAGCATAGTGAAGAAGGAAAATTATTGTTTTTCTAAGCAGTCAGTTTTAGATTCTCTAAATAACTCTTATAAGCTCCCGTAAAAACCAGCTCTCACCCGGCCCCAAACCCGCCGAGCTTCGTCACTTTCTTTCGTGCAAGTGCCCCTAACGCCCCCGGCGCTCTGCGCATTAATCGTTAAGCAGCGCATCTCAAATCCCCTCCATATTAGAGATACCGATTGTTATTCGAATAACACAAAACAGCCTCCAGCTTAATAAGCAGGAGGCTGACGTCCCCGACGCTCAGAGAATTGCAGCCCCTTGTACATATTAACAGCCAAGTGTTCCTAAACGCCCCCGGCGCGCTGCGCCACCCCCGGAGGGGGTTTTCTGATGCCGATGGCCGAGCTTTGAACATTAACTGCTTAACG
>MVZN01000126.1 GCA_002069125.1 Spirochaetes bacterium ADurb.BinA120
TCGGTCCGGTTGTGCGTGTAGACCGAAAGGCCGACGGCCTCCGGTTTGAGGGACTGGATGTGGGCGGCCGCGGAGCGGACCCCCTCCTTCGAGTAGTTGGCGAGGACGATCTCGTGGCCCCTGGCCTCCAGGGACGCGGCGATGGAGAGGGCCCCCACGGGCATGAGGGACAGAAAATAGTCGTTGCGGTCGCGGTAATCGCTGAGATACGCGATGAGTGCCTTCATCCCCCACCCCCTTTAAAAATTTTCGGGAGAGCGGCGCATACTTCTTGATTTAAATATGGTCCTTTTTTTACAATCCCTCAAATAATATGGCGCAAGCCGCGCGTATTCCGGGAGAATCGATCTTTCGATCATGCCGCGTCTCTCCGGTTCCACACGGGTTTTTCGCGTTAACGGCCTCCGTTCCATCCTGGTGGCGCGGGGCGTTTTGAGTTCCCGCGCGGATTTAACGGCAGCATCGACGTTTTTGTGACAAAAGGACGGGAACGATACCGATGGGTACAGGCACACACAGGCTTATGCGGAAAATGGCGGTCTTGTTTCCCATTCTCGCCCTGCTCGCCGCCTCCGCACGGCTTATAGCGGCGAATCCGCCCGTCGGATCGCTTCCCAGGGAGGAGCTCCAAAAGGAGATCGTGGCCGTCAAGAAGGACGATTTTCTGCTCATCCCGCACGCCTACTACAAGCCCGAAACGCAGATAGCGGGCGGCCTCGTCTTTTTGAGCTATTTTCGCATTGGCTCGGATTTTCCGCTCCACATACGGCCGTCGACGCTCGCGACAACGCTTACCTACACCCAGCGGAAGCAGTTCATCTGGCAGCTTTTCCCCGAGTTCTATCTGGACAACGAAAAGTACCATCTGGTCGGGGAGCTGGAATACTATTATTATCCCAACTATTTCTACGGCATCGGCAACGAGACGCGCGAGGAGGAGCGTGAGGGCTATGCATCCTCCACCGTGCGCTTCCGATCGGACCTTCAGCGTGAGATTGCCCACCGGCTGTACCTTGGTTTCGTTTACCATTATGAGCGCACCGTGATAGAGGAGAGCGAGGAGGGCGGCGCCATCGAATCGAAAGACGTGCCGGGAAGCGATTCCAGCAGGGCCTCGGGGATAGGCCTTTCGCTCAACCTCGATACGCGCGACAACGGGTTTTCCCCCACAAGGGGCGGCCTGTACCAGTTCAGCGCGGTATCGTTCGACCGCATGTTCGGAAGCCGGTACCAGTTCATCCGCCATACGCTCGATCTCAGGAAATACCTGCCGCTGTGGCGCGGTCACGTCCTCGCGCTACAGGGCTACGCCAACGTGATTTACGGCGAGGCGCCGTTCGAGATGCTATCGCTTATGGGCGGCAAAAAGCTCATGCGCGGGCTGTTCGAGGGGCGCTATCGCGACAACGCCATGGTGGTGACCCAGGGCGAGTACAGGTTTCCGCTGTGGTGGCGCTTCGGCGCGGTCGCGTTTGCGGGCGTGGGCGACGTGGCCCGCCGGGTTCAGGACTTCGAACCGGATGAGTTCAAGTTCACCTATGGCGGGGGGCTTCGTTTCAGCATCAATCCGCAGGAGAAGATCAACATGCGGCTGGACGTTGGCCGGAGCAGTGACCTAACCGGTTTTTATATCACCATTGGCGAGGCCTATTGAAGCCTTAGGGCGATGATTTAAGTTGTTGCGTAACTGATAAAAATGTCATCGCGAGGAGCGTAGCGACGCGGCGATCTCAAAAAGCAACAAGTTACAGGCAAAAAACCAGATACTGTATGAGATTGCCACGCCCCGATACGGCCGGGGCTCGCAATGACACTCAGTAAAGCAACAAGTCTATTATGACTATCTACTGGTCCTAAAGCCGGATTCCATCACTTCGGCGTGATGAGCTCCTCGCCGGGGCCCCAGCTCGCCGGGCAAAAGCCCCCTTTGCTCGCGCGCACCGCTACAGCCGCCTCGAGCTTGCGCAACAGCTCCGCGGCGCTACGGCCTATGCTGTCATCGTGCGTCTCGGCGGCAATGACCGTTCCGTCCGGATCGATCACAAAGCTCGCCCGAAGCGCCGTCCCCTTGTCGTCCACGTACACCCCCATCGCCCGCGAGAGCCTTCCATTGCGGTCCGAAAGCATGGGAAAACGGATTTTGCCTATCCCTTCGTGATGTTCGGCCCATGCGCGATGGACGAGGGCCGAATCGGTGCTTATGGCCAGCACCTCGGCCCCGGCCTTTTTATAGTCCTCGTAGCGCTCCGCCATTTCGGTTAGCTCGGTCGGGCAGACGAACGAGAAATCGGCCGGATAGAAAAAGAGGATGAGCCATTTGCCCTTATACGAGCTCAATTTTACCGTGGTAAGAGCACCCTTATGGAACGCGTCGAGCTCTGCGGCCGGTATTTTCGTTCCGATTATTGGAAACGGGGCGTTTTGTACCGCCTCGGGGGCCTTTTCAGGCGCGCCGCCGCAACCAATGGCGAACGCGATAATCGTCGAATAAATGAGTAAAAGCGCCTTGTTTTTCATGGTATTCCTCGCTTACGGAATGTGGCATTGGCGATACGGATCAAGAATAAGGATTCTTGGCAAGAAATTTGCAAGAATTATTCAGGGAGAGAAAAATTCCCTAAAAAACTTTTAACAATTCTTCATCTTCAAACGTATTAATCATGGGCAAGCTCTGATCATTATGTTGTCTGCCCGCCGAAGGTGGGCGAAACATAAGTACCGATTGTGCCGGCAGTTACGGATTCCGGGAATATCGAAGTCAATTTTTAGAGCTTCCCCATGGGGAATACTTGACAATCAACTCAAATATATCGCATATTTAAGGAGAAGGGACGATGAAGAATATGGCATCCAAATTTACGGAAGACGACCTCAGGGAGATAGGAGACTATCTGGCGGCACGATACCCGGTGCTTAAGAGCGGCGGGGCTGTCTACATATCAGGAGATATAAAAATTGACCTCTACGAGCGCATGGTTCGAGTGGAGGAGGAGCTAAAGCACCAGAGGGAGCTTATCCAGGAATCGCTCAAAATGATGGATAAGCGTTTCGCCGAGGTGGATAAACGATTCGAGCAGATCGATAAACGATTCGAGCAGGTGGATAAGCGTTTCGAGCAGGTCGATAAGCGTTTCGAGCAGGTCGATAAGCGTTTCGAAGATTTGCGTAGCGACATGAACAGCCGTTTCGAACAGGTGGACAGGCGATTCACCATGCTGATGTGGTTTATAGGCATAGGCTTTACCCTCGTCACCTCCATAATGACCGCCGCATTCGCCTTTTTACGATAGAAATCCCTCTTCCTCCCGGCAATCCCATGGCCGGGAGGCCCCGCCCGGGGGAGGTAAAAATCCTCATCCATACCTCATTTTTTACCGATAGTAGTATAAGCCGAAGGAAGGACGCGGCCCTACTTCCATCTCCACGGAGGGACAAATGGCGGACCCCATTCTCGGGATTGAAAAGCTGTTACGGGACGAGATCGACCTGTATTCCCGCCTGTACGCCCTTGAGGAGAGCAAGAGCGGAGCCATTATCGATAAGGATGGAAGGCTGATGGAATCCATCTCGCGCGAACAGGAGGAACTGCTCTCGCGCGTGGAGGGGCTCGAGGAGGCGAGATCACGCCTCGGGCGAGAGCTTGTGGAAAACGGTCCATCGGGCGGAACGCCGCCGACTCTGAGTGATGTAGCCCGACATATGGGAGAAGAACCGGCAAAGGGGCTCGTCTCGGTAGGCATGGAGTTAAAGGCACTCCTAACTAAGCTTGGCTCGCTCCATAAGACGAACAAGCGCCTGATCGAGGACAACCTGGAATTTTACGACATACTTCTCTCGGGCCTAAAAAACACGGCCTCCTTCTCCGCCGGGTACTCGGCGGGCGGCCTCGAAAAGCCCCGCGTGTCGGGGTCGATGATCATCAATAAAACGGTCTAAGGGGGATACGGCATGAATTCCACCTTTATGGGGATCGAAATAGGGAAGCGGGGCCTGCATTCCCACCAGCAGGCGCTGCACGTAACCGGGCACAACATTTCTAACGCCGAAAACAAGGAATATTCGCGCCAGCGCGTGGTGATTACCTCGGCCGACCCGCTTTACGTCCCGGCGCTAAACCGGGCCAACTCGCCCGGAAATATCGGCCAGGGCTCGGTGGTGCAGACCGTGGAGCGCATACGCGACAGTTTTATCGACGACCGCATAGTCGCGGAGAAGGACGTGCTGGGCTACTGGAACACGAAAAACGATTTCATCCACCAGATAGAAATGGTGTACAACGAGCCCTCCGACCAGTCGCTGCGAAGCCGCCTGGACCAGATGTGGAGGGCCTGGGAGGAGCTGTCGAAGTACCCGGAGGAGCGCTCGGCGCGTGAGGTGGTAAAGGAGAAGGCCGTTAACCTTTCGAACGAGGTAAACCACGTATACCGCCAGCTCGACGATCTGCAGAAGAACGCGAACCGCCAGGTTTTTCACCGGGTGGAGCAGGTTAATCTTTACGCGCGCGACATCCGCGACCTGAACGAGCGCATCCTGAAGGCCGAGGCCCTGGGCGACAATCCCAACGATCTTAAAGATAGGCGCGACGCCCTAATCGAAAAGCTTTCGACGCTCGTAAACATCAGCGTGGGGCGAAGCGACCGGGACGAGACCATAGTGTACATTGGCGGCGAGAACCTGGTGCAGGGCGAGGTGCTCCGGCCGCTTGCGGCCGTAATGGATCCGGACAACCACGGCTATTACAAGGTGGTATGGCGCGACACCGGCACCGATGTCGAGATAAGGGGCGGCGAGATAGCGGGTCTCCTTGAGGCGCGCGACAGGATCATGCGCGAGAACATCAACGACCTCAACGCCTTTGCGATCAACCTGGTCGACCTCACGAACGAGATACACCGCGACGGTTTCGGCAGGCGGGGCGAGACCAACGTGGATTTCTTCCGGCACATAATGATAAGCGACAACGTGGAAGGGAACCACGACCTCAACAACGACGGGATCGCCGACGTCACCGCCATCTTCAAGGTGGCCGGCGCAAACAAAATCGACGCCTCGGCGGCCATAGGCATCGCCGG
>MVZN01000127.1 GCA_002069125.1 Spirochaetes bacterium ADurb.BinA120
TTCCAAGCCGGCTCCCAATTGTGCCGGGATGCGATAAAAGAGAAACCGCGCGCGCCTCATCGGATGGGAAATCTTTGGCGCGCCCAACAAGTGAACAAACCGATCCACTCCGGCCAATCTATCTCCGTCGACGCCGGGTTCAATATCGAGTACGCGGCCTACCAACACGAAGGCCAACGCGTCGACGGAACCCACGTGGTCGAGCGGTATTCGATCAGCCGAACCGAACGCGTGCCGGCCGGAGAGACGGACTACGGAAAGAAATTCCTTTCGAAAAAACAAGCCGCCAATCGGAACAAATACATGAAAATCACGGCCGACTACTGCCGGGAGAACGCAGGAAAATGATTCAAGAATTCGCCCAATGGATCGAGAACATCACGGCGTGGAAGATCGGGGAGAATCTTTTTATCGGCGAACTCCCGATCAAACGTCACGACAAAACCGAACCGCCCACGCGGTGCGTCTGCCTTTTCGAAGACGGACCTTCGACCGTCGACGGCCAACAGCCGGATCGGTCCGACAAGGAGATCCAAATTTGGAACCGGGCGGATGATTATTGGACCGCCCGGGAGGACGCCTTCGCTCTCTATCGCCGCCTCCACGGGAAAGAGAACATTTGGCTCCCCGTTTTGACTTCCGGCGAGGATTACTTGATTATGGTATTGGACGCGGTAGCGGAGCCGGCTCCTATCGCGAAACCGAACGCGAAGGGAAAATATGAGTTTTCGACCAATTACATCCTCCGGATCGAGGATCCATATGCGTAAAATCGCGCGAGAATCGCCTAGAAAGGGTTTTTCCGGCCCTCCCCGGGGAAAGACCCGGGCGAGGAAAGATCGTCGCAAATACGCCAAAAGAGGCGTTTTTTACATTTTCGGCTAAGGAGGCCAAAATGCCTAAACTCCCGATCGGTGACATCGGTGCCGTCGAGGTCGTGTACGACTACGGAACCGAAAGCGGCCAAGCGAACCTCGTTATCTCGCCCTACCTCGGTGCGGTAAAGGAGCGGATCAACGATGCGTACGCTGACGTCCAAGAGGAAGACTACGGTGACGCCTCGGTCGACGCCGTGTTCAAAGGGACCACGGTCGAGGTCGAGATTCCGATGGCGCGCTCGACCCTCCTCCAACTCGCCGGAGTCCTTCCCGGCGTGGAACTCTCCGGTTCCGTCCTCACGTTCTCGAACAAATGCGGCTCCTCGATGTACGACTCCGCGGTGCCGTTGCTGTTCAAGCCCAAACGGGATGGCGTCGTGTCGACGAATCACGCCGAGTGGATCCTCGTCTACAAGTGCTTCCCCTACCGGGCCATCGAGTTGTCTTTCGACCGCTCGACCCAACGCGTCCACCTCGTCAAATTCAAAGTGTTCCCGATGCAAGAGAGCGGCTACGAGGGCAAGTACTGCCAAGAGGGCGTCGCCTAATCGGCGCGCCTTCCGTCCGGGTGTCCGTTGCCTTGAGAAAGGAATGAATCGATATGTCGAAGTTTAACGTCCCCTCGACCCTCCCTCCGATCGAGATTGAATTCGAAGGCGTCACCTATCCGGTGAAGCCGCTCGACCGGGCCACGTGGAAAAAACTCCGCGACATCCAACGGCGTGTTTCCGAAGGCGACTCCGAAGCCGTGTTCGAACAACTCCCGTTGCTGTTCGACAACATGGCGGAGGACGTTCAGGCGCGGCTCGAATTCCGCCAAGTCCTCGCCATCATCCGCCACGTGACCGAAGCCCTCTACTCGCCGTTTAAAGGGATCGAGGCCGCCGAAAAAAAAGCCTAACGGCTTGGGCGGAGGCGACCGCGTTGATCGCCTCGGAGATGCCGGGCCTTTTCGACATCGATCGCCTCGAGGCGATGGACTACCGGGACCTAATCTTTTGGTCCAATGAGGCGCGAAAAATTCGGCTCCACCGCGAGGCGACCGCCATTAATTCGGCGCGCTACGCCCAAGCCGAACGAGATGACTACATCGATCGGATGTCCCAAATCGAGTGGGAGTTGACGTTTTTGAATAATCCGGAAGCGACCGGAGAAGAGGAGAGATAAACATGAGCGAAGGCGGCGCATTTATAGCCGGTTCGATCATCGGCAAACTCGTCCTCGATAAGATGGGGTGGGACTCCGCCATTAAGGATGTCGATAAGGATAAACAAAAACTCGGCTCCCTCGCCGGTGAGATGTCGGACCGGTTCGCCGGTATGGGGAAGGCGATGACCGTGGCCGGAGGCGCGATTGTCGCGAGCGTTGGGGCGATGATGAAATCCGTTGCCGACACCGGCGACGTCATCGCTAAACTCTCCGATAAAACCGGCGTGTCGACGGAGATGCTTTCCGGCTACAAACTCGCCGTCGACCTCGGCGGCTCGTCGATCGAAGGATTCGCAACCGGATTAAAAAAACTTGCGAAAGGGATGGACGAAGCGAACACCGGAGGTAAAACCTATCAAGAAGCGTTCGAGTCGATCGGTGTCGCGTGGGCGGATGGGGAAGGCAAACTCCGGCCGTTGAATGACGTCCTCCTCGATGTCGCGGATCGGTTCGCGACGATGCCGGACGGTCCGAAAAAGTCGGCCGTCGCGATGGAACTCCTCGGGAAGGCCGGAACGGAATTGATCCCTACGTTGAACCTTGGCGCGGCCGGCCTCCGGAAAAACTACGAAGAAGCCGAAAAAATGGGATTGATTTTTTCCCATGACGCGGCCGGAGCGTGCGAGAAATTTAACGACTCGTTTACTAACCTTCAATCGGCCGGCGCAGGCCTCGCGAAAGAACTCACGGTTGCGCTCATGCCGGCCATCACCGATCTCGTCGACGATGTCCGCGGTGTCGTGACGAAGGTGCGGGAATGGGCCGCGGAGCATCCGGAACTCGTCTCCGGCATCGTAAAGATCGTCACCGTAGCGGGAGGGCTGATGGCGGTCCTCGGCCCGATCCTTATCATCCTTCCTAAACTCATCGCCGGGTGGGGCGCGCTCAAAGGATCGATGGAAGGCGTGAGCGTCACGAGCGTCGCTACGAAAGCGGCTATCGGAATTTTGATCGTCGAGGTAGCGAAGTACATCTCGATCCTCCAAGAGAAAAAGAAGGCCGAGGAATACGAAAAAGAAGCCGGTGCGCGCCTCGTCGAACAGCAAGCGAAACTCGCCGAAAAACTCCGGAAAGCCGGCGAAGAGGCCGGATGGCAAGCCGGAGCGATGGATGCGTTAATCACGAAATACGATGGGAATGTCGCCGCCCTCGCGATGGCGATAAAAAAGGGCCAAGAAGGGATCGACATCCAAGCCGCTCTCGCAAACGTTGGGAAAGAACACGCGGCGGTCCTCGAGGCCGAACAAAAAGCGCAGGAACAAGCGACCCTCGCCCTCAAAAATAAACGCCTCGCGCAAGAGGCGGCGAAAAAGGCGCAAGAGGAATATACCGCCTACCTTAACGGCCTCGGAATTTATACC
Source organism: Spirochaetes bacterium ADurb.BinA120 (assembly GCA_002069125.1). Taxonomy (GTDB): domain Bacteria; phylum Spirochaetota; class UBA4802; order UBA4802; family UBA5368; genus MVZN01. The sequence goes on from MVZN01000127.1 coordinate 3,449, forward strand.
GATGAGCAGAACGCCGAGGCGTTGAAGAAGGTTTGGCAAGCCGAGAAGGACGTCACCGAGGCTTATGATTCCGGGAAAATAAAAGCCGACGTCTACTCCGCCGCCATCCAAACGCTCACCGATGAAGCCTCGAAACACGGCGGCGTCATCAAAACGCAAGTCCTCCCTCCGGCCCGGGATTTGGACGCGGTGTTGGCCGCGTGTCCTACGAAATTAAAAGACGCGGAACTCGGCTACCAAAATCTCGACGAGGCGATGGAAGGGACGGCCGACCAAATGGGCGTCTCCGTCGCCACGGTTCAAATGATGGTCTACGAATTGAACCGCCTTCAATTAGCCGCGATAGGGATCACTCTCCCTGACCTTCGCATCCCTTCGGAACAAAAGACGCAGGTCGCCACGGATGTCGACGATTTTAAAAACCTTTGGGACGGCTTCTTTAACGATGTCTCCGGCAAGTGGGGCGACACGATTAACGATTTCATATCCGGCAATACGTCGATCGTCACGGCGTGGAACCGGTTGTGGAAAAATATGGGCGAGACGATCACCGATTTCATCGGGAAATACATCACCGAAAAACTCATCAAAGCCATCCAAGGGATCATCGAACCGTCGAAGTCGGCCACAGGCGCGGCCTCCGAAGCGTTCTCGTCGATGGGCGAGACGATCGGCGGAGTCGCCTCCGGCGTGGGATCCGTCATCACGACTCTCGCCTCGGCCATCGGAACGGTCATCACGGAACTCGCCGGAGCGATCGGCACCGGCATCGTCACGATTGCCGAAGGAATTTCCGTTGCGATCGTCGCTCTTGCGGAGGGCATCGCCACGGCCGCCACGACTCTTGCCGCGGCCGCGCCTTCGCTCCTCATCGTGGGCGGAGTCGCCCTCGCCCTTTACGCCGGGTTCACCGCCATCGGAGCGATCCTCTCGAGCGGAGGCGGAGGGGCCGGGGACGGAATGGGCCGCGTGGTCGAACGACAAGACCGATTCCTTGCCGGATGGTCGTGGTGGTATTTAGATATGGCGCGGATGACCGATTATCTTTGTAACCGAGCGGATCGGAGAACGGATCAATTAGATAACCTTTCCACGGTGGTCGCGAATATGAGTAACGAAGTGTGCAATCGCCTCGATAAGATCAATAATTCGATCACGAATGTTCCGGCCGCGGCTAAAGGCGGCATCGTTCCGCTTCCGACGTTCGCCAAGGTCGGAGAGGTCCCGGAAGTCATCGTCCCGATAGATCAACTCGGCGGCCTCGCGAATTCGATTGCCCGGACGCCGGGAGGTGTTGGCGGCGGAGGGAAAACGGTGATTGAGAATACGGTCGAGGTCGGGATGAAGCCGGTAGTGATCGATAAAGGCGATCGGTGGTTCATTTCGTTCATTCAAGACCATCTCAATCACGGCGGCCTCCGCGTTCCCGCGGCCGCGGTGGGAGGATAAGCCGATGGCGAAAATTCTTTTCCTTCACGACAACCTTGCAAACGCGGCCGACACCGTCCTCACGGCGTCCTCGTCGAACTCGGAATGGCCGATCGCAAACCTTCAGAACATTTGGCCG
>MVZN01000128.1 GCA_002069125.1 Spirochaetes bacterium ADurb.BinA120
AGGAAATCCCCGCCGTTTTTACGGAATTTTCTGAGCGCGAGCCTCTCATCGCCCGAACGGCCGGAAACGCAAACGGCGTAGTGTGCCCGATATCCCGATATGCCATCGGCCAGCGCCGCCGATGGCAACAATCCGAAAAATAACGCGAAGACAACAAACGCGAGGCCCCTCTTTCGTGCGTTGAAGAATGAGCGGCTTTCGATCTTTTCTATTGCCCTAAGCACGCGGCTATTCCGACACGGTGATCTTTTCCAGGATCTTGTCGAGCATGACGCACTGGGAGTTGAGATGGTCGAGAACGGCCTGTATCTCCTGTTCTGATTTGACGTTCAGAAGGTAGTCGTTATGGGCTTCGATCCGGTCTTTTTCGGCCAGCCTGTTCTGGCTCATCATTATGATCGGGGCGGTGTAGGCCGCTTGAAGCGAGAGAAAAAGATTGAGAAGAATAAAGGGATATGGGTCCCAGTGGCGGATGTACGCGGCCATATTAAGCGCGGCCCAGCAGGCGATCAATATGGATTGAATTATAATGAAGCGCCACGAACCGACGGTTCTCGCCACCATGTCCGCCATCCTCTGTCCGCGCGTCATCCTTTCGTCAATGATGTCGTTCAGGTTTTTGATCGGCGGGTGATTATGCCTGAAGGGGGGAGGGAAGTGAATTTTTTTCATCGGGTACCTCGTCTTATCGGTTGTTATGCCCGGCGCGGCGACGCCGTACGGCAATGATAAGCGCGGAAACAAGGACAATGAAGCCTATTACGAAAATCTCGGCCCTTTGAATGTCTCCGATAATGAACTCGACAGTGTGGCCGAAAAAATAGCCCGCCATTCCGATCGATAGGGACCAGAGAAGCGCGCTTCCAATGTTAAGGATGATGAATTTAAGGTTCGATACGCGGCCGAGCCCGATTGCGAAAGGCGCGATCGTCCGCAATCCATACAGGAAGCGGAAGCCGATAATTATCAGGGTGTCGTATCTGTCGAGATATTTGCCGAACGCCTCCGCCTTTGCCTTCCAGTCCGGCCTGCGGGACAGGATCCTGTTTCCCCTGTAACGCCCGAGAAAAAAAAAGAGTTGGTCTCCAAGCAGGCTTCCGAGAAAAGACACCGCTATTACGAGCCGGATGTCCAGGTAGCCGCGGTGCGCCAGAAACCCCCCCAACACAAGAATGGTTTCACCCTCGAAAAAGGTGCCTGCGAAAAGGATGAGGTATCCATATTGAATCAGCGAATTCATGCGGGAGTCCTGACACGAGAGCCGGGGCCTGTCAAGATATAAACCAATCGCGCCGCCTGCCGGCGCTTTCGCGCGCGGAGCCCCTAAGGTATGATCGTCCGGACACGGATGAGACACGAAACAAGCCTTCCGCCCGAAGCAGGCGGCGAGGTGAACGAGACAATGGGGACCGTGGCGGCGAATGCTCACTGACTCGAAACAGGCCATGTCTTCCGCCGCGCCGACCCACGGCTTGTGCGGACAGGAGGTATGCATTATGGTTGCTTTGTACATATGTAAATCGAATGAATAATCCCGTCCGAAAGGACAAATTGTGTTGTATTTTTTCCAGGGCCGGGGTATAATATGACATAATGCCGGTTCGCCAGGCGCTATGCCACGGAGGCCAGACGGTGACGCTCGACAAGTGCAAACAGTGTGAAAGCCATATCCTCTACCGGGACGGGTTCGTCCTGTGCAAGTTTCACAACATCACCGAGCAGCGGACCACCACCACGGACGAAAACAACGAGACTTATCTCATCGCTTGTCCGGGGGAGGAGGAGGTGAAGGACTATAAGAAAATTTTTCCTCCGCGCTGGAGTAAAAGGGAAGTTCGGAATTCATGACGCGACGAATATGCGATGTGAGTAGGGGCGGTGCAAGGACAGGCTTCGTTATATGGCATATCTCATAGAATGCTTTCGTCGATTCAATGACAGCCATGCCGCATGGCGGCGTCATTTCGGATAAATTCCCCTGCGCCGGCCGGATGGATAATCAAACATAAGACCCTTTTTCGGGGGAATCACCAATCGGGAGCACTATCATGAAGCGAACAATCCAATTCGTAGCGGCGCTGTTGGTGCCGCTGCTTCTGGCCGCGCCGGCCTCCTCCGGCGAAATTAAAATCATCGATTATAACGTCTGGTATGGCATTGACGGCCGGGGCACGATAAAGATGGGCGAATACGAAACCCCGGAGGCGCGCGCAGAGAGATACTCGGGCCTGGTAGCCGGGCTAAAGGCCCTCGATCCCGACATCGTAGGCATACAGGAGGCGAACAAGGTTCGCCCATACTCGAAGAGGCTTGCGCGGGATACGGACCGCGACGCCGTCTGGAAGGTCGGTAACTCCGGAATCAAGATATTCGGACTGGGGTTTCCGGTTAACTTCAGCGCAGGGCTGGCCGTTTTCGCAAGGAAGAATAACTCGCTCGAGCTGCTGTCGTCGAAACGGCTGAGTGGAGGGGGCATACAGCGCGAATGGTTTTCGGCACACCTTGAGGGGGTTCGATACGCTATGGCGGCAAGGGTCCGGATAGACAATAAACCGCTAATAATATTCAATCTTCATACGAATTTCAGCCTCGAACCAGGCGAGGGCACGACGGCGCTGATAGATAGGGCGATCGCCAGGGGGGAAATACCGGATAAAAGCAGGGGCGATATCGTTCGTAAGATAGAAGAAGGGAGCCGAATAACCGATAACGATATTCGGGCCCTCGGTGACTATGTTAAAGAAACTGTACGAAAATACGATCACCCATACATTATAATGGGCGATTTAAACAGAACACCGGAATCTGGGGTTATTCGGAGGTTGATCGCCGAGCTTGGTCTCATCGACACGTGGGCGGTAAAGAACCCGAGCGGGGCTGGACATACCTGGGACCCGACGGTCAATACCAATACAAGGTACGACGGATCGCCCTTCTATGCCGACGGAAAGACGCCGAGAAAAGGCGTCGCCGCGCTCGAGGCCGAGTTCGATCGGACGGTCCCGCGCCGAATCGATTTCATCCTGCTGTCGAAACACTTCAGGCCCGATTCGGTTAAATCGGCGCGGCTTGTCTTCAACGAGCCGGTGAACGGACGATTCGTTTCGGACCATATCGCCCTTGAGGTCGTACTTAAGGGCATGCCATAAGGGCGCATCGGGCGCTGGTGCGGACCTGCCCCGGGGCCAGGCGTGGATATGCTGTGCGGCGGCGGGCGGGCTACATGCCTAGAGACTTAAGGTCCTGGGCATTGTCGGCCAGGGACTTCGATGTGGCCGAAAGCTCCCTGGCGTGCATGGCTATCTCCTGGGTGGCCGAATTTATCACGGCGATGCTTCTCGCGATTTCATCCAGGGCTATTTTCTGCTCGCTTGTGGCGTTAAGAATATTTCCGGACTGTTCCGACACCTCGCCGAGCGATTCCCGGGCGACCCTGTTCAGCGACAGATCCCGTTCGGTCAACTCGACCACCAGGTCTATCCGGTGGCTGAACTCCGAGATGTGTTCGATCATCTTGTTCAGCGAGTTCACGAATATCTCCAGCCGCCCGTACACCCGGTTGATCTCTTCGTTGCTGAGGTTGAACATTTCGTTTATAGATTTAAGGTTAGAGGAGGTGCTGTCCGCCAGTTTTCCTATCTCGTCGGCCACCACGGCAAATCCCCTGCCGTACTCGCCCGCCCGGGCAGCCTCGATGGCGGCGTTCAGCGACAGCAGGTTGATTTTATCCGAGATGTCTTCTATTATGCCAACGGTTTCCTGGACTCCCTTAAACTTCGACGTAGCGGTGGACATCACCTCTAGGAGGTTGCGTATCTCCTCTCTGGATGTGCCCACCATCTCGTTAAGTTTGTCCCGGATGGCCAGGGCGTCCTTCATTTTTTCGCCGGCCATGGAGACGATCGAGTGAAGGCTGTCCATGTCGGTGCTCACCCTGTTTGAAAGCTCCGCCTGTTTCTGCGCTATCGAGTGGATGCCTTCGCCGCTGGCGGCAACCTCTTCGACCGATGCCGTGATCTCCTCCACCGATGCCGCCTGGGATTGCGCGTTTAAAGAGAACGATTGCGTGGTTTCCACCAGCGTGGCGGTCGACGAGGCAAGCAGCGCCGCCGCGCTGTTCGTCTGGTCGAGGATATTACGTATGCTCTCCCCCCTGCGATCGCTCTCTTCCAGTGCGTCCGCTATAGACCTGTTGGCCCTGTTGCTGTTGCCCAATATTCTCGCGCATATAATGCCGAGTATGACAATTCCGAGTGTAAAGTCCACGAAATAGCTCAACGTCTCGGGCCTGCCGAGGTACCCCCCCCTGAACAGCGCGAAGCAATAGACGAGGAGGAGCGCGCAGTTGATCGACGTGTAGATCAGAACCGCGACCCGGTTCATTAAAAGAGAAACAAGTCCGATCGCGGGAAATACCAGGGCTATGCCGTTCGTAACCCTCATAAGCTCAATTTTCCCCAGGCTCATGAAAAGGTTGATCCATGTCACGGCGACCATGGGCACAAGCAGAAAATGCACGGCAACGGCCACATGTCCCCTTTTCGTCAGCAACAGGCCCAGAAGTATGATAAGCTCGACACCTATTACCCCAAGATTGGTGACGTCGGTGACGCTCCTGCCCTGTATGGCTACCATGAAGAAAAGGAGCAGGAGAAGCAGAATCGCTATGATGAAGGTGGTAATGACCAGATCCTTCGCCTTTTGCCTGTTCCTCACACCGGATTCATTATATGCGGAGAGAAAGAAACGGTCGATTACGCTCATGATCGCCTCCGACTGATTTTCTGGGATGGAACCAAAACCGTTTTTTTATCGGTATCTTAAACTATTATAACCCATCCAAGGGCTCTATTATCAACAAATTTTTAAAAGGGCCTATCTTTCAATATTGGGGACCTCTAAAAATTATCTTTTTGAATTTCCCATGATTTGTAACTACTGGCACAACCAGGACTTAGGTTTCTCCGCC
>MVZN01000129.1 GCA_002069125.1 Spirochaetes bacterium ADurb.BinA120
TTCTGGGACAGCGCTGCGAAACGCTGCCGTCCGGTTTCGCCCTAGGGCCGTGCGCTTGACGGCGCCGGCGGCGGTGGAACGGCAATGCGGTAAAACGCCATGGGGGCCCGGAGCAAAATTAAACATTGACAATTTTTTAATGTTCGCGGATAATGGGAAAAGATTGAAGCTAATGGCCCGCTTGAAATGCTCCTCTTCTTCTTTCCTACGATACGTTTCAGGTTAGCAAAAAGGATTTTTTAGGGGTCGATACTGCGGACACTTGTTCCGCAGATTATTAAAACAGGAGTTTGTCGGTATGGCAGAAGGCGTGGTAAAATGGTTCAACGATCAGAAGGGTTTCGGATTCATTACGAATAACTCCGGCGGCGACGTGTTCGTACATCATTCAGCCATCATCGGTGACGGCTTTAAGTCCCTTGCTGAGGGCGAAAAGGTGCAGTTCGAAATCGAAAAAGGCGAAAAGGGCTTAAGGGCCGTCTCGGTACGCGTGATATAATCGACCGCGGCAGTGAGGCGACAAAACCCTGGTTTTCCCGAAAATCAGGGTTTTTTTCAGCCTCCGGTTTACACGGCCCTTAAGGCGCAAGAATTAAAACAAGGAGGCCTGCATGGCCAAAAAAAGCAGAGGATATAAGAGCGAAAAAAGGAAAAAGGAAGTCGCGCGTCAGAAAAAGCAGGAAGAGAAACGTCAACGCCGGATGAACAGGGGTTCGGCCGGGGAGACTGAAGAAACGGCCGAAGGTTTGGAGGCGGCCCTGGAGGGGAGCGATGCCGATTCCTCCGAAAGCATGGCGGACGAAGGAGCGGACGGGGAGCGCGAAGAAGCTTAGGGCCGCCTTATGGCGACTCCGTTCCGGATAAATAACGATTCAGTTTAGCGAATCACCTCGTTGATCAGCTTGCCGAGCGTCTGGTCGTGGGTGTGGATGGTTTTCTGATTGGCCTCGTAGCTTCGCTGCACCTCTATCATATCCACCATCTCGCGGACGGCGCTAACATTCGATTTTTCCAGAAACCCCTGTATCACCTTGATCTCATCCGGAGGAAGCGCCGGGCCGGAGAATTCGGTCTCGCGGTAAAGCGCGGCCCCTTCCTTTTTAAGCTCGCGGATGTTCTCGAAGTCTGCGAGCTTTAGCCGGTCGATTACCACCGGCTGCGACCAGTCGTTGCCGGCCATACTGACCACATCGCGAGGATCGAGCGACATTCCGGCGTTTACGATCACCTCGCCTCGCTCGTTAATTATAAAGTTGTTCTCCTGGACCCGTATGGGGCCGTTTTCGCCCATAAGCGGGTAGCCGGTGTGGGTGACGATTATGCCCTCCTGGTTGACGGTGAACGCGCCGTCGCGCGTGTAGCGCTCCCCGCGCTCCGTGTTGACCGTAAAAAATCCGCGCCCCTCAAGGGCCAGATCCAGGTTGTTTTCGGTACGCTGCAGGGAGCCCTGGTCGAACTGGGTGTAAACCTCGTTCACCTCGACGCCGGTTCCGAGCTTTCCCACGAAGGGCATGGTGTCGTAGGAGCCCGCGGGTGTTATTCCCAGCCCGTCGTCGTTGATGCGCCTGATGAGCATGTCCGGAAAGGCCTTGAAAAGCGTGAGGTCCTTCTTGAAACCGGTCTGGTCCACGTTGGCCAGGTTGTTCGCGACGACGTCCATGCGCGCCTGCTGGGCGATCATTCCCGCGGCGCCGGTGTAGATTCCTCGGAGCATATCAGGGCTTTCCTCCTTCCTCCCTGATAATATCGGCACCCAGCGCGGATAACTTTTCCGATAATTTTTCGTAACCCCGGTCCGAATGGTAGATGCGCCTTATCTCGGTGCCGTTTTTGGCCGCGAGCGCGGCCAGCACCAGGGCGGCGCCGGCGCGCAGGTCCGACATCATCACCGTGGCCGAGGTGAGGCGCTTTACGCCCCTTACTATGGCCACGTTCCCCTCCAGCGTAACGTCGGCGCCCATGCGCCTGAGCTCGCCGACATGGGTGAAACGATTTTCGAAGATGGTCTCTATGATGACGCTTATGCCGGGCAGCGTGGTCATGAGCGACATTACGGGGGCCTGCAGGTCGGTGGGAAAACCGGGATGAGGAAGCGTGCGGACCAGCGTGCCCCTGAGCTTAGTCCCGGGACGGATGCTCACCCAGTCCTTGCCCTTGCCTATTTCGAAGCCGATGTCGGAAAGCGTCGCCGTGAGCGCCTCGATATCGCCGGGTACGGCCCTGGTAATGGTGATGTCGCCCCTTGTGATGGCCCCGGCAAGAAGATAGGTGCCCGCCTCTATGCGGTCGGGCATGATGGTGTAATCCGTCGCCGTGAGCTTTTTTACGCCCTCTATGGTTATGCGCTCGGTGCCGAGGCCCTTTATCCTCGCTCCCATCTTGACGAGAAAGTTCCCCAGGTCTACGATGTCCGGTTCCATAGCGCAGTTTTCCAGTACGGTTACGCCCCTGGCAAGCGCCGCGCCCATCATGAGGTTCGCCGTCGCCCCCACCGATACCTGCCTCATGGGGAACTGGGCCCCGGCGAGCCGCCCGGCGCGCGCCTTTATGTAGCCGTGTTCGATATCGATCTTCGCGCCCATGGCCTCGAAGCCGGAGAGATGTATGTCCACAGGCCGCTCGCCGATGGCGCATCCTCCGGGAAGCGAGACGTCGGCCTCGCCGCAGCGCGCCAGGAGCGGTCCCATTACGTACACAGAGGCCCTCATGGTCTTCACGAGGTCGTAGGGCACCTCGGCGTTGCAAAGGGAGTTGACCCTAATTTTAAGGCTGTTTCGGACGGTATCGAATTCGCACCTGGCGCCTAAGTATTCGATGACCTTTATGATGGTCTTTATGTCCATGAGGTCCGGCACATTTTTTAGAACCGTCTCGCCCTCGGCGAGCAGGCTCGCTACGATGATGGGGAGGGCCGCGTTCTTGGCGCCCGAAACGGGCACTTCGCCCTTGAGTTTTCTGCCGCCGCGTATCCGGTATATGTCCATTTCAGTATCCTAGAATTTTCCTTTCTTGATGTCGTTGATGTCGTCGAGCTTCTTCTTGATGTCGTAGACCTCCCTGCCGAGGTTCTTGATCGTCCCCATGGCCTTGGTGCCTCCGAAGAGAACGACCAGGATGAGCACGATGATGACGAGTTCCCACATTCCGGGCATCGGAATCCTCCCTTGCGCGAAGTACGCGGCGGGCCGTTTTTCGGGGATGATGCGGCGCCGCCCGCCGACGGCCGATATATCCGGCCGGGGCGGGCTTTTGTCAAATGAAAAAGGGGGGATTACCTGTAGCGGATCACGCTGCCGCGGACGTGGATGATGTCGACCGTCCCCAGCACCCAGTGCTGGCGCTCGCGCCAGGTCCGAACGAAGATGAGGTTGTCGCCTCCCTTCGAGGCGACGGCCTCCTCTATGGCCTTTTCGCGGTCGGCGCGGGGGGTCACCGGGAGGATCCAGAAGAGACGAAAGGCGCTGTGCATGCCCTCCGCCTCTCCCAGCACTTCGTAGTCCATGCTGTCCATCGTACGGGCGTTCGTCGCAACGCCCGTCAGGTTGGTTTTTACGCTCACGCAGCCGGCCATAAGCGTGACGAGCATGAGTATCGTTGCCGCTATCACGCGATGCCGCGAAGCGGGGCGCGCACTTTTATTTTTTCCGTACATTTGGTTTCTCCACCGGGATGAATTTAACGACCTCGCCCTGGACCCGTACCGTCGTGACGCTGAAGAGTACAAACCAGAGCGTCCGTTCGCGGCAGGTCACGTCGATCATGGCGTCGCCCTTCTTTCTGCCGATCGCCTCGGCGAAGGCCCTGTCGACGTCGGGCCGGCCGCGCATCCACAGACCCAGGAAGGACCAGGTGGACGAGCTCCCGCTGGACCATCCCAGGTTTTCGTACTTCGTCGTTTCGCCGATCGGTACGGTCGATTCGAGCCTGGGCACCGGCGTGCTGGCGCACGCGGTGAACAGCAGTGTTCCGATGAGCGCGATGGCCGCCGTATACTGTTTCCTGTTATGCATTGCGTACTCCTTGTTCTTCATATCTCTTCCTGAGGGCGCGGATGGGTATCCGGGCGCGGATAGGTATCCGGGCGCGGATAGGTATCCGGGCGCGGATAGGCATCCGGGCGCGGATGGGCATCCGCGCTTTCGGGCAGGCATCGTCGTGTGGCGCGGGTGCTCGCTGTGGGCGCGGATGCTCGCTGTGGGCGCGGATGCTCGCCGTGTGGCGTGGATGGATATCCGGGCGCGGATGGGTATCCGGGCGCGGATGGGTATCCGGGCGCGGATGGGCATCCGCGCTTTCGGGCAGGCATCGCCGTGTGGCGTGGATGCTCGCTGTGGGCGCGGATGGATATCCGAGCGCGGATGGGTATCCGGGCGCGGATGGGCATCCGCGCTTTCGTGAAGGCATCGCCGTGTGGCGTGGATGCTCGCTGTGGGCGCGGATGGGCATCCATGCGCGGATATCCATCCGCGCTTTCTCGTGTATATCCGCGCTTTCAGAACTTCACCTCCACGCCGAAGTTGGGGATGATGGTCAGTCCCTCGGTCTTTACGATCTTCGGGTTGCTGGCGCTGTAGTCGTACCGGTAGTCCCACTCCTGTGTGGTTTTCGCCTGATGGTTGTAGACGTTGATGAGCTCCACGTACCATGAGACGTATCCCCACGAATGGTTTATTCTGTACGTATAGCGCAGATCGAGCCGGTGGTCGGCCTCGAAGCGCGCGCTGTT
>MVZN01000130.1 GCA_002069125.1 Spirochaetes bacterium ADurb.BinA120
GCAAGATTGGGACCATCACCTACGAGCTGCTGTGCGGCATAAGCTCGCGGGTTCCGAGGGTGTATGTGGATTGAGTGAGGGCATGCGGACGCCCTTCTTTTTCGCACGATTCGAGGCACGTTTCGGCATGGGCCGCGAAGGAGAAGGCCGACAAGAACGGCTGGATTTTCGAAAGAAACGAGCCTCCCGGAACGGAAACCCGTATGACCGAGGAAATCCTCTTTTCCGACATGGACACGCGAAGCCAAGAGGACAATTGCAATAATTCCGTTTTTTATTCTTTCACCCAGTTTTCTACTTTCAATCCTTTAACTCTTTCAAATTCCTTTTTATTATTGGTAACCATGATCAATTTATTTGATTTAGCATGCGCGGCCAATAATAAATCCATAGTACCAATTAGTTTACCTTCCTTTTCCAATTCATTTTTAATTTCTCCAAAAGCTACGGCATCATTGTCATTAAAAGGTAAAATATTAAAAATCGACAAAAACTCGATCAAAGCTATTTTATTCCCCTACCCCACAAGCCGGGCGAGATCGCGGTCGTGGAAACGAGAGGCCAGGTAAAATAGCACTCCGCCCAGAAAGGCCACGGGAGGCACCACCATGAAGGCCCCTGCGAGATCGGGGTTTCCCGGCGTGCCGAGGAGGTCCGATAGCCAGCCAACCACCACCGGCGCATAGGCGGCCAGCGTCCCGTATGTTATTAGCACAAGTATCCCCATGCTAAGACTTCGCATTCCCTCGGGCACGAGGTCCTGGCTTACCGAATAGGCCGGGGCCGTATATGCGAACATGAGGATTCCTACCATCACAAACACCACGTAGGAGAGTGTCTTCATGCCTGTTAAGTCTATAAAAAAGCCCACGTAGAGAAAGACGCCGCAGGCAAGCGCAATGATGGCCGCCGCAAGCGGCCGTGCATCGCTCCTCTTTCTGCGCCAGCGGTCCGCCATGATGCCGCCGAGCACGGGGCCTATAACCGCAAAAATGATGATGCCGCCCATCAATAGCGAGGCTTTCGCCACGTCGATTCCGCGGCTGCGCGCGAAGTATGTCGGAAGCCAGTGGGCGACGGCACCGCCGACGAAGCTCATGGCTCCAACGCCGAAATAGGTTAAAAGAAGCGTAGGGGTCGTTATGACTACCTTGAGTCCCTGCACCGTGGTTAGCGGCTTTTTCTCCGCGCCGTAGACCATTTCTCCGGAGGGATAGTCGCGCGTAAAAAGCACAAGGACTCCGAGGAGCGCCCCCGGAACGGCGAAGATGTAGAACGGCGCCCTCCAGCCCATGCCGAGGATATCTGCCTGCGCCAGCGTGCCCGCAAGCACGATACCCAGTATGGAGCCGAGCGGCTGGCCCAGGTTGAATACGCCGAGCACTTTCGCGCGCACGGACTCGCGGAACGAACCCGATACGTATGCGATTCCGCCAGGCGCAAAACCCGCCTCGCCCACTCCTACGCCGCCGCGCGCCGCGAAGAGCTGCGCGAAGCCCGTACCGACGCCGGTAAGAAATGTAGCCGCGCTCCAGAGAAATGCCATTAGCGAAAGCGCCTTCTTCCTGCTCCAGCGGTCGCAGAGGATGGAGGCCGGCAGCGTGAGCGCCGCTACGATGATGAAATAGATCGTACCTAACCAGCCGCACTGGGTGTCGGTAAGGTTCAGGTCGGCCTTTATTAGCGGCAGTGTAGCCGAGAGGACCATGCGGTCCATGTAATTGATGATGTAGAGCAGCGTTACGGTTGTCAGCGTGAATACCGCCGCGCGCCGTGGTATGGGAGGCGCCTCCTCCCTGTGCGTCGATGCCATAGCTTCCTCGTTTTTTTTACCGTGAGCGTTTCGGCCTCAGAGGGCCACGGTCATCGCCTCCAGCGTGTCCGGTGTCCGGGTGAGCCGTTCGTAGCCGGTTTCGGTTATGAGCACCGTGTCCGAATGCCGATAGCCGCCCTCGCCTGGTATGTAGATGCCCGGTTCGATACTGATAATCATGCCGGGCTCGAGCCTTCGGGTATCGCCGAGCGCCACGTAGGGGGCTTCGTGCCCTGTGATGCCAAAGCCGTGGCCGGTGCGGTGCAGTATGTACTTCTCGTAACCGGCGTCAATTATGACCTTTCGCGCGGCACGATCGATATCCTCGAGAATCGCACCGGGTTTTAGCATTGCGTATGCCGCCGCGCGCGACTTTATCATAATATCGAATGGCTTCCGCGCGCCTTCGGGAACCCTGCCGAGGAATAGGGTGCGCTCTACCTCGACCCCGTAGCCGTCGATCTGCGCTGCGACAATGGATACGTGCGGGCCCCCTTCCTCCATGGCCGTAACCGGCTGTGGCACGATGTGCGGATCGTGCGAGAGCGCGGGAGGCCACACCGCACCGACGAACTTAGATACGATTAGGTTGGCGGTGGGTATTTCCATGAGGGTCTTTCCCATCATTGCGCGCACTACCTCACCGTATATAAGCACCTCGACAACGCCGGGCCTCGTGACCTCCAGAAGCTTTTCGTGCCCCAGGTCCACGACCGAGCATGCGTGTATGGTGCGGGCGATCTCATACTCGGTCTTGACGAGGCGCACCTCGTCGATTATATCGTCGACCACGTGCGTACCCGGGGTTTCTTTCGCTATCCCCACCGGAAGCGCCGACTCGATGCCGACTCTGGCCTTTTTATCGATGAGCTTCTTGTACAGGTCGTACCAGTTCTGTCCCTTCGGCGAGGGCACCTCGTAATATGTGACGTACTCGAGCTCGCAGCGAGCCCGGGTCTTCACGTGGCTCAATTCAAGGAGCGGGCATAGCATGACCGGAATTCCAGTGGGCTTTACGATCAAAATGAAGGGGCGCTCGTGCACGTTGTTGGCGAAGTTGGTAAGATAGTAGATGTTTACCGGGTCGAAGGACACGTAGCAGTCCAGCTTTTTGCTTTCCATGAGAGCGCGGACCTTTGCGAGCCTTCCCGCAAGCTCCTCCTTTTCGGGCGGCGTACAAATCGGTTTCGGCAGCGTACCCATGGGCGGCCTCCAGTGTTATAAATGGTTATGCAATATAATGGATCAATTATTCCCGTATTTTAACTCGATTGTCAAACACTTAAGCGACCCGCGTCACCGGCCTTCTTTCGGCACCGCTGAACATTATGGCAGAAAGCCCGGTTCGGGCGCGTAGGTCGCTTATGCACTTCCCTGTGCTTCGTTCCATTCGGCCCTACTTTCCAGCGTGCACTCTCGATGTACCGAGTCCATAACCATTCCGCTCAATAATCTTGACATCCCCTTAAACGCGCCGTATAAAAACGCATCCATTTATATCCGGGAGGATGCCATGTACACATCGCGCCCTGCGATCGACCACGGCCGCTGCACCCTGTGCGGCAGGTGCGTCTTGATTTGCGAGAGCAAAAATCTCGCCATCCGCGAAAAAACGCTCCACGTGCTGGACGACTGCTCCGTCTGCGGTCACTGCTACGCGGTGTGCGAGGCGGAAGCTATATCCTTCGAGACCCTCAGGCCGCGTGTGTTTAAAAGTTTTCCTTACGACGGCGCATATTTTCCGCCCGGAAGCCCCGACCCAACGCTGGTTGCAGGGCTTATCGGCTCGCGAAGGAGCGTGCGCCACTACTCCGCTAAGGTGCCATCGACGGATATGCTGGATGACCTTCTGGAGTGCGCCTCCATGGCGCCCTCGGCCCACAACGAACAGCAATGGGAGTTCGTTGTGGTGCGCGATGGAACGCTTATCACAAAGCTCTCCGGACGGCTGCTCGAGTATTACGGCGGGCTGAACCGTCTTGTCCGCAGGGCGTTCATGCGCAGGCTTGCCGGCCTCTTTATGGGGAAGAAGGTGGAGCGCTACTACCGCGATCATTACGCGGGCATCGAGCGGCGCGTTAAGACCGGGGCCGCGGGAAGGGACCAGTTCTTCCACGGCGCACCGGTTCTAATCGTCGTGCACAGCGCCATGGACGGCAACTCGCCGGTGGAGAACGCCCAGTACGCGGCCTACAACATCTGCCTGCTTGCGCACGCCATGGGCCTGGGGACCTGCTTTATCGGCTACGCTTCATATTTGCTGAATATGGACAGGGCGTGGAAAAAGCGTCTTGGCATTCCCGCCGCTCACGGCGTGCACGCTGTGCTCACGCTGGGGTATCCGGCGAAGGCATTCACAATGGCTGCGCCAAGGAAGGAGTATTCGGTGCGCCGTCTGGGGTGATTGTTCACCGGGGCCCCGGCGTCGGCCCCCGGCGGGCCGGCACATCACGGCTTAGAGCGCGGCGTCGACGCGCTCGTCAGGATGACAAGCTTCTCGAAGCATCATCAAATTGAATGCTTAACCAAAAAAGCAAGGGGCTATAACCCCTTGCCCTATGGTAAAAGTAGCCGGTTAAGCAATTTCAGCAAAACGCATTAAGCCATGCCCGGCGAAGATCGCCGGGCATGGCCCACCGGGCGGACTAAAACTTCTTCGCCGTAAGCTTGAAGCACTCGGACGCAACGTTTAGGGTCTTTTTAATATCGGCCTCCTCCATGGCGGCGCAGACGAACCAGTTGTGGTGAGGATGCAGGAAGATGCCGCGACGCGCGGCCTCGCCGCAGAAGTAGCGGTTCTTTTCGAACAGGGGGTCGTCGGCGAAATTCATGTACGGCATGGCGGGCGGGCCGGAAAGGGTCACA
>MVZN01000131.1 GCA_002069125.1 Spirochaetes bacterium ADurb.BinA120
AGAATATCCGAGCCCGTTTCGGATTCGTATGCGGCGGCCGTGCCGATTATGCGGCCCTTCACAAGGTCCGGCAGATACGCCTTTTTCTGGCTCGGAGTGCCGAAAGCGCTAAGCGTCCCGCCGAATTTTTCGACGCTTGCCTGAAGCGAGAGATACGTGGATGGGCAGGCTTTCGCCAAAGCCTCGCCGGCTACGGCCTGCGCGATGAGATCCCTGCAGGTTCCGCCGTACTCCTCATCGAAGAACATCGCATGATAACCGGATCCGGCGGCCGCCGCGCAGTTTTCGACCAGGCGCTTCGCCGAGGCGCCGGCATGAGCGCCGTCGAGATCATGCGCGTGCGGAGCTATCTCGTTATTGCAGAAGCCCTCGAAAAGCTCCTTAACCGCCGCCTGGTCGGCGCTCAGTTCATAGTTCATATTGCGCACTCCTGTCGCTTGTATGAATCACAGTGCATATCAAATAAATCGGGAGATGATGAGCCTCTGGATTTCAGAGGTCCCGCCTCCGATCTGCGCGATTTTGGCGTCGCGGAAGAACCATTCGACCGGGTATTCGTGGATGTAACCGTATCCGCCGAAGATCTGCACGGCCTCGGAGGCGCATTTAAGGCCCCAGTCGCCGGCGAACGCCTTGGCGATGGAGGCCTGCAGGTGGTTGATGGAGTGCCCCGCATCCTTGAGCGCCGCAACCCTGTAGATGGCCAGCCGCATTATTTCGGTAATGATCTTCATATCCGCCAGTTTGTGCTGTATAGCCTGAAAGTCCTTAATCGGTTTATCGAACTGCTTTCGAGTTATCGAATATTCGGTGCACAGCTCGAGCATGCGCATCAGCGCGCCCACATACGGGGCAAGGAGGGCGCTGCGGTCCCACTCGAGCGTTTGATGGGTCATTAGAAAGCCTCCGCCCTCGCTCCCCAGGAGGTTCTCCTCCGGCACCTCGCAGTCGTCGAAAAAAACTTCGGAGGTCATGGACGCGCGGCAGCCCATCTTGTCGAACGGCTTTCCGGTGGAAAAGCCCTTGAAGCCCTTTTCCACTATGAATGCGGTTATGCCCTCGTGCTTTTTACTCCTGTCGATTGTGGTGTATACCACGCACACATCGGCGATCGGAGCGTTGGTGATAAATGTCTTGGAGCCGTTCAATATCCATCGGTCGCCCTTTTTTACGGCCGTCGTCTGTACCGAGGCGGCGTCCGATCCTGCCTGCGGCTCAGTAAGCCCCATGCAACCCGTCCATTCGCCGGAGGCAAGGCGGGGCACATAGGCGCGTTTTTGCGATTCGTTGCCGTGTTTGAATATGGTATCGGCGCACAGGTAGGTATGCGCGCCGAATGATAAGAGATGCCCCTGGTCGACGCCGGCATGCCCCAGGGCCTCGGATGCGAGGCAGCAGGTAACCACATCGGCCCCCTGTCCTCCGTATTCCACGGGTATCGGCAGGCCCAAGAGGCCCATCTCCCCTAATTTTTTCCATATATCGAACGAAAACTCGGATTTTAGATCCGCCTCCTTGCACATCGGGACGATGTTGTTTTTTGCGAACCGGTAGACGGTGTCGCGAAACATAAGCTGTTCTTCGGTAAAGCCGAAATCCATGGCGTCCTCCGATTCGATAATCTCTATCCTTTGGCGATCGATTCAGGCGCCTCAATCATTTTCGCCCGGATATATTCCCCGAGCGTCTTCGCCTGCGGATCGCTACGAAGTGAAGCGGCCACGCCATCGCCGAGAATCCCTTTTATATAGAAGTTGACGGCGAGAAGATTGGGAAATTCGTATCTCTCGATTTCGTAGGGGCGAACGTCGCCAAGCATGTTTTTAAGGACTTCCACGCTGAGGTAAGACCTCAAGAACTCGTACGACTCGGGGGTTTTGGCCCAAATACCGAGGTTCGCGTTTCCGCCCTTGTCCCCGGAGCGGGTGGCGAAAAGACGACCGAAGGCTATTGATATCTTCCGGCCCGGCCATTCGGCCACAGGGCCTTCCGGATGCGGAGGCTCGATGGCCGAGGCGTTCGCCTGTTCCGCGATTGCGGCCTCCACCCGGTATTCCATTCCATCCAGGATGACGATCTGTGTTATATGACGGTTTGACACAAGGGCCGGCCAGTGCATTATGGCAGGAACGGCGTCGCCGGGTGGAGTGGTAAGCGTAAACCCGGGTATATTCGCAAGCGCGAGCTCGACGACCCCGGCCGAAAACGCCTTGCCGGCCTTTTTTTTGTCGGGATCCATCAGAGAGATCCTGAGATAGGCAAAGGCGAGATCGTTGCTCTCCGGGTCCTCCCTGTCCGACCGGATCAACTGAACGTCGACAATCTGGAACGCCTCTTTGCCACCGAGCCTCGTAAAGAGGGTGTCCTCTACTATCTTCGCCTTTTTCTCTATATCCAGCCCGGTCAGGACAACCGACATCGAGTTCTTGTAGCCGGCGAAGTTGTTGATGCAAACCTTGGTGGTCGGTGTTGGAGGTTCACCCCGTACGCCCGATATCGACACGCGGTCCGTTCCCTCCTGGGACAGGGAAATTGTATCGAAACGGGCTATTACGTCCGGGGTCAGGTAAGCCGGGCCGCGCACCTCATATAGAAGCTGCGCCTTTACCGTACCGATGGAAACGAGCCCCCCGGTCCCTGGATGCTTGGTGATGACCGAGGAGCCGTCGGGATGGAGCTCTGCTATCGGAAAGCCGACGTTTAGGAACGACGGCACCTCCTCGAAAAAGGAATAATTCCCGCCTGTCGCCTGGGCGCCGCATTCTATGACGTGACCCGCGACGGCGGCGCCCGCAAGCCTGTCCCAGTCAGTCCGCTTCCAGCCGTATTTCCAGGCGGCGGGGCCCATCACCAGGGCGGCGTCGGCGATTCGCCCTCCGACCACGATGTCCGCCCCCTCCTCGAGAGCCTTGACGATCCCCCAGCATCCGAGATACGCGTTAGCCGTAATAGGAAATGAGCCGGAATCGGCGAGGCTTATCCCCCTGTCCATGTGGGTAAAGGCCTCTCCGGCCTCCTGGAGGTCCTTAAGGCACGGCATGAGGTCGTCGCCCTCGATATAGGCGATCCGGGGATTAAGCCCCAGTTTTTGGGCCATCTCGGCGAGTTCCGCGGCGAGTCCCTTGGGGTTTAGGCCGCCCGCGTTGGATACAACCCTTATTTTCCGGTCAAGACAGGAACCCATCACCTTTTCCATCTGTTTAAAAAAGGTCGTGACGTAGCCCCTGTCCGGTTCCTTGCTTTTAAGTCGGAAGAGGATTGCCATGGTAAGCTCGGCCAGATAATCGCCGGTCAGAAAATCTATCGGTCCGCCTTCGATCATCTCCTCGGCGGCCGTAAACCGGTCTCCGAAGAATCCGCTGCAGTTGGCGATTATTACTTTTTCACCCTCTTTGCTCATCGCCGCTTCCTCGCTGTTCTATTTGCCTTTGAACACTGGAAGTCGCTTCTCCAGAAAGGCTGTAATGCCTTCGCGGGCGTCCTCCGTGCCGGCCACCTCGGCGAATCTGCCGGAAAGATAATCGAGCGCCTCCTCAAAGGGCATGCCAGCCATGGTGTTGAAGGCTTCCTTTCCGATTCTTATGCCTATGGGGCTTTTGGAGGCCAGTTTCTCGATTACGTCATTCACCTCTCGGTCCAGGGAGGGCGCGGGAGACACTCTGCTGAGGAGCCCCATGGAAAGCGCTTCCTCCGCGCTCATTCTGTCTCCCAGGAGGATCATCTCCATGGCCCTCTTTCTCAGGGTGTTCCGAAAGATAAGCGCTCCGATCATCATCGGCCATAGCCCAACATTGACCTCCGGCGTGCCGAACCTCGAGTCGTCGCTCGCTATCGAGATGTCGCAGGCGAGCATGAGGCCCATCCCGCCGGCCAGGCAATAACCCCTTACCTTTGCAAGCGTGGGCTTGGGGTACAGATGTATCTTTTTTAACAGCTCCGCATATCGAAGAAATACGGCGCGGCTCTTGTCCGACAATCCGTCGCCAAGTTCCGCTCCCGTGCAGAAAGCGGACCCTCCGGCGCCGGTGATGCAGACGACCCTTACGTCGGGGTCCTCCCGCACTCGATCGAGGCAGTCGTGAAACGCCTCGATCGCCTCGGGGCTAAGCGCATTTTTTCTAGACTCGCGGTTTATTGTCAGAGTGCAGACCCTGTCGTCAATGCGGCAAATGACATGCTCATCGCTCATTGCTCGCTCCTATTTTTCGGCCCTTCGGTCGCGAATATTCGCGTCATTCCGGCGGCACGTTCTTCGCGCCTTCGATGTCGACAAGGATCTGCCCGGGCATGACCTTTTCTCCGGTCCTGACCCGAACCTCCCTGACGAGCCCATCGAACGGGGCAAAAAGCGTCGTTTCCAGTTTCATGGCGGATACAACAATCACTCCCTGGCCCTTGGCTACCGTATCCCCTTCGCTAACAAGGATGCGCACTACCACCGACGGCATAGGAGGGGTTATTTCCTGGGGAAGCTCTTTCCGGCTTTTTTTCCTTCCGGCTGTTGAGGGCTGCGCCTCCGCGTCCCGGACCGTGTAGTTAAGACCGTTTATCGAGATTTGCGTGGCATCGGGCGAATCGGAGACATACGCGTTTACGGCCCGCCCGTCGATTGTCAGGCTCAGATGGTGCATCGAAACGGCCGAGTGGTCCACGCTGTAT
>MVZN01000132.1 GCA_002069125.1 Spirochaetes bacterium ADurb.BinA120
GGTAAGCGCCGTGCTCAGAAAACCCTGGACCACCGAGGAACTCATCGCGAAGGTGCTCGCCTGTAGCGACGAATCCAGCGGTGTCTCATAATAGCGCATAACGGACCTCCGCCGCCGGATGATTCGCCCTATATGGACGCGATGCTCCGAATAATATTGTTTACATCCGATTCCGCGCATGTTCTACTTCGCCCCGGAGACCGAAATTTGAAGAGGCCGGATTCCGACGCTCGTATCCGGCCATATGCCGAGGACAAAATGAACACGAAAAGGATGAACAGGACTGCTTGCTAATAATTGGAGCGGCCGCATGGAAAGCTCCATTAATCGCCGGATGATTTCCATCGAACTTGAACCAATAGAAAGGACGTTGATCCTCGAATGATTCGAAGGCCTCTTGCAAACATCCTCATTAAACCGGCCGGGCCCGACTGCGGCATGGCCTGCGGATACTGCTTTTACAGCGAAAAGGGGGCGCTTTTTCCGCAAACAGGCGTTCACCGGATGAGCGAGGCGGTGCTCGAGGAGACCGTACGCCAGCTTATGGCACGGCCGTACCAGGAGGTGTCGCTGAGCTGGCAGGGCGGGGAGCCGACCCTCATGGGAACGGCCTTTTATCGAAAGGCCGTGGAATTCGAGAAGCGCTACGGCCAGGGGAAGACCGTCGGTAACGGCATGCAGACCGGCGGCATACTGGTCGACAGGGAGTGGGCGCGCCTCTTCCGGGAAAACGACTTCCTCGTGGGGCTTTCCATAGACGGCCCCGAGCACGTGCACGACCGCTACCGCCGTACCCGCGCGGGCGGCCCCACCTGGGCGAGGGTACGCGACGCGGCGGCCCTCATGCTCGACGAAGGCGTGGCCGTAAACGCCCTGTCAGTGGTGAACGAGTACTCCGTCCGCTTTCCGGAGGAGATCTACGGCTTTTTAAAAGAGGCGGGGCTCCCCTACATGCAGTTCATCCCGTGCGTGGAGCCCGACCCGCTCGACCCCTCGCGGGCCGCGCCGTTTTCGGTCTCCGGCGAGGATTACGGTAAATTTCTCATAACGATTTTCGACCTCTGGCGCGCGGATTTCATCAACGGCATGCCCACGACATCCGTGCGCTTCTTCGAGTCGCTCCTCTTCGCCTACGCCGGACTCCCTCCCTCGGAATGCACTCTGATGGAAGAATGCGGCCCCTACCTCGTTGTGGAGCATAACGGCGAGGTGTACGCCTGCGACTTCTTCGTGGAGCCCGAATGGCGCCTGGGAAACGTAATGGAGGGAAACCTCGAGGAGATGCTCAACTCCCCCGCACAGGACCGCTTCGCCCGGCAAAAGTCCGCTCTCCCCGAGCCTTGCCTGGAGTGCGGCTGGCTCGAGCTCTGCCGGGGGGGCTGCCCAAAGGACCGCTTGCGCGACCCGCGCGACGGTGGGAACAACCACTTCTGCGTGGCCTTTAAGACGTTTTTGAAGCACGCCGACGAAGGGTTTAAAAGGATAATCACCGACTGGAGACAAAGGGAGGAGGCGCTCGAGCGGACGCGGCTCGCGGCGCGGGAAAAGGCGATCGGACGCAACGATCCGTGCCCATGCGGCAGCGGGCTTAAATACAAAAAGTGCTGCGGACGCGGACCCTCCGCGCCCATTCGATAAAGGGAACACGCCTCGATGATCGAACTAAATACCCTCGCCATGTTCGTAACGGCCTCCACGGCGCTCGCCTTCGCTCCAGGCCCGGACAACATCTTCGTGCTCGCCCAGTCCATCACCATGGGAAGGGCGGCCGGCTTCGTCATCACCCTTGGACTCTGCACGGGCCTCATAGTCCATACGGCGGTCGTAGCGCTTGGAATAGCCGCGATCTTTCAGACCTCGGCCCTTGCCTTCAATATTCTTAAATACATAGGCGCCGCGTATCTCGCATACCTGGCCTGGAAATCGTTCAGGGCGCGCGGCGGAGGCATCCGCACCGACGGGGCAAGCATGCTCCCGCGCTGGGCGCTCTACCGCAGGGGCATCATCATGAACGTCACGAACCCCAAGGTATCCCTCTTCTTTCTGGCCTTTCTGCCGCAGTTTACGGACCCGAGAAACGGCGCCATAGCCCCTCAGGTGGTGCTCCTCGGCGCCGTCTTCATGTTAGTTACGCTTGCGGTGTTCGGCCTTATAAGCCAGCTCGCGGGAGCCATAGGCCGCCGCCTCGCCCGCTCGGGCCGCTGGGAAACGGCGCTCAACAGGACCGCCGGCCTTGTGTTCGCCTCGCTGGCGCTAAAGCTCGTTCTGACCGGGCGCGAGTGAAATACCGAAAATCGAGGCCGGCCGGAGGACACGCGAGTGCTCATCGTTTCGACCCCAAAAACAGGGAGCGGCTCGACAGCCCCGTCCGAAGGGAGCTCCTGCCGCCGCGAAAGATCCTCGGGGATATCGGACTCGATGTCATCCGGCCCGGCGAATTGAACGAACACCGCTACCTCATGCTCTGCGAAAAACGCCGAACCGGCTGACGCCGCTATTCATAACGCAGTATAAGCGCCACGTCTGCGAACATCTCAAGACCGCCGTTCGAACCGTTGTAGATGAAATACAGATCGCTGTCGTTTGAAATTTTTACCTCGGCAAAATTATTCCTCGCCCCGCCCGAAAAGCCGAAGGATGCTCTTTCGGAAACATGGATATTAAGCCCGAGCACCGCGCCTATGCTCGCGAAGGTTTCGATATA
The DNA here is from genome assembly GCA_002069125.1 of Spirochaetes bacterium ADurb.BinA120. GTDB lineage: Bacteria > Spirochaetota > UBA4802 > UBA4802 > UBA5368 > MVZN01. The sequence continues at coordinate 2,705 of MVZN01000132.1, forward strand.
TTCCATGCCCGATTTTCCGGCATAGGAATACGATCCCCTGGCCTGTCCCAGCCCAAGCTGCGGTCCGAACCACAAACGAAGGCCGTCGGTGCGCACAATCCCGAAACCGAACGAGTGATACATATGATATTCGGTCAGACCGATTGATTTATCGTACTGCGTACCGTCTATCGAAAGGCTTCCGAACGCCACTCCAAGCTGGAGACGGTAGTTGAACAATTTGTCCTTTGCCACGGCCGTGTCGATCAACAGACCGAGCCCGAAGAGGTTCCGCGTGGCATCAGCATCCTCCTCCCAGCCCAGCAGCATCGGATCGGGATCGATATAATTGCTGTTGAGCTCGGGCGACGCCGTTTTATACTGGCCGTATATCCCGAAACCGAGCGCGGAAGCCTCCCGCGCGCCAATGATGATGAAGCACAGAACAGCGAATAAAAATGTCTTTAAGGCGCATATCTTGGTCATCGCAATACCCTCTGTCTAAATTGCATGCTCCCGAAAACTGGATTTATACTTTTCGCAGGCGGCGCCGGCGCCTTGAACCGGCAGCCGCCGAAACGAAATGGCCCGTCAGATGATCAGGCCAAGCCCCAGGTATACGCTCAGACCGGTGAGACCGGCGGTAAGGTCGGAACCGTTCTTGTTTATAAGCCATACGCCGTTCTTTTCGAATTTATCAAACTCGACATATCGGCCCAGCAGTCCACCGTAGATAATGGCCGAACCGGACAGCAGATGATTGTATTCGATTTTCGCGTGATAGCCTATGGCGGTATTTTTTAACGTCATCGAATTGTTGAAATCGGGACCGATCGAAACCTTGTCCTCAATTTCCGCTTTCATCGTAGCCATGTAATAACCAGCCCCAGCGCCAAACACAAGATAACCGGAGTCGCTCATCGCTTTGCGATAATACAGGGTTCCCGCTATCGGAATCACGTTCAGCCTCAGGCTGTAGGTGGCCGAGTCCGACCAGCTTTTTGATTCGACCTTGGATTCCGCTTTGACCGTATAGAATCCCCCGGCCGCGCCGAACCCCACGGAGCCGATAAAAAGCCTGGGCTCGAGCTCCCCGCCAAATGCCACATTGGCCGGGGTGTTATCCGATTTAAAAGAGTTCGAGCCAACGATGTTGTTTAGATCATCCGCCAGGTCGTCGGCCAGCCACTTCGTCCAGTCGGACATATCCGGATTGTGGCTATACCCTATGCCGATCTGGCCGAATATCTGGAAGCTGGTCCCATCCGTGACCTCCTCGGCAAAGACAAAAGACGAACGTAACTACTCAGGTGTTTTTTTTTTCAACAAGAAAAAAATTTTGCTATTAATTTGAGGGGGTATATTTTACACATATCTTCATGAAACGCGAAGATATTGAAAAAATATATGACCTTGGCAAAGACGCAACTGTA
>MVZN01000133.1 GCA_002069125.1 Spirochaetes bacterium ADurb.BinA120
ATGTTTCCGTCAACATCGGCGTAAACGAAGTGCTGCGGGCCCGCGCCGTATCTCGAGAGCGCGTCAACAAATTCGCTCCAGTTTCCGGCCCTCTCGAGCCGGTAAAGGGCCTCGGCTATGGAGGGCTGTTCGTCCTCGACGCGGCGGAGGCTTAGGGGCTCCGCGTCCAGGTCCTTTTCGATGTCGTTTATAATCGGGCCATGAGGCGTTACGCGGACGAGATAATCGATATTTTTCATCCCGCCATCGCCCTTGCAGACAATCCTTTCGGTTATATGCTTCAGTTCAACCCATTTGCCGCGGTACATCACCAGCCGGTCGTTGTCGGGATGGATTCTTTCGAGATACAGATCCTGGTTGTCCAGGTTAAAGTTGGTCAAACCCCACGCTATGCGGCGGTTGTGTCCCCACACGAAGAGCGGCGTGCCCGGAAACATCGCCCCGGCGGCATCCATGCCTGGACCGCTAAGATGCGCCATATGCCATTGGGTGGGAAGCTCGGGGCCGTCCTCGTGGGAATCGTCGCCAAGCAGCGGCTTGCCGCTTTCGGTGCGTCTTCCGTGAATAACCCAGTTGTTGCTCGCTATTGTCCGGAGCAGGAAGCCGTCGATAAATCGCCTCGAGCATGGAGAGATCGCGGCGCGCCGGCCTCCGCCCGGCCCGCCTCGGGCGATGATAGGCGTAAAGACCTCCGGGTAGGCGGGAAGGAATTCCCTCGCCTTCTCGGCGCCAAGCCTTCTCTGGATAAGATACAGGTTTGTTTCGTTCGTGAAGGCCCAGCTTGCAAGCTGAAAGGCGAGGAGATTCGCGATGGCGATTGAATCCTCCGCCTTCCATGGACGAGGTCCGTAACCGAGAAGCGTGAACTCAAGCGGCATCGGTCCGTGGCGAATAAAGAAATTTACGCCCCGGGAGAATGCCTCGACCAGCGCCGTGGTCTCCCGTGAGAGGCCGGAGTACTGCCTTCTTGCGGTTCGCAGAAAACCGAGGGTGCGAAGGTACTTGTCGGCGTCCAGAAGTTCGGCTCCCAGTATCTCGGAGAGCTCTCCGCGGGCGGCCCGCCGGTAGAAGTCCATCTGAAAGAGGCGGTCCTGCGCCTGAGCGTAGCCCAGGGCGAAATAGGCGTCATCGGCATCCGAGGCCTGGATGTGCGGCACGCCGTAGGCGTCCCTTGTAATGGTGGCGGTTGAGGCGAGCCCCTCGACGGCAAATTCCCCGGACACCGGCGGGATTCTGGTCTTCAGAAAGACGAGTACCGAGACGAAGACGCCAAGAAGAATCGCCGTGAGGGAAAGGCCGGCATATTTCAATATTCTCATCGAGGCCCTCCTTTACGGAAGCGATATGACAAGTCGGATCATTCCTCGAATACGGGCCAGCGGTCGATAACGCGCCCGCCGCGCACTATGAGCAGGTCTCCGAACTCGCGCATGATTACCTCGCTCTGCGTGGGGCGGAGGAATACCATGTCGTCGGCCCCCAGGGCCGTGCGGTTCGATCCGTTGACGATGGCCTGGTTGGTGCTGAATCCGTAGAGGGCGTTGCCCTCCAGCCCTTCAGGCGAGGCGAAGCGGGCCATCCAGCCGCCGCCATAGATGAAATATGTGTTCTGTTTGTTGGGATCGAAACGGCTCATAAGGCCCGAAAATTTTTCGAGGAAGGGGATGGTCGTCCCCTCGATGCGTTTAAGCACCGGGGTCGCGATGAACAGCGCGGGTATGTGTGAGGCCAGGAGCCCGGTATCGAAATCGGTCGGTTTGACGATGCAGGAGCCAATCGCCAGATCGTTGATGGGCTTCTCGTCCCTGTAGAGCCTGTATGTCTGGCTTCCCCCGCTGTTGAAGCAGAGCCCGTCCCCGAAGAGCTCCGGATGGGCCTTCTTTCCGTAAGCGTAGAATTCTGAATACCTGTTATACATGGCCCGGAAGGCGCTGTCGATCGCTGCCTTTTTCGATGAGAGTATGGCTGGCGCCGAGGCTACATGCGCGTCGTAGCCCATAAATCCGGAGAAGGCCAGGTTCTTCGGATTGGCGGCGATGAGCTTGAGCATCCTGTCGAGCTCGTCCATTCGGGTGATTCCCCCGCGGTGCAGCCCCACATCGATCTCGATGTTTATCCGCATAAGGAGGCCCTTCTCCCTGGCCAGCGCGAGGTATTGCTCGAGGCGCCCGGGGCTGTCTATAAGCCATTGGACCCTTTTCGAAGGGGCCAGGTTCCAGTCGGGCCGCAGCGAATTATAAAAATCCCGGGCGGCGTTAATCGGCATTGGCTTTCCAAAGAGCATGTCCATGTTCCCGAGGCCGGATTTGCCCAGGATCTTAAGATCGGGCCCATGGAAAACCATAAGCCTGTCCGAGCCCATCGAGCTCTGGATATAGCGGATGAGCTTCGCCGAGGGGAGCGACTTTACGACGAGCCGGAAGCCCATGGGCGGTTTTATTATTTCCTTGATTTGCGCGATGTTACTGTCCAGGCGGTCGAGGTCGAGGACAAGGGAGGGCCTGCCGGGCCCGCGGGCCTTTAGCTCTTTGTTAAGGCCGGCAAAATATTCGTCGTATGGGGCGCCGTGGTCGGAGGGCTTGATTATTGCCATAATCAGAATGATCAGAACCGCAATGCCCGCAAACAGAATGAGCCTCAGATGATTGGAGATGAATTCGTTCATGGTGGCCTCCGGAAATTACAAGATGCGCGGCCCAGGCGAGGGATGATCGTCCGTTCCAGTAGCGGCCGTGGAGGGCTGAACTTCGCAGCCGATTCGGGATGTTAGCAGCTTGACGGCCTGATGTCAATCGAATAAGGGCCCGGGGCCACCTCCAGGCCGGCCGCCGTGATCATTGCGATCTACACTGAAGCGCTGTCACACCTGTCAATTCCGCTTCCATAAATCCCGTCAGCTCACAACGACCGGTTTGGGCATCTTCATCCTGCGCGCGCCTATCTTCTCGAACGAGGCATTAAGGGCGCGGGCGTTCATGTTCAGGAACTTCATATAGGGCGTTTTTTTTATATAAGCATAAAACTCGCGCACCTCCTCCTCAAATAGCTCATCGAAGCGTTCACGCAAGCCGCCGTGCAAGGACTTGCGCTTTCCCATCCGTCTGACGTCTCCGTTGAAGTCCGGGCTGATGTGATAGAGCTCGTGGAACACGACCTTGAGCTTCTCGAGCGGCGGAAGGTCGAAAAAGCGCGGGTGGTAGAAATAGATGAGGTATCGTTGCTCCAGGCCCCCGTAGTTTAGGCGCGGCATGGCGTAGAGCCTTCCCCTGTAGCGTACCGTTTCGGCTCCGTCCTTAAAGCGCAATGGCACAAGCTTGCCGAAGGTGCCGCCCCTCGAGTTCGAGCGGTTGCTCGCCAGGCAGACGAGCACCCTGTGGACATCGATATGCGCGAAGGTTTCGCTTCTGTGGGCGATCTCCTGGATAATAAGCGTGATGACGTCGGTGAGGTTTATTTCGGGAAGCTTCAAACACCCTTCTCCGAAAGCGCAATCATCTCCTCCGCGTGGCGCACCGAAAGCTCGGTCACCTTTTCGCCTGCGAGCATGCGCGCCACCTCGTTCACCTTCTCCCCGCGCGAGAGCTTTTTTACCAGTGTGGTGACGCGGCCGCCCACATTGTCCTTGCGCACGGTGAAGTGTGTGTCCGACATAGCCGCGATCTGGGGGAGATGGGTGATTACCAGCACCTGCCGCTCCCCCGCGAGCGACTTGAGTTTGCGGCCCACCACCTCGGAGGTCTTCCCGCCTATCCCTGCGTCAACCTCATCGAAGACCAGGCTCTCCACGATGTCGGCCGAGAGGATGACCTTTTTTATGGCGAGCATGATGCGCGACATCTCGCCGCCGGAGGCCGCCCTGCGAAGCTGCCTTAAGTCCTCGCCCTCGTTTGCGGATAAAAGAAATTCAATGCGGTCCAACCCGTGCGGATATAGCATGTAGCGCTTGTTTTCGGTCTCGATTTCCCCCTCCGGCGATATCTCGCGTTTGATGGAGATGCGAAAGACCGTGCCAGGCATGCCTAGCTCCGAAAGCTCGCGCATGACCTTCTCCTCGAGGTCCTTGGCCGCGAGCCGTCTTTTTTCGGAGAGCTCGAGC
>MVZN01000134.1 GCA_002069125.1 Spirochaetes bacterium ADurb.BinA120
GGGCAGTCCCAGTTTTTAAGCGCGTCGCGGAACTCCCTCCAGTTCCTGGCCTTGTTGAGGCCTATTATGGCCAGGGCGATGCGGCCCGGCTCGAGCGCCGTCCATTTAAGCGCGCGGGGGTTCTCGTTGTTGAAACCAGAAAGCTTTCCGGTTTCCGGATCGTAATCGTTGTCGTTCATGATGGGTCCCAGATGCGTTTCGCGCACCGTAATCTCGATCGATGGCGCGCCGTTTCCGAAGGCGATAACCTCCTTGTGGACGGTCATATCGCGCCATCCCCCGTTCCAGGCATACCGCAGGGGATTGGCCGGGTTTACCCGTATCATGTACTGGTCGTTTACATCCGGATACACGTTGGTGGTGCCCCAGGCGATATCGGCGTTATGACCGACCACCACACCGGGATTACTCGAAAAGGTGAACCCCTCCACATCGAACGGCCTGCCCGTGCCATCGTCGGCGGCGTGCAACGCGACCTCATACCATATGGACGGCATCTGTATGCCGAGATGCGGATCGTTTGCCAGAAGGGCCCGGCCGCTTCTGGTCATCTTCCCGCTCACCGCCCAGCTGTTGCTTCCCACGCCGTCATTGCCGCCCGCCAGCCAGCGGAAATCCGGGGAGTCGTCGACAAGGGCCGTTGTGCCGGAAAGATTCGCCACGGCCGGCAGGCCGTCACCCGTGTGCCCGGACGCCACCGCGCCGCCGAGGAGGGCGCCGATGTCATCAGGCGTAAGTATGGTCGGCTTTTCCCGGAGCGGCCATGGAGGAAGAAGCCACATCTCGGCCATCTTCGGTTCGAGCTTTTCGTACAGGCGCGTGCGCAGCATCTCCGCGTCGCGCCGGAGGCCCAGGTCCCAGGCCATCAGCTTCGAAAATACGAGCGTATCTATCGGTGTCCATGGCTCGACCTTAAACTTTACGCCCGTAAGCCCAAGGAGCGCGTAATTTATGGACAGCTCGCGCGGCTTTCTGCCCGATATGTACGCGTTTACGCCGGCGGCAAAGGCGTCGAGCGGCTCCCGCTCGGCCGGGGAGTAGCCCTCGTACTCGCGCCGACAGACCCGGTACAGCCCGAGGCTTCGCAGATAGATATCCGAGGCCACCAGCGCCGCCTTCATCCCGGTAAGTTCCTCTATCCGGCCGCCGCAGGTCTTCCGGAAGAACTCCATCTGCCACCAGCGGTCCTGCGCCTGTACGTATCCCTGTGCGAAGAAGACATCGTGCATGTTCTTCGCGTAGATGTGCGGGACACCGTGCGCGTCCCGTATCACCTCGACCCGGTCCTTCAGCCCCTTGACGGCGAGCTCGCCGTCCGTCCGCGGCAGCGGAGCGCGCGCGGCGAACTGGTACCATACAAATCCTCCGGCGAGGAGGAGCGCGACCAAACATAAAACGACGATTACCACCCTTATTGCCATCTTCCACAATGACCGGCCCGGACTCATGTCAACCTCCCGATTCACCGACGTGCTCTTTATAGACAACAGCATACAACACCATCTTTGGCCCTGTCAAGAAGGGAATTCCGGGGTATCGGCCCATCGCTTGTCCCCCATCCTTTCGGAACACACTTGCCCGGGCACGCGGGAATATTTTCGTAAGATGTTTGACCCCGTGGCCGCCCGCCTTTAACATGTACGCCCATGAAAGCTTCGGCCGGGACACTCTTCGCGCTCTCCACTCTTCTCGCCTCGGCGATTTCCCATGGCGCGGTGATGTTCGATCCCGCCCTGGACTGGCGCTCCATTAAGACCGAACACTTCCGCATCCACTATCACCGGGGGCTCGAGGCCGAGGCCTCCGCCATGGCGGCAAGGGCCGAGGAGCTTCACCGCGAGCTCTCACCGCTGCACCGCTGGGCCCCCTTCTTCCGCACCGACATTGTCATGGTGGACGGCACCGACGAGGCGAACGGCTTCTCCACGCCCTGTCCCTTCAACCGCGTCCAGCTCTACATGGCCAGGCCCGACCCGAGTTCTTCGCTCTCAAATTACGACGACTGGCAGCGGCTCCTCTTCACTCACGAATACACCCACACTCTCAACCTGGACGCTATAAGCGGACTGCCCTCCCTTACGCGATACACGCTGGGCAGGGTGTGCTTTCCGAACATGTTCCTCCCCATGTGGATGATCGAGGGTAACGCGGTCTATTACGAGTCCCGGCGGACGCCCGGCTCATTGTTCGCGCCGGGCAGGAACAACAGCAGCTATACCGATATGGTGATGCGCTCCACGTTCGCCGAAGACCGCTTTATGTCCATCTCCTCCGCCTCGCATTTTCCACGGCCCTGGCCCATGGGGCACACGCCGTACCTGTACGGGGGGCTATTCGTCGATTTCCTTGAAAAAAAGTACGGAAAGCTCAGTTTCTCGAAGGTCATGGAGGAAAACACCGACAATGTGCTTCCCTATCTCGTGAACAAAAACGCGAACGACGTGTACGGCGAAAACTTCATCGCGCTCTGGAAGGAATGGGAGCGTTATCTCGAGGTCCGCTACCGCCGCCAGCTCGAATCGATCGAGGCGGCCGGAACCACGCGCTTCCTCCGTCTTACCGGAAGCGGATATCTTACATCCCTTCCGCGATTCTCCCGGAACGGCGGCTCCATCTATTATGTACGCTCGACCGCCCGCGAGAAGGCCGCCCTCATGCGCATTCCGACCTCCGGCGGCAGGGCCGAGGAACTCTGCGAGGTCCACGACCCCGGCTCCATCAGCGTAACCGATGGCGGAGTATACCTCTCCGACCCCGAGTACCACCGCTCCTTCTCGCTCTACAACGAAGTGTTCTCCTTCGATGGAAAGGAGTACCGTCGAATAACGAATGCCTTGCGGGGGGAATCGGTGGATCTCTCGGCCGATGGAGGCGTTTCGGTGTTCGTCCGGCACGATCGCGGGCGTTACTCGCTTGTAATTTCCGACGGCTCGTTTGCGGCGAGGGAAGAGGTAATTGCGCCGGGCGGCGCGCGGATGGCCCACTCCCGCCTCTCCCCCGACGCGGGAAAGATAGTCTTTACGATAAAGGAAAAGGGCGGCCGCTTTAACCTCGTCCTTTACAACCGCGAGCTTCGCACGTTCTTCAGGCTAAGCAGCGGCCCATACAACGACATCTGTCCGGCATGGCACCCCGACGGCAGGCGCATTGTCTTTTCGTCCGACCGCTCCGGAGTTTACAATCTCTACGAGATGGACATCGCAAGCGGCGTTTTGGCGCGACTGACAAACCTTACGGGCGGGGCATTCCATCCGGACGTCTCGCCCGACGGGAGCTCGATAGCCTTCGCCTCGTACGGCGCGCGCGGCTTCGATATTGCGCTCATGCCCTACCCCGCATCCGGAACGGATAAAACCGTCTCTGAGCCGACGCCGCTTCCTTCAGGGCGCTTTGGCGCTGCCGAAAGCGAAGAGCCCGCCTCGCCGCCCGGATCGCCATATACACCCCTCCACTCCGTACTTCCGCCACTGTGGCTTCCGATATTCGGGACCTCGGAGCTGTACGAAGACAAGTACGACCAGTTATACGGCGTTTACCTGCCGGGTAACGACACGCTGTATCGCCATTTTTATTCGCTTACCGCCTACGCCTACAATATACAGCGGCGCGCCGTGGTGGATCTGGATTATTTATACGCCGGGTTTTACCCAAACCTGCTTTTCCGCTATGAAAACGAGGCCCTTTTCTACGGCAAGGACCGCTTCCCCTGGTCGGATCGGCTTCCCTACGGGGTCAAGCGGAGCCTCGAGCGCAAGCTCGCCGCCGGTATCGAAATACCTTACATCCGCTTCCTGCATTCACAGATGTTGCTCCTATCATACAGCCACGAGCTTAGCATAACGGACGTTTCGGCCCCTGCGGGCGGTCCTGCCGACCGTTTCCGGGACCGCCTGGCCCGCGCAGGCCTCGCATGGACCTATACGGGCGCCGGCGAATTTCCCTATTCCATAAGCAAGGAAGACGGGACCGATTTCGCCCTTGTGGCCGATCTGTACAACGAGGCGATCGGCTCGGACATCTCCTTTTTCAAGGTGCGGGCGGAGTTTTCGCACTATATGG
>MVZN01000135.1 GCA_002069125.1 Spirochaetes bacterium ADurb.BinA120
GGCGCCGGCGTGCTTCCGCCCGAATCGGGAACGCTGCACAGGAACCACTGCCCCGAATGCCTGTGGAGCAGGCACGTCGACCACCGTACGGGCGACCGCCTGTCGGTGTGCGGCGGCATGATGGAGCCCATCGCCGTCTGGGCCAGGGGCGGGGGCGAGTGGGCGCTGGTGCATCGCTGCGCAAAGTGCGGGATCGTCCGCGTCAACCGCATAGCGGGCGACGACAACAGCCTGCGCCTGCTGAGACTCGCCACGGGGCCGCTCCGGCGCCTTCCGTTCAGCCTGGACGTGCCCGCCGGCGCGAGCTCGTCGAAAGGAGGACGGCCATGAAGCTCGAACGACTCGGATGGAGTGACTTTTTCGAGGCGCAGTTCGCGCCGCTTAAAGGCTCGGGGCTTGTGCCCGCCAGGGTGACGGCCGAGGCCGGCCCCGTGTACGCGGTGGAGGCGGAGGAGGGCCCCGCGACGGCGCAGGTGTCCGGGCGCTTTCAGTACATCGCCTGCGGCCGCGCCGATTTCCCGGCCACGGGCGACTGGGTGCTCGCGCGGGGCGAGGGCGATCTGTTGATGATAGAGCGTGTGCTGGATCGCAAAAGCCGCTTTTCGCGAACGGCCCCCGGCGGCGGGAGCGACGAACAGGTGCTGGCCGCGAACGTCGACACCATGTTCGTTACCGCGTCGCTAGAGGGGGGCCGGAACTTCACGGAGCGCGGGCTCGAGCGGTATCTTGTCATGGTGGCCGACGGCGGGGCCTCGCCGGTCATTGTGCTCAACAAGTGCGACCTGTGCCCCGCGGACGAAAGGGACGACTTCGCGCGACGTGTCACGTCGATCGCCGGGAATGTTCCGCTGGTCATGCTGAGCGCGCTCACCGGCGAGGGGATCGAGTCCCTGCGGGCGCACCTTGTCCCCGGCGCGACCGCGGCCTTTACGGGGCCCTCGGGCGTCGGCAAGTCCGCGCTCATCAACGCGCTCCTGGGGCGCGAGGTCCAGCATACCGGCCAGGTGCGCGAGGACGACAGGCGGGGCAGGCACACCACGACCCGCAGGGAGCTCTTTTTCCTCGAAAACGGGGCGATGATGATAGATACGCCCGGCCTCCGGGAACTCCGTCCCTCGGGGGACGCCGCGTCGCTGGAGGTTGCCTTCCCGGAAATCGCCGAAGCCGCGGGCCGCTGCAAATTCCGGGACTGCGGCCACGCCGACGAACCCGGCTGCGCGGTGCTGCGTCTTGTGTCGGAGGGGGCAATCGCGCACGACCGCTACCAGGCCTATATGTCGCTCGCGCGCGAGATGCGGGTAACGGAGGCCCTCCGCACGGAGAAGGGCCGACGCGAGCGGAAGGCGCGCGACAGGGAGATCGCGAAGCTGGTAAAGGAGTATTATCGGATACACGGGGAGTGAGGATGACGGACCGCGGGGGCCGGGCGTGCCCGGTCCTCGCGGGAGGCCGTGGAGCATCCGCAATATATGTTGACATCGCGTCCGCTTTCACATCATGGAGCATGGCGCGATCGATGACGGGTATACGGGAATCTGATATGCGGTACGATTCAATCGAGATTCATTTCATGAGCGGGACCGGAAATTCCTTCCGGGCGGCCGCGTGGATGGCGGAAAGGGCGAAAGAACGGGACGCGGACTCCCGGTTGTGCCAGATAGTAAAATTTACCGAAGGGAAAGAGCCCAGGGCCGGGTCTTTCGAGCTGCTGGGAATGGTTTTCCCGACGCATGCCTTTACCGCGCCCTGGCTCGTTATCAGGCATGCATTGCGATTGCCGCGCGGGCGCGGGAGGCATGCCTTTGTCGTGGCGACGAGGGCCGGTACCCGCATCGCGTCGATTCCATTGCCCGGCCTGGAGGGCACGGCGGCGTATCTCGTCGCGCTCATATTGCTTTTGAAAGGCTACGGCGTTCGCGGGGTGAGGGGCCTCGACATGCCGTCTAACTGGATGTCCCTGCACTGGGGTCTTAACTCCATCAATTCGAGGTTCATCATCGAAAGGGCGAAGGCGGGAACGGCGTCCTTTATAGACGCCGTTCTGGAAGGGAAGAGAGTCTTCAGGGGATTTATTCCGCTCGTGTTCGGCCTCATCCTGGGCCCAGTTTCGCTGGGGTATCTTGTTGTGGGACGCTTTTTTCTCTCTAAACTGTTTTTTGCCTCGGAGACCTGTACGGGCTGCGGCCTGTGCGCCAGAAACTGCCCGGCCGGGGCGATAAGGATGTCGGGAGGCGGGAAGCCCCGTCCGTACTGGACCTTTTCCTGCGAAAGCTGCATGCGGTGCATGGGCTACTGCCCCGAAAAATCGGTCGAGGCCGGCCATTCCCTCGGGATCATTTTATACTTCATCGCGACGCTGCCGGTGCCATACTACCTGTTGTCCGCGCTGGGCGACGGCATTGCATCGGGAATTTCCTTTCCCCTCGTCCTGTTCGCGCTCAAGTACGTGTACATCCTCGTTGCACTTTTCCTTTCGTATCTTCTCCTCTCGTGGCTTATAAGGATCCCTCTTATTAACAGGCTCTTCACGTTTACCACCCTCACGCATTTTTATCGCCGGTATCACGAGCCCGACACGGCGCTTCGGGATTTCTGGGTGGGAAATGTGAAGGGGTGATGTCCGCTTGATTTGATTGATCGAACAAACCGCCGGTGAGAGTGGCCCCGTGTTCAATCGATCGGTAATGAGGAGCTAGCGTTCGGGAGTATTCTCGACGGGCCCGCCGACGACCCGGTTGCGCCCCTCGTTCTTCGCCCGGTACAGCATGCTGTCGGCCGATTCGATCAGATATTTCATGGTGATTTTCATTCCGCGAACCGGCGGTATGAAGCCCGTCATACCGAAACTCATCGTTACGGGGATGGATGTTCCCGACGCCTCAACGGGAGTGTTCTCGATTTTCGCCCTGAGGCGCTCCGCCACGACAGATCCGTCTTCGATCCGCGTTTCGGGCAAGACTACGATAAACTCCTTGCCGCCGTAGCGGCACACCCAGTCGATCCTGTCCCGCATGGCGTCGATGATGGCGCGGCTGATCGAGATGAGCACCAGGTCGCCGGCGTGGTGGCCGTGTGTGTCGTTGATCGCCTTGAAATGGTCGATATCCCCCATGATGACCGACAGCGGGCGGCCGTATCGCAGCGCGCAAGCACCATGTTCAGGCCCTCCTCTAGATCGATGTAACGAAAGCGAGAAAGATAATACATCCGACAGCGGCGGGAGAGCGGCCCCGTGCGCCTGTACGCCCTGCTGCCGGGCTTTCTGCGCCTGCTTGTCTGGAAGCTCATTATGCGCAATCCCTTTCTGGTAAAACGCATGATGGGAACGGCCGCCCCACATCGGTCGGCATGATGGGAGCCTCGGACGGCTGGATCGTGCCCACCACCATCCACCCGGTCTGCTTCGCTCTGGGCTCAATAACACGGAAGCGTATTGCGGGAAAGGCCGGATTGGCAATCCGCAAATACCTCAAAACGACCATACTCTTCGATCACGACGTCGTCGACGGCGGCCCGGCAGCGCGCTTTACTGCGCGGCTGATGGAGCTCTCGAGGAAGGGTGCGGGGTGTGATTGTTGCAGGTTTGTTGATCATTAACTTGAATATGTATATTTTCAGAGACAACCGAATCGATTTAATGATTCTTTCACTATGGGTATTAATCTGTCCGGACATGGGTGTTTTGGTTTAGCGGGATCAATTCTATTGGGTGCTATACGGGTCGTTAAGCCGTGTCGCCTTTTTACGTCAGCTATCCAGCAGGTTTTAATAGAAATGCCGCACCGCTTTCGGACATCCTCTTGGATCTCTTTATAGGTTGCCATTGTGTGACCTCCTCTTTCTTATCTGTAAAAAAGCAAGAGTCTTATTATGACCCATTATCCAAGGATCAATAATAGAGTTGTTGCCAAACCCGGAATGATCGCAACAGGGCTCTCCTTTCCAGTTATGCAACAAGTCTAATAATTATTGAAGATAACCTCCAATAATTATG
>MVZN01000136.1 GCA_002069125.1 Spirochaetes bacterium ADurb.BinA120
GGAGCGGAGAGTGGTGAGCGCGAGGTTCGAAATGGCGAACTCCAGGTGCTCGATTCCGTAGTAGGCCTTGTAAGGGTCGAGTATTTTGTAAAATACAACTCCGTCCACCTTCACCGCGGCATTGTCCTCGGTGATGATGCCCTGAGGCGGAAGGTCGAGCACCTGCTCGCGGATGTCGATCTTGGCCGCAACGCGCGAAAATATAGGGTTGATGAGATTGAGCCCCGGAGAGAGGGTGGCTGCGTATTTGCCGAAGCGCTCGACCAGCCAGTTCTGGGCCTGTGGCACGATTCTGACTCCTTTCAGGATGAGGAAGATAGCGAGCAGCGCTACTGCGAGGATTAACACCGACATGACGAACCTCCTTTTATGAATTTTTATTGACTACGAGTTTTATGCCCTTGGTTTCGGCGACCGTAATCTCTTCATCCTCTTCGATCGTCTGTGTGGACTCGGCCTGCCAGAGGCGAATGCCGTGGAAGCTCTCGTAAAGCTCCACTTCGCCCGGGATCGTGGGTGTTATGCGCCTTACGCATCTGCCTTTAAGGCCCGTTACGGTCGGGTCGCGGGAGGAGTCGGGGCCGTCCGGCCGGAGGCGCTTTTTCAGAACGCCGAACCACAGCCCCAGAAAGGCCATGGACGACAGAAAAAAGAAGAGCCACTGGGCCTCGGCCGATTTTAAAATCCCTAAGAAGACGAGGAGCGCGGTAAAAACGCCCCCTATGCCGAACCAGAATATTACGAATCCCGGCGTTACTATTTCGAGCGCAGCGAGTATGACGCCGATGGAAAACCAGGCAAGCGGGGAAAGCTCCATGTCTTTGCTCCTCCGTCACTATGGACTTGCGTTCTATGCTACGCGGAAACGAAGACGGAGTCAATACAAATTGCCGGCCGGCCGCGCGATTAGGCCCTGGCCGCCCTCATGCCCTTCGCGTGAAAAGGAGCGAATGAAACCCGCGGCCCATGTAATCGAAAAGCCCTTCGCTCGTAACGAGCTCCACGATGCGGCGCTTTCGCATGAAGTAGGTGGAAACGGCGAGCCTCCCCCCGGGCATAAGCACCCGGTGCATCTCGCGGAGTACGGCGCGTCTGTCTTCCAGTAGATGGATGGTGTCGTAGAAGAGGACTACGTCCACGCTCTCATCCTCCAGTCCGGTCGGCCCGCCCGAGACTATGGTTCGAACGTTCGTAAGCCCGCGGCGCGCCGCGGCCTCCTCCACTCGGCGCGCCGCAAGCGGGTGGATGTCGAGCGCGTATACACGTCCGTCCGGTCCGGCCATGACCGCGGCCTGCATGGTGTACGCGCCGGGCCCGCAGCCGAAATCGAGCACGCGCAAGCCCTTGCGCATCCCGGCCGAGAGAAGCCTCCGGCGCCGGCTTATGACGAGGTCGCGGAGCGTCAGCATGAACTCCATAAAGCGGAACATCGGGTCCGGCATGGGTGCTTTCAACAGGGGCCTCCGACGGGTTTGGATGAATGAGGTTGAAATTAAAATGATATGTACATGGGCCCGGCCCCTTTCAAGAATAAAACGCTATCTGTTCCAAGGCTGCGAGACTATCGCCCCCGGCGCTCCGCGCCACCCCCAGAGGGGGTTTTTCTGATGCCGATTGCTATACTTTGAGCTTTCGACTTTGAACTGCTTAACGACCTCACCCCCCGGCCCCCTCTCCCATTAAGATCGGAAAAAAGGAGAGGGGGAGTTTGGAAATAGAGCAAGTTCTAAGGCATAAGCATAAAAGTTTTTCTTGCTAAGCTTTGAACTTTGAACTTTCAACTTTGAATTGCTTAACGACCTCACCCCCCGGCCCCCTCTCCCATTAAGATCGGAAAAAGGGAGAGGGGGAGTTTGGAAATAGAGCAAGTTCTAAGGCATAAACATAAAAGTTCTTTCTTGCTAAGCTTTAAACTTTGAACTTTTAACTATTTACCGCCCTGATCCCGCGCCCTGGACTATTTCTTGCCCTCTTCCTTCTCGCAGTCATTAAGGCATTTCTTGTAAGCCTGGTCGCAGGCCATCTCCTTGAACTTCGATCCTCCGGCCTCCTTAACGCACTTGTCCCTGGTCACGGTGCAGGCGGCCTTGCATGCCGCCTGTTTAACTTCGTCGGCATGGGCCGCCGATATGGCGAACGTCATCACGGCTGCGGCGAGTATAATCCTGAACATATTCGAACCTCCCTGATAATATATTTAGAGTCCCTGTGCGGCCTATCCGGCCCCGTGTCTCCCGCTTCGGCCGGGACGCGCGGGCGGTTTATCCGGGAAAGCGAATGGTCCACGAGGTGCCGTTAGCCCGGTCAAGCTCAAGTGAGCCGCCAAGCTGTTCGACGAGCGTGCCGACCAGCACCAGCCCGAAGCTCCCGGAGTTGTCAATGCCGACTTGCGGCGGCATGCCCTCTCCGTTGTCGCTTACCGTAAGCTCTATCATCTCGCCTGTTTGGGCAAGCCGCACCTCTATATCTCCGCTTTCGCCTTTGGGAAAGGCGTGACGAAGCGCGTTGGTAAGGAGTTCGTTTACGATCATTCCGACCGGAAAGAGTACGCGTGAGTCGAGGTTTATGTCGTCGAACATTTTTTCGACGCGTACCGGGTCGCCTGTGGAATACGTAAGGCGTATGCTCTCTATTAGTCTGCCCAGATAATCGGACGCCCGGATGGAGCGGTAATCGGGCGAGCGGTACAGCTTCTCGTATATTTCCATCATTGTATTGACACGGGAGCGCGCGTCGGTGAGAGCGGCGACCGCGGATTCGGATGAAAGGCCCCTCGCCTGAAGCGCGAGAAGGCTTGCGATCGTGTTCATGTTGTTCTTTATGCGGTGATGCACCTCTTTCAGGAGGGTTTCCTTTTCGGCAAGCAGCGAAAGGTTCTGCCTCTCTATCAGCTTGCGCCCGGAGATGTCGAGCACGGTGAAGACCACCCCTGCGGACAGATCGGCCATGTCGATCGGCGTGGACGAAAGGAGGACGTCCATGGTCTCGCCGCCCTTCTTGAGCCATTGTATTTCAATAGTGCTCATGCCAAGCTCTGTTATCTGCCGGACACTTTCGGTCCCAACGTAGTCGAACTCTTTCTGCGATGGGTACAGTACCCGTGAGCTCCGGCCGATAAGCTCGTCCCTGGCGTACCCCGTCATTTCGCAGATCCATTTGTTAACGTCGAGAAGCACGCGATCTAGCGAAACGCCGATTCCCGTAGGAGCGGCGCGAAATACCGCCTGAAGCCTCTCCTCGCTTTCGCTGAGGGCCTTCTCGGCTCGGATGCGGGCAGTAACTTCCTGGTTCATGGCGATGGCGCCGAGCATCGTCCCAGAATCGTCTACGACAGGCGCTGAGTAGTTGAGGATGATCTTCTTTTGTCCATCGAAGGTGTCGATCTCCAAGAGTTCGTCGATTACCGTGATCCCCTCCCTGATGGTGCGGGCCATGGCCCAGTCTTCGGGGCTGATCTCTTCGCCCGAGGGCAGGCGCCGAGCCTTGAATACGCCGTACTCTTTCGGCGCCACATGGGGTTCCGCCCCCCAGATCCGATTGCCCGCAGGATTTCCGCGAAATATCTTTCCATTGCTGTCCGTAAACCACAACCCGATAGGCAGCAGGTCGAACACCTTTTCGAGCAGGGTTTCCCTGTACCGTAGGTCCTCCTCCATCTTTCGACGTTCCGTGACATCGATCACGTTTGCGATCGCTACGGGTGGGGCCCCGGATTTCAGGTGAAGTACGTCTCCGGTGACCCGAACACGCCTTATCTCGCCGTTTTTCCGGACATATCTTTTTTCAAAATTATAATCGTTCTCGATAAGGTCAAGCCTACGGCTGATCAACCTCCGCTCCTTCTCCCAATCTTCAGGATGGGTTATATTTTCAACAGTCATGGAGAGAAGCTCGTCCTCACTGTAGCCGGTCATCTCGCAAAAGCTCCGATTTGCCTGAAGGATCCGCTGG
>MVZN01000137.1 GCA_002069125.1 Spirochaetes bacterium ADurb.BinA120
CGGCGCCTCGGAAAAGCAGATGAGGGATGCGGAAAAAAACGCGACGGTTAAGGATGATAAGCTCCACTGCCCGCACTGCGGAAAGGCCACCCCCATATATATACTCCGCGGAGAACGAGGCGAGGCCGACGATGCCTCAGGCGCCGGCCTGCGCCAGTGGGAGCGCGACGATATCGTGCCGCGCCCGGACGACGTGTTTCAGGAGCGTCTGTATTGCATTAAATGGGAGGATGATAAAGGTGAGCGGTACTACGCCTCGCCGACGAAGGCTGACCTTCAGTGTGAAGAGAAAGTCGTACTGTTACTCACCGAGCGATTTCACGACTGGCGTTCGAAGGGCTACCTGCCCGATATGATGATAGAGCCTGGAGAGAAAACTGATGAACCCATACGAACACGAGGCTGGCGATACTGGCATCAGCTTTTCACGCCGCGGCAGTTGCTGGCGCATGGGTTATTAATGAAGTTGATTGAGGCCGAAGCAAAGATTAGACAAGAGAGAATTATCGGCTTGCTTGCTGTTAATAAATGTCTTAATTGGAATGCAAAGTTAAGCAAATGGGGTAGTAGTGAAATACATGAACAAGGACTCGATGTTTTTTATAACCAAGCCCTGAATACCTTTTTAAACTATTCAGCGAGAGGTTTCAAGCAGCTTGAGTCGAGTATTTTTTTTATTATAAATAATTTAAAACTGAATGTTAATGGGGAAATTACAGCGCAAGATGCCCGTCAACTGCTTATACTAAGTAATTTTTGGATAACCGACCCCCCCTACGCCGACGCAGTCAACTATCACGAACTTTCAGAATTCTTTCTCGCCTGGGATGAGAAGCTCCTAAAAAAAACCTTCCCCGAATGGTATACCGACTCAAAGCGCGCTCTCGCTGTCACCGGAAAAGGCGAACAGTTCAATAAAAGCATGGCGGCCATCTATCGCAACCTCGCCGAGCACATGCCCCCGGACGGCATGCAGATCGTCATGTTCACACATCAGGATGTGGCCGTGTGGGCCGAGCTGGCCCTAATCCTGTGGTCGGCGGGGCTTCGGGTCATGGCTGCGTGGAATATCGCCACCGAAACCGACGCGGCCGGCTTAAAGCAAGGTAACTATGTAAAGGGCACGGTGCTCCTGGTGCTTCGCAAACAAAGCTCCGAGGACACTGCCTTTCTCTACGAGCTCTATCCCGAAATTGAAGAAGAGGTGAAGCGCCAAATAGAAACCATGCGTACAATAGACGATAAAGACGAGCCCAATTTCGCCGATCCCGACTACCTGCTGGCGGCCTACGCCGCCTCTCTCAAGGTGCTTACCTCATACAAAAGGATCGAGGACATCGACGTGGAATACGAGCTCTCCCGTTCCCGAAAGAGGGGCGAGGAAACGGCCGTGGAGGGCATCATCCGCAATGCCGTAAAAATAGCCTACGACCTGCTTAAGCCGGCGGATATAGATGCCCTTAGCTGGAAGACCCTCACCCCCGATGAGCGCTTTTACCTTAAAGGCCTGGACATGGAAAAGGCCGGGGCAGACCAGATAAGCGCCTTCCAGGAGCTGGCGCGCGGTTTCGGCGTGGTGGAGTACAAGGAGCTTCTGGCGGTTACCCGCGCCAACGAGGCGCGGCTTAAAACCGCGAGCGAGTTCGCCCTTAAAACCATGGGCCAGGGTTTCGGCGTATCGCTGGTGCGCAATGTGCTTGCGGCCCTGTACACCGCCGTAAAGAACGAGGACGCCGCCGCTGGACGCGCGTGGCTGCACAGCGAACTTCCCGGCTACTGGAACGAGCGCCGCAAGATACTGGAGGTGCTCTCGTTTATCGCCTCGCTCGAATACATCGATTCCATGCCCAGGTGGAAGGACGACGCGCGCTACGCGCGCTTTCTGCACGAGCTTGTAAAAAACGACGGGGTGTAGTCCATGATTCAGCGCTACTCATCCCGCCTGAAGCGCCTCGACGCCGCCTTTTTAAACGATAAACTAAAAGGGGCGAAGGCCTACGACCGCATAGCGGGCTATTTTAGCTCGTCAATACTTGAGGCGGCCGGAGAGGCGATAGAGGCCATGGAGGGGAGGATGAGGGTCGTCTGCAATTCGGGTCTTGACCTCCAGGACCTCGCCACTCTGTCGGCCGCGCACAACGCCATGCGCCGGGAGTGGTGCGAAGCGCAACCCGAAAAATATGCCGGCGTTTCGGCCCCCCGGTATTCCCGACTGCTCGATTTTCTTTCCACCGGCAAGATGGAAGTAAAGGTGGTACCCGACCATATCTTCGGCCTCATTCACGGCAAGGCCGGCGTCATCACCCTGGCCGACGGCCGCAAGACCTCGTTTATCGGAAGCATCAACGAAACCTTTGCCGGCTGGCGTAAGAATTACGAAATCCTCTGGGAGGACGATTCCCCGGAGGGGATCGGCTGGGTCGAGGACGAATTCAATTATTTTTTTAACCATCCGGGGGCCGTGCCGCTTACCCGCTTTGTGCAGGAAGACCTTCGGCGCATAATTAAGCGCACCGTCATTTATAGCGTAGACGATTGGCAAAAACAAAACGACCCCGCCTCAACGGTGATAGAGTCGCCTGTTTACCGGCAGGAGCTGGGGCTGTGGGAGCACCAGAAGTATTTCGTAAGCCTGGCGTATAACGCGCATAAAAACGGCGGCGCGCGTCTTGTTCTTGCCGATCAGGTGGGCCTTGGCAAGACCGTCCAGCTCGCTCTCGCCGCCCAGCTTATGGCCCTCGTCGGCGAGCGGCCCGTGCTGGTGCTTGCCCCGAAGACCCTGCTCTTCCAGTGGCAGGAGGAGCTGAACACGCTTTTGGACATGCCCTCGGCCGTGTGGACGGGGCGCGCCTGGGTGGACGAGCAGGGGGTAACCCATCCCGCCGCGTCGGACGACGATATCAAACGCTGCCCGCGGAGAGTCGGCATTATATCCCAGGGGCTTATTACACATGGCGCGGCCGTGAAAAACGCCCTGCTCGGCATGGAGTACGAATGCGTCATCGTCGACGAGGCTCACCGGGCGCGCCGCCGCAATATCGGCGCGGCCAAGGAAGGGCAGACGGCGGAGCCCAACAACATGCTGCGGTTTATAAACGAGCTGTCGCGTAAAACGAAGAGCATGCTGCTCGCAACGGCGACGCCGGTCCAGATGCATCCCATCGAGGCCTGGGACCTGCTCCATGCCCTCTCCCGCGGAGGCGAAGCGGTACTTGGAAACAATATCAGCCGCTGGCGGGGCGATCCCTGGAAGGCCCTGGCGCTGGTTATGGGCCGGGACGGGCTTGAAACAAAACTCGAAGCGTGGGAATGGCTGAGGAACCCGTTTCCGCCCGCCGAAGAGCTGAACGATTTTCGGCTGGTACGAAAGAAGCTGGGCATGGGGGCTAACGAGCATATAATTCCGGGCGATGTCTATCATAAGCTCGACAATCCGACCCGCAGCAGGGTCGATAAAATAATCGATGGCGACTTTTTAAGAGACCATAACCCGTTTATCCGCTTTATCATACGCCGCACCCGCGACTATCTCGAAAAGACCATCAACCCCGAAACCAGTGAGCCTTATCTCAAGCCCATCGAGGTCAGGCTCTACGGGGAGGACGACAGCGGCACGGTTGTGCTTCCGCCGTATCTTAAGGAGGCCTACGAGCACGCCGAGCGCTTCTGCGAACTGCTCAAGCAACGGGTGCGCGGCGGGGGCTTCCTGAAAACCCTTCTGTTGAAGCGCGTGGGAAGCACCATGATCGCCGGGCGAAGAACGGCCGAGAAGATGCTGAGAGACTGGGCCGGAGAAGAGCTCTACGACGAGTTTGAGGATGACGACAGCGCCTCGTTCGAGGAAGAGGAGAATATAGAAACCAGGGGCCGG
>MVZN01000138.1 GCA_002069125.1 Spirochaetes bacterium ADurb.BinA120
CGGGGTTTTTTGTTTCCCTTGGGAGGGACAGGTTCCACCCTGTCCCTATTCCCTGTGGGCGTCGTTATTCCGGACAGAAGCCGGGCTGGTGAATTAACCGCCGAGACGCGGAGAATGGAGGGCGCCCCTCCATCCTCCATTCGCCATCGTCCATCCTCGTCTTCTCCCCCTGCGCCTTTCGGTGCGAGGGTGGTTTGAAGCCGGCTAAAGCCGGGACTACAAGCGACCGCAGGTTCGTAGTCCCGCCTTCAGGCGGAATGAACGTACGTCGTTCTGCTTTTCGGCAAAGGACGTTCGCTATCCGTGGGAGGGACAGGTTCCATCCTGTCCCCATTCCTTGTGGGCGCCGGCGTTCCGGACGGAAGCCGGGACGGTGAATTAACCGCCGAGACGCAGAGAATGGAGGGATGCTCCCGCCATCCTTCCATTCTCGCCCCAGAACCTTTCCGCGCGAGGACAGTTTGAAACCGGCTAAAGCCGGAACTACAAGCGAGCGCAGGTTCGTAGTCTCGCCTTCAGGCGGAATGAATGTGCGTCGGTCTGCTTTTCGGCAAAGGACGTTCGCTATCCGTGGGAGGGACAGGTTCCATCCTGTCCCCATTCCCTGTGGGCGCCGGCGTTCCGGACGGAAGCCGGGCTGGTGAATTAACCGCCGAGGCGCAGAGAATGGAGGGACACCCCCGCCATCCTTCCATCCTTGCCCCGAACCTTTCCACGCGCGGACAGTTTCAAACCGGCTAAAGCCGGAACTACAAGCGAGGGGCCAGTCCGTAGTCCCGCCTTCAGGCGGAATGAACGTCCTCCCCATGCCTTTTGCCGTAAGGGTTAGTCGTCTGTTTATGGGTAAATAACATATATTATTTGTATATTATTTACTTTTCTCGATGCCTTTCGGCGTGAGGGGCGTTCGCCCCTTAACGTGAATGGCGTTGCAACTTTAATAGCGGGCCAAGTCTCCAATGCCTTTCGGCGCGAGGGGCGTTCGCCCCTCGCGTATCAAGATTTGGTCCGTCGCGTTGAGGCAGATGGTCTCCAATGCCTTTCGGCGCGAGGGGCGTTCGCCCCGTTGTTAAACACAGCGACTGGAAATCAGGCTGCGGCGGTCTCCAATGCCTTTCGGCGCGAGGGGCGTTCGCCCCTGCCCCCTAGTGGGGCTGTCGCCCGGCTGGCGGTCACGTCTCCAATGCCTTTCGGCGCGAGGGGCGTTCGCCCCGACGGAGGCGGTCGAAGCGCCTTCAGTTTGCCCCCAATGCGTCTCCAATGCCTTTCGGCGCGAGGGGCGTTCGCCCCAAGTCGACGGGATTCAACTCTCTGTCCACCGACCCACGTCTCCAATGCCTTTCGGCGCGAGGGGCGTTCGCCCCATTACCTCAACCCGCAGTACCGCCAGGCGTCTTCGCGTGGTCTCCAATGCCTTTCGGCGCGAGGGGCGTTCGCCCCAAAATAAAATGAACAAAAACCAAAAGCGTGCTCGAGCGTCTCCAATGCCTTTCGGCGCGAGGGGCGTTCGCCCCAGCATCAATGTCCACAATCGGATACTTCCGGGAGGAAGTCTCCAATGCCTTTCGGCGCGAGGGGCGTTCGCCCCCCCATAACGCACCCGGTAATTGATGGCGAATTGCGTAATGTCTCCAATGCCTTTCGGCGCGAGGGGCGTTCGCCCCCCGCCAGATGGTTGTCTGGGCCGTTGGTGCACTAATGGCCGTCTCCAATGCCTTTCGGCGTGAGGGGCGTTCGCCCCAATACGGATTGGCCGGACTGATCCGGTCTATTCTGTGTCTCCAATGCCTTTCGGCGTGAGGGGCGTTCGCCCCAGTGTCCCGTAAAATGGGTATTGTGAATGTGAACTACGCGTCTCCAATGCCTTTCGGCGTGAGGGGCGTTCGCCCCATCCAGTCAATACGTAACTTCCTGTCTACGTATATGTTGTCTCCAATGCCTTTCGGCGTGAGGGGCGTTCGCCCCCAATTTACTCGTTGTTGATTTAGTACATAAAAAAGAACGTCTCCAATGCCTTTCGGCGTGAGGGGCGTTCGCCCCAAGGGGAGAAATTCAAAAATACTCCTACGACGAAGCAAGTCTCCAATGCCTTTCGGCGTGAGGGGCGTTCGCCCCGAAATCAAGAAAATGAGCACACTGCTAATCGTCATGGGACGTCTCCAATGCCTTTCGGCGTGAGGGGCGTTCGCCCCACCAGTGAAGATAAAATAGCATATCGTATGATTTATCAAGTCTCCAATGCCTTTCGGCGTGAGGGGCGTTCGCCCCTCCGGTGCCTGAAGGGGCACCGTGTAGACCGGGATATAAGTCTCCAATGCCTTTCGGCGTGAGGGGCGTTCGCCCCGAACAGGCGGGCAATGAACTTGTCCGCATGACTTTGAATGTCTCCAATGCCTTTCGGCGTGAGGGGCGTTCGCCCCACGAAGCCAGATTCCTGATTGCATCAGCCAAGCAATTGTCTCCAATGCCTTTCGGCGTGAGGGGCGTTCGCCCCGGACCTGGAACTGAAAAAACTCGAAAACAAAATCAGGTGGTCTCCAATGCCTTTCGGCGTGAGGGGCGTTCGCCCCGCGAATATCGCCGCCGCTTGATAGTGGAACTCAAAGGGGTCTCCAATGCCTTTCGGCGTGAGGGGCGTTCGCCCCGTCGCCGAAACCGACCGGCGCCCGCGCCGTGATTCCAAGTGTCTCCAATGCCTTTCGGCGTGAGGGGCGTTCGCCCCTTAACGCTCGACGGGAATCGATCTTCCGGTTATTTTTGTCTCCAATGCCTTTCGGCGTGAGGGGCGTTCGCCCCCCGAAAAAGAAATCCATTGTACACACCGCTTCGTCGGTAGTCTCCAATGCCTTTCGGCGTGAGGGGCGTTCGCCCCTTATCCTGCGCAGCTGGTAGGCGCAAAAAAGAAAGGCAAGGTCTCCAATGCCTTTCGGCGTGAGGGGCGTTCGCCCCCCGCACTTAGCGCACGGGCACTCAAGGTATTTGACGCGCCGGGTCTCCAATGCCTTTCGGCGTGAGGGGCGTTCGCCCCGGTCTTGGCTTCGACATAGAATGTCCTACCCCCCGAAGCCGTCTCCAATGCCTTTCGGCGTGAGGGGCGTTCGCCCCGAAAGCCGAAGAGCTGCAAAGATTGATCGCGGCGGCCCGCCAGTCTCCAATGCCTTTCGGCGTGAGGGGCGTTCGCCCCATCACCTGCTATTCCTGCGGTTGGGATTGCCGTTTGCCGTCTCCAATGCCTTTCGGCGTGAGGGGCGTTCGCCCCCGTCGGAGGCGGGGCAATAGGCAGAATCGCCGGGCTGTCCGGTCTCCAATGCCTTTCGGCGTGAGGGGCGTTCGCCCCAAAATGATATTAAAGATGAATTATCTTTACTCGAATCGTGTCTCCAATGCCTTTCGGCGTGAGGGGCGTTCGCCCCAACTATATTCCGATCTTGGAATCCGTTCATGAACGCCGCGCGTCTCCAATGCCTTTCGGCGTGAGGGGCGTTCGCCCCGCGGATCGCTGCCGAGGAAGAGGCAGCACGGGTCGCTGTCTCCAATGCCTTTCGGCGTGAGGGGCGTTCGCCCCAGAAAAACAAGACAGAAAGGCAAGAAATGAAATTCAGTCTCCAATGCCTTTCGGCGTGAGGGGCGTTCGCCCCTTTTCCAGAGATATTGCCGGGCCGTGAACACGCCTCCCCGTCTCCAATGCCTTTCGGCGTGAGGGGCGTTCGCCCCAAGAAAAAATGAAATTCGAGATCCGAAAAAGAAATCCATTGTCTCCAATGCCTTTCGGCGTGAGGGGCGTTCGCCCCTTATCCTGCGCAGCTGGTAGGCGCAAAAAAGAAAGGCA
>MVZN01000139.1 GCA_002069125.1 Spirochaetes bacterium ADurb.BinA120
GTCATGGAGAGAAGCTCGTCCTCACTGTAGCCGGTCATCTCGCAAAAGCTCCGATTTGCCTGAAGGATCCGCTGGGCGGCGGTATCGACTATGGCGATTCCGACCGGGCTTTTTTCGAACACCCCCCGAAAACGCTCGGAGCTCTCTTTCGTCGTACTGTGCGCCTCGAACAGCTCGAAGGCCATTTCGATCGAGGAGAGGAGGACGAAATCGCCCGAGTTTTTTATCACGTAGCCGTAGCGAGTGATGTGCTTTACCCTGTCGACCATCTCGCGTTCGGAGTGGGAGGTAAGGAAGACTATGGGAATTTCCCTGGACTCCAGTATAAGGCGGGCGGCCTCGGTACCGTCAATGCCCCGTCCCAGGTCGATGTCCATGAGGACAAGGTCGATGGAGGGGTTCTCTTCCGCAAGCCTGATGGCGTCTTCGCCGTTGTGGGCCTCGATGGCCTCGTATCCGGCGTCCTCCAGCAGGGCCTTCGTGGTTATGGCGATGATGACCTCGTCCTCCACCAGGAGAATGGTCTTTTTTTCGCGCGCGCTCATGGCGACCTCTAGTGTTCGCTTGAGGGACTATATATATTGGAAGCTGGAATTCCAGCGACCTGTCGCCGGCGGGCCCAAGCTTATTCATTTATAAAATGATACTCCAGCCATGAAAAGAACGCAATTAAAATTAATCCACAGGGCGTTTGCGGGGCTATTTGCCATGTGCCCGGGGTCTGTGTAAAAAAGGGAGAGATGGAGGATGATGCCCTCTTTTACCACGAGCGGGACGCGCGCTGCGGCGATCGTCGGCATGTCGAGGCCGTAACGCCGACACGCCATGGACCGGCTAAATTGTGCCCCGGCGCGCGCCAACAGCCGGAAGGCGGGCCGGGTAGCTGGCCCGCCTTTAAAGAACTTTTACGACCCCAGTGCGATGAGCGCGTCGACGGCGATCGGCATGGAGCCGCTTAGGATGACGGGGTTTATGTCGATCTCGCGCACTTCGGGATGGTTTAGCGCAACCGAGCTTACTGCGACAAGGAGCTTGACAATGGCCCCTGTATCGGCCGCTGGCATGCCTCTAAACTCGCCGAGTATTTTACTTGCGCGTATCTCGCGCGTCATCTCGGAGGCATCGGCTGCCGTAACCGGCGCCACCCGAAAGGCCACGTCGCGCAGGAGCTCGGTGTACACCCCGCCCAGGCCGAACATCACGCATGGGCCGATTCCCTCGTGGCGCGTCATCCCCGCCACCAGCTCGCGGCTACCCTTCACCATGCGGTAGACAATCGCCGGGACCTTAACTCCTGCCGCCTTCTGGACCTCCGTAAAGGCCGCCGCGGCCTCGGCCTCGGAGGCCAGGTTGAGACGCACCAGGCCCTTCTCGGTCTTGTGTAGGATCTCGGCCGAGCAGGCCTTAAGCACGGCCGGGTACCCCAGGGCCGCGGCAGCGGCGGCGGCCTCTTCGGCGCTCTCGACAAGCCGCTCGTCGGTGACGGGCGCGCCGTAAGCGGCGAGGACCTGCTTGGCCTCGTGTTCGTCGAGCGCTCCTCTTCCCGCCCTGCGGGCCTTTTCGATTATTTCCGCCGCGGCCCGCGAGAGGGGAAGGGGCTCGGCAGGCACATGTGGCTCGCGCCCGCGCACCAGGCGGTATCGGTTAAGCGTCACCATGGCGCGCGCCGTCTTTTCGGGCGAGTCGTACACCGGAATGTCCCGGTCCTCATAGAATTCCGTGGAGCTGTCGTCGCGGTCGAAAAAGGATGACAAAAGCATCGGTATCCCGTGCTTTTCGGGCAGAGCTACGGAGCCGACGAGATCTATATTGAGGCTCCTGGTAATTTCGTCTATCGTCATTCCCTGTATGAATTCCTTGATATGGGGATATATGGCCTTCACAAAGCCCGAGCCCATGGCGCCGTGCAGCACCAGCCCGTCAATCTCGCCGCTCTCCATGGCAAGCCTCGGGATTTCGGTGGTAAGCGCCGCCGTGTCGAGCGAGAAGGTGATGTCGACCGGGTTTCCGTTCGGGGCGTGCGGCGGTATAAGCGGGCGGACTGCCTCACGCAGCTTTTCGGAAAAAACCGGTATCTCCATGCCGCCCTCCTCGCAGATGTGCGACATTGCCGTTCCGGGTCCGCCCGAGTTTGTAATTACGGCGATACGGTTCCCCCTGAGCGGAGGCTGCGTGGCCAGGGCCCAGCCGTGCCCGTAGAGGTCCTCGATGGAGTCCACGCGGATTATGCCGGCCTGCCGGAATATCCCGTCGTAGATGTAATCCGGGCCCGCCATGGCGCCCGTATGGCTCTTTCCGGAGCGGGCGCCCGCCTTCGAGCCGCCGACGTACTGGGCGACCACCGGCTTGTTGGGCGTTATGCGCCGGGCGACCTCTATGAAGCGCGGCACGTCGCGGATGCCCTCTATATAAAGGGATATGGCCTTAGTCTGCTCGTCCTCGCCCAAGTACTCGAGCGCGTCGACGATGGAGATGTCGGCCTCGTTGCCGACGCTTAGGGCCTTGCTGAAGCGGATTCCGCGATTTCCGAGATACTTGAGCGTCTGGGTGATGTAGGTGCCGCTCTGCGAGGCGAATCCCAGCGGGCCCGGCTTGTCGCGAAGCTCCATGACCGTGGTGTTGAGCGCGATGGCCGTGTTGACTATCCCCATGCAGTTGGGGCCTATAAAGCGCATTCCGTGCCGCCTGGCCGTCTCGACGAGCTCGCGCTCCATTTCGATTCCCTTTGGGCCGATCTCCTTGAACCCGGCGGAGATGATGATGGCGTAACGGGCGCCGAGCCTTCCAAGGGCGTCCATGGTGGGGATGACATGCTCGGACGGAATTACTATCAGCGCTAGCCCGGGGGCCTCCGGAAGCTCCTCCACCGAGCGGTAGGCCCTGTGGCCCAGTACCGTCTCGTCCTTCAGGTGTACCGGGTAAAATTTACCCTTGTATCCGTCCTTGGTTATGCTGAGGGCGTGCATGGTGCCCATCTTCATGAAGTTGTTGCCCGCGCCTATGGTGGCGACCGAGGCCGGGTTCATAAGGCCGTGCAGCGGATTGGTTTTCAT
Organism: Spirochaetes bacterium ADurb.BinA120; assembly: GCA_002069125.1. Classification (GTDB taxonomy): domain Bacteria; phylum Spirochaetota; class UBA4802; order UBA4802; family UBA5368; genus MVZN01. The sequence continues at coordinate 3,054 of MVZN01000139.1, forward strand.
GATTACGCTCCGTCCGTTCCTTTTTCCGGCTGTGCGCCGTATCCCCAAGTATCGAGGTGGCCGTTATATTCGCAAGCAAAAAACCGAACGATCGTTCTATTTTTTTGATTGACAATTTCCCGCAAATGCCGGAAGTGACGCAGAGGGGAAAGTGAATGAGCAGACTCTACATGGTGCGCCACGGGCAGGCCTCCTTCGGAAAGGAGAACTACGACAGGCTCTCCGGGCGCGGCGTCGAGCAGGCGGTTGTTCTCGCCGAGTACTTCGTCCGGCTGGGGCTGCGCTTCGACGCGGTCTATTCCGGGGCCATAGAGCGCCAGAGGCGCACGGCGCTCGAGATCATAGGGCTGTACAGGGAGAAAGGGCTGGAGATGCCGGAGCTAAAGCTAATGCCGGAGTTCAACGAGTACGATTCGAAGGCCATCATCAAGTCCCAGATCTTTGAACTCCTGGAGGAGGACTCGTCGCTTGCGCGGGAGCTCGAGAAAATTTACACCGACAAAAAATCGTTCCAGCGCGTCTTCGAGAAGGCGATGCTCCGCTGGGTTACGGGCCGGTTCGACAAGCCGGGCGTGGAGGACTGGAAGAGCGTTAAGGCCCGCGTGGCGAAGGGGCTTTCGGCCGTGATGGCCGA
>MVZN01000140.1 GCA_002069125.1 Spirochaetes bacterium ADurb.BinA120
TCCTGTGCCCCCGGGAAGGACGAGGCACGGAACGCCGCCACCAGAACCATCGCGATCGTCGAGTTCCTACAGGAGAGCAATTCATTCTCACGAGTACCCACCGACGAGGCCATGTTCCGCTCAACGAGCCTCCTTCGGGGAGCGGACATCATTCCATTCAGCAAAAAGGAGAAACTCGAACTGGGGGGCTGCATCGCCGCGATCGAAAAGCTCGGAGGCGGCGAATTCGAGATCGCACCGATCCTCAAGGCGCGCTCCATGTCGGGCGGGCCGCTCGAGCACGCGCTCTACGAGAGGCTTAAGAACGAGATCATCCAGGGCCTCAAAAAAATGGACCGCCTCGACGGCATCTACCTCTCCCTGCACGGCGCAATGGGGGTGATGGGAATGCGCGACCCCGAGGGCGATCTTTTGGCGGCCATCCGGGACCGGGTGAGCTCGACGGTCCCCATAGGCGTCACCTTCGACCTTCATGCCAATCTTACACGGAAGAGGATGGAAGCGGCCACATTCGTTATCGGCTACCGGACCAACCCGCACAGGGACCATTACGACGTCGGCTACAGCGCTGGCGAGATTTTAATGAAGACCATCCGCGGCGAGGTGAAACCCGTAATGGCCTGGCGCAAGATGAGGCTGCTCAAGGGCGGCGGGATCAACGTGGATTTCCTTTCCCCGATGAGGCCCATATTCAAAGCGATGCGGAAGATGGAAAAGGATCCGCGCGTTCTCACCGTATCCGATTTCCCGGTGCACATCTGGCTTGACGACCCGGAGCTCGGCTGGAGCACGGTCGCCGTAACCGACAAAGACCCGGGGCTCGCCGAAAAACTTGCGGAGGAGATCGCCGACCGTAACTGGGAGGTGCGCGACGCTCCCCATCCGCTCGGAAGCATGCCCGGGGAGGCCATCGCCATCGCCCGTTCCAAAAATATCGCCCGCAAGTTCGGCACTGTCGTCTTTTGTGACGCCTCGGACGCGGTGGGCACCGGAACCCCGGGAGAGAACACCTGGATACTGAAAAGCCTGGTCGAAGAGGCCCCCGACCTCATATCCTATGTCCCCCTGCGCGACAGCGAGGCCGCGGCATTCGCCCATTCGAAAGAGCTGAACAAAAGCGTTACCGTCACCGTTGGGGGCAAACTGGACCCTCTGTATAACCGGCCTTTCTCCTTTACCGGAGTCCTGATTCATAAAAGCGAGGGAAGGCTCGGGAAGGCCGTCATTCTGCGCGACAGAGGGGTTCACCTCATCATCACCGAACATCCCGATTCGACGCCCCGGCCGTCCTATTTTACCGACCTCGGGCTCTCTCTCTGGAAGGCGGATATCGTCGTAGTGAAGAACCTCTTTCCGTTCCGCTTTTTCTACCTTCTCTACAACAGGAAAACCGTGAACGTAATGACCCCGGGGCTGTCTAACGTCGACGTATTCGCACTGGACTATCGCTCCATCCCCAGGCCCATTTATCCGCTGGATAAAATCGCCTCCTGGCGTTAGGAGCGCAGGTCTACGCAGCGCCGGCACGGACGCCCAAAGAATACGGACCGGGGGGGTGGGGATTGGCCGCATGTCCCCGACCTCGGGCCTCGGACAATCCATCCGTGGGTTATCCGAAGCCGCCGGCACATGCACTGGCCGGCCCCGTCGAACAGCCGTTAGGCAGCGCGCACGGATACGCGCGGGGCGAGGTCGGCCGCGGTACATCCCGTGCCGCTTCGTAACTGATGAATGTTCACATGTAATTTTAGGTTTTTTTGTAATCTGAAGGCGTGGGAAAGAAACCTTAACGCCCTCACCCCCCGTCCCGCTTCGACGGGCTCAGCGAAGCGCCTCTTCCTTTGAACGAAAGAGAGGGGGGTGTTACCCGCGCCCGTCAGTGAACCACTTTCCGCGCTTGAAAGCGAACCGGTTATTCGAGACCTCTGGTTGCATATCGCAATTGGAGGAACCAGATGGCACGGACAACCGACATGGTACAACTTTCAGAAATACTTCGACGTTTTAGAAAAGCGGTGCGCGCGGCATAGTGTTCCTCACAAAGAAGTATCCATCCTCACGCAAAATCAATCACACCGACTCCAATGTTAGACCCATGCTTGATGCAATCGCATGTTGCCGCTGATCACCGGTGACAAACAGTCCGCATTTATACTCAATCGCCGATGCTATATGTAACGCATCCAGACTCCGCAAAGCCCCTTTCTCCAGACAGTGAATCGACCTGATTATAACTTCGTTGGTTATATCTATCACAACGAACTCACCCATATCGAGAAGGAATTCGTTTTTTATCCAGCCATACTGGTCGTCATTGATCTTTTTCTCACGCACCAGCCTGTTGCACGCCGACAGCACTTCGGGCACGCAAATGATGCACACGGCAACTTCTTTCGCTTTTTCAATCAACTCTCCCACCCGGCCGCTGCCAGGTTCTTCGATATAACGCTTCACCAGGGCGGAAGAGTCGATGAATACCTTCATTTACTTTTCGTCCCGCTCGGCAAGAATCGCCTGCGACAGACTGACGCCCGGTATCTTCAGGGGCTTGGTCGTGGACAACCTCGCCTTGTCGCGTTTTTTCACCGGCATGAGTATGGCCACGGGCATGCCGTGACGATAAATTTCTATGCTCTCGCCTTTTTCCACCTTGTCAAAATAGCGCTTCGCGTTGTTTCTGAATTCAGTAAACGTCGCCGACTGCATGGGGTTTCTCCTCACTGCTTGATACGGGTAATGTACATTTCTATGACAGGAATTGCAAGCATAAAATGAGATTTCGACTTTCACTGAAACGCCAGTTTTCAGCAAACGTTGAAAACTCCATTACAACTGAAAAAGGTATAGCTTGTACTCCACGCTGAAATCCTTCTCCATTTTCTCGATCTTCATGAGGGTGTCTACGTCGGCACCGGAGGCCTCGCGCATCTTGAGGGTATCGATCCGAGATTGGGCCGTATCGGCGCTGGTTTCAACGGGCCTTTGAAGCGACGCCGGAGTGGCAAGCTGCGAGGAGACGGAGAAGGCGATGCGGTCAATGAAGACACTGGACTGAGGGCGGGAAGCGGCGCCTTGCGCCACCCCCGGAGGGGGTTTTGCTGATGCCGAGTACCAAGCTTTCAACTTTGGATTTTTAACTTTATACTGCTTAACAAACTCCCCCTTCTCTTGCCCGAAGAGAAGGGGCCGGGGGGATGAGTTTGTAGAGTTTCCGGCGGCCTGGGGTTCTTATGAACAGTGCACAGTCGATCGAACTTCGCCCCCGGCGCCTTGCGCCACCCCCGGAGGGGGTTTTGCTGATGCCGATGGCCGGTTGGATTATTTACGGATAAGCCTTATATGCTCGCCGTATAAGCGCAAGGGGTTACAACCCCTTGTTCTCGTGGAGAAAATGCCCGCTTGCACGAACATTCCCTTTATTACAGAGCAAGGGGCTGTAGCCCCTTGTGGTCGATGCTTGCTTCTAACTGTTAACTTTTAACTTTCAACTTTGAACTGTTTCCCCTCCCCAAAAAAAACACTTGACCCAATCATACCCTGGCGCTGTTCTTAGCCTCCTGAAAGGATAGGGTTATGAATATACGCAACGTAGCGATCATCGCGCACGTCGACCACGGCAAGACCACGCTCGTCGACAAGCTCCTCATGCAATGCCGGGTGTT
>MVZN01000141.1 GCA_002069125.1 Spirochaetes bacterium ADurb.BinA120
TTATTTTTAAATCAAGATCGCTTGTATCCAATACTACTACGACTTTACCAATGACGAATGATTTATATTGAGGATCAGTAACGCTTGTTATATGAGTGCTGACACAGGATACTAATATTAGACATAGTGTTGAGAATAGTATTTTTTTCACTGTGCATAACTCCATTTATTAATTCTTCGAAGGGCTTTTACGATCTGGGTGCCGGAGAAAGTTTTGCTCACAGGCTTATATCGACTTCTTTCATGATTGCTGTGGGGGCTGATTTAATCTGGTTTAATTTTTCAAGGCCTTCAAGATAACAGAGAATTGCTTCTCTGGCGTTTTCGAGCGCCTCCTTTTCGGTATCGCCCTGGGTATAGCATCCGTCAAGCGCGGGTACGGAGACATTGAAGCCTCCTTCCTCGGCCGGTTCAAGAATAATATTAAATTTCATGGTACACCTCTTAACTTGCCGTAGTTGCCGGCTCTTTCACTTTGTTTTTGTTTATTACCGGGTCTATCATATATCTTATCATTTCCCTTATTCATATAGTAAATTATTAAAAAAAGATTATAATCAACAAAAAAACATTCTTTTAAAAACAGGGATGACAATAACTTTATCTACTTGCACTATATGGCCTCCCTGTAAAAATCCAGCTTTAATTTGCGACACCGGCCGCCCACCGGCTAAAATGGCAAGTCTCGATCAATTTTTCGATAAAACCGAGAAAATGATCGAGCAGGTGCGCCCGATATCTCTTGAAATTCACCCCGATGCCCCAATAAACCATCCGGCTTCTGACCCTTTCGATCCGCTTGAACTTGACGCGCCCCTTGAGATACTTCGGTTTGAGCTGACTCATCAATCCTTCCACGGGAGGCCGCATTTTGCACATCTCCTGGTACTCCCCGGTCTTCAGCGCCTCGTGACGCTCGTCGAGCCACCTTCGAGTATCGTCAACAAGATACCGTGATTGCGCTCTGGAAATACGGATCGGACACAGGGTGCGCCTCTTGCACCTGGCGCACTTTTTCGGATTGAAATTCGCCACTGATTTCGTTCCGGTAATGGAAACGCTGCGCGGTGTTCAAAATTGAAAGCAGGCGTTTCAATCCACGCGCCCGCGCGGGGCGAGCTTAAAGTCACCGGTACTGTGGATGTGCTAGCGGGCGCCTCCTCCCCTGTCAAGGGGAGGCCGGGAGGGGTTTTACTTTTCCTCTGAAGATCCTTCGATCCAATTTTATGACGCTAAAAAAGCGAGAGTCTGCCTATGAATTTTAAAAAAACCGCCAGGTGCTCCTGCTCTCCGGCATCGCTGTGTTATAACTAAGGGGAACGAACCCCCCTCGATCCCCCCTTGTCAGGGGGGAAGTGCCGGATGCCGCCTCATGCACTGATCGATACCATCGAACATTCATTAAGCAGCGCGCACGGATGCGCGCGCGGCGAGACTCGCGCCCCCGGCGCTACGCGCCACCCCCGGAGGGGTTGCCTAATGCCTGCTGGCTAGTTGCAGTCACAAACACCAACGGATACCATCGAACAGCCGTTAAGCAGCGCGCACGGATGCGCGCGAGGCGAGCCAAACGCTCCCGGCGCTGTGGAGGTGCAAACACAGCGGGCTTCGCCTGAGCAGCGTTATGCAAAGCACGGCCGCGATGAAAATTACGGCGGTGAACAGGGAAGCCGCCGCGGCGTGAATATGCGCGAGGTGACGACGCGCCTGGCGGCGCCGTGTTCTCCGTCATGGTTTTGTGTTAATATTTTTCCGCACGCCCACCTGAATGTTCAGATAAGCGTATCTGCCGTCTTTTTCGAAAAACAGGACCGTGCCGGGCAGCGCGAACAGGGAGACATCGTTGCCGATTCGGCGGGCGATATCGAGATACAGACAGACATGGGGGTCCAGATACAGGGAATGGGCGCGATCGGTTCTGTTTTTTAAATGATGAGCCAGATATCCGGCTCCCACCATCGGCGTGAGGGTCAGTTCGGGATGGGGCTTCATGGAATAGCCGGCCAGCAGGCAGAGCTGGATGAAATTGTAGGAATCGATATCCGCCGCTCGCGGGTGCATGCGATGGAATCCGACGAGGAATCGCATGGAAAGCGTTTCGGGCATATCGGTTTTTGCCCCGGCGGAAAGGGCGAACCCGGCTCCGTAATCCGCGACGCTTCCGTACATCCCCAGCGGGACTATGGCCGAGGGCGAAGCCGACAGGAAGAGCTCGATGCCGTGCTTTTCAGGTTTTTCCGGAGTGAGGATGGCAGGGGCGGCGGGCTGGGACTTTTTCGGCTGGTAATGGCGTGCGATCTCCGCCAGTATTTTTTGGATGCTCCGGTTGAGTCCGGCGGGCGTGGTTTTTTCATGGATGCGGACTATTGTGCAGGCATCGCGTACGTCGAGTAGCTCGATTTTGATGATGTAGTGTTCGTCTTTCAGCGGGCGCAGCAGGTACTGTTCCTCGTTTTCGCGTCCGAGCGGGACGAGCGTTCTCTTTTCTCGTAGCGAGATAGTTCCCGTTATCACCCTGTCGGCCGAGCGCAGGGCACCGATTTTGAGTGCGCGATCCGGAAGGCGGTGGTGACGACGCTCATTCTCTTTGGATCGGCCGGCATACTCTTCGGGGGGCAGGAGGAGGAGATGTGGAGTAGTGAGCAGTCCTTCGGCAAGCGTGTCGTTCACGCGCGCGGCGATTTCGGGCGCTAGCCCCGAAGCTGTTAGGCGAATGAACACGGTGCGGTGCGAGTCGGCGTCTGCGGCGGCCAGGGGCCGGCCCGGGACGAGGGCCAGAAGCATATACAGCAAGGCAAGGGCTGTTTTTCCGATCATAGGGATATTGAATAGGTGGCGCCTGCGGTCAACAGGAGCGAGTTCGTTCGCAGCCTGTCGCCGCCGAGGGTGCAGGCATTTATGAATGATATCTCCGCGCGGAGCCCCGCCTCGAGAGAGACGACGGTCCATACGCTGTGCGTCAGCCCGGCCCCGAGGAAAACGCCTGCCTCGTTGTGCGCTGATTTTTTATCGATATGCGAGGTTGTAACGGTGCTTCCAAGCTCGCGCCGGTCGGTCCAGGTCCCCGTCTTCAAGGCGTATAAAAGCCCCGCCTCGCCGTACAGCATTCCCGCACAACGGCGGTATCCGGCCGAGAGCTGGATGAACGAGAGCTCGAGCGTGGTCGTGGAGGGAAGTCCCATGTACGTGCGCTCGATTGCGAGTGTTTTACGCGCGTATTCGACCCCGCATAGAAGGGTGCTGTTCTCCCATGCCTGGTAAGCGAGCCGGGCGCCGGCCGAATATGCCGTATCGATGCGCCGCTTCTGGTCGCCGGTGCCTGCGACAGTGCCGGAGGGATATGTTCCGCCGAAGGATGCGGTGAGACCGAGGCCGAATGTGCCGCGAGCGGTGTCGCTGCGGCCGGCCTGTTTTTCCGCCTCGATGTGAGGGACGGTCGGAGCTTCACCTTCGATTCCGGCTGCCTGCGCGCCGACGAATGAAAGCAGCCCCATTGTGATTAAAACGACGCTGAACGGTGATCGGTATTCCATAGAGCCCACCCGTTTATCAATAAGAATCTTTGAATACATAGACCGATCCCTGATCCTCTCCAGGGCCGGTGTCGTCCCCGCTCGCCCCCGCGATGAGCGTTCCCTCGGAGGAGAGGGCGAGTGTTATG
>MVZN01000142.1 GCA_002069125.1 Spirochaetes bacterium ADurb.BinA120
GGCTGGTGCGTGGGGCCGTCCTCTCCCACAAAAAGCGAGTCGTGCGTGTAGACGTAGATTGCCTGCAGGCCTGCGAGCGCCGCGAGGCGCACGGGAGGCCGCATGTAGTCGACGAAGACGAAGAACGTGGCCGAGTAGGGGAGGAACCCTCCATAGTAGGCTATCCCGTTCTGGATGGCGCCCATGGCGTGCTCGCGTATCCCGAAGCGAATGTTGCGGCCCACCCTGCCGCGCCCGGTCGCATCAAAGCCTTTGACGAAAGACTTGTTGCTCGGCGCCAGATCGGCCGATCCGCCGACGATATTCGGAAGCGCGCCGAAGAGCGATTCGAGCACCCTGCCTCCGGCGCTTCGCGTGGCGAGTTTGGACCCGGCCTCGAAAACGGGCAGCACGGCGCGAATCGAGTCCGCCTCCAGGGGGGCGAAAAAGCCTTCCCAGCGCTTTCCGGTCTCTCCCTTCATGGCCCCGGCGAACTGTGATTTCCAGGCCCGGTACTCCGCCTCGAGCTCCCTTCCCCTTTCGGCGAACAGCTCGTACACCCGTCCGCTTACGCGGAAGGCCGCCTCCGGGTCGCACCCGAGCCCGGCCTTTGTCCTTTTTACCTCGTCCTCGCCGAGCGGCGCGCCGTGCGACTCCTCGCTTCCCTCCATGCCGGGGCTTCCTTTGGCTATGCGCGTCCTGGCTATTACGAGCGAGGGCCGCGAGGTTTCGCGCCGGGCGGCATCGAGCGCCGCCTCTATCGCGTCGCAATCATGCCCGTCGATCCTCTGCACATGCCAGCCGCAGGCGCCAAAGCGGGCGCCGACGTCCTCGGTGAACACGAGCTCCGTCGAACCCTCGATGGTGATGTCGTTCGAATCGTATATTACGATGAGCCGCCCCAATGCCCAGTGCCCGGCAAGGGACGCCGCCTCGTAGGACACCCCCTCCATCAGATCGCCGTCGCCGGCGAGAACGTAAATATAATGGTCTATGACACGCTTCTCCGCCGCGAACTCCGCGCGCAGAAGCTCCTGGGCCAGGGCCATGCCTACGGCGTTCGCCACCCCCTGTCCCAGCGGGCCCGTGGTTGTCTCCACGCCCGGGGTATGGCCGAACTCGGGGTGTCCAGGCGTGCGGCTTCCCCACTGGCGGAAGTTTTCAAGCTCCTCCATCGGGAGATCGTACCCGGCGAGGTGCAGCATCGAATAGAGGAGCATGGAGCCGTGGCCGGCGGACAGCACGAACCTGTCCCGGTTCGGCCAGGAGGGGTCCTGGTGGTAATGGCGAAGGGCTTTGAGCCAAAGCACCGCGGCAATCTCGGCGCACCCCATCGGCATGCCCGGGTGCCCCGATTTCGCCTTCTGCACGCCGTCCATGGCCAGCGCTCGTATGGTCGTCGCCACGAGCCGCATGTCTTCTTCCGTAATCCGCATTATCGTGCCCCCGATGGTATTTGGCGCCGTGCGCCCGTATAGAAATCGCATCATCCGGCGCTTCCGTAAAGCAGAATTTTGTTTTTTGCTTTTTCGCGTACGCAATCGAATACGAGCGCGGCTTCGCCGTCGCCTCGAAGGGGATATCCAGGCCCGCCGACCGGACAGCCCGGGCCCCAAGGAGATCAACGCGCTCATTCAGGGGACAAGCGGAAGATCGACGAGGGCAACGATAATTTCATTCAAAACCTCCGTGATATAAGTGGGTACCGTAGTTAAGGACCGGCAATACCCGTGCAACAAACTGATAATATATATGAATAATAGTATATAAAAAATGGACAAAAGACGGATCGAGCGGTGGCCGGCGATGAGCTATGCCGGGTTTTATGATTGCATTTTACGCGGCGCGGGCACAGCTAACATCATGACCGAACGCTTAGAGGACGTATGCTCCGAAAACTGAAACACGCGTTGCGCGCGTATTTTTCCGTGCTCAACATGTCGCCAACCGCCACTCGTATCGCCGAGAGGCTGGAGACAAGCCGGATGCCGGACCGGGAAACCCCCAAGTGGATCCACGCCTCCCTCTTCATCATCACCTGCATAACCACCACCATCGCCGGGGCCCAGGCCAGACCGACCCTGTTGGAGAGTGCGCTCAGCGGGCTCCCCTTCTCCATTACCATCATGAGCATCCTCACGGCCCACGAGATGGGCCATTATCTCGCGGCGCGGCGCTTCGGCGTAAAGGCGACGCTTCCCTATTTCATCCCCTTCCCGACTATGATAGGCACCATGGGCGCCGTCATCAAGATCAAGTCGCCGATCCTCGAAAAACGCGCCCTTCTATACATAGGCGCCATGGGGCCGATTGTAGGCTTCACCCTTAGCCTCGCCGCGGTCATTGCCGGGCTTCACATCTCCACCATAGCCCCCCTCCCGGAGGCCGGAGGCGGCGACGTGATCATTTTCGGGGATTCACTCCTTTTCAAGGTTCTGGCGAGAATCATAGTCGGCGAGATCCCGGCAGGCCACGATATCTATCTCTCCCCCTACGCATGGGCCGGCTGGATCGGATTTCTGGTCACCAGCCTGAACCTCATGCCGCTGGGACAGCTCGACGGCAGCCACATCCTGTACGCCCTCATAGGCCGCGCCCAGCTCTACGCCGGCTGGGCCGCCTTCGCCGGCCTCGCCGCACTCGCCTTTGTCTGGCCGGGCTGGGTGGTGTGGATTCTCATGGCCCTCTTCTTTCTCATGATCGGCCATCCCCCCATACCGGAGAGCGCGCCGCTTTCGCCCCTTGAGCGCCTGATCGGATGGAGCTGCGTGGCGATCTTCTTTCTTACCTTCATTCCGGTACCCGTGGACATCCTTTAATTCGCGCGCGACCCATATAAGAATTGACAGACGGGGCGGGATATGCGCACATCCTCCGGCATAATAGCTACATCCGCCTCTTGTAACGGACGGAGTAACGAGGAGGAAGCATGAAAAACGGAAAGACCTTATTCGTGATGTGTATTTCGCTTGCCGGACTGCTGCTTGTCGCAGGCGCCGGTAACGCCCAGCATGATTCGGGCTCATCATCCGCCGGCATACTGGCCGACATGATGAGCGACGAACAGATGACCGCCCTCCAGGCGCTCGGCAAGCTAAGGGACGGCGAACTTAACAAGGACAAAGCCGCCTTCGAAAAGGCCGTGAAAAACCTTATAACGCTTTTCAGCAACCCCCGTAAGGACATAACCATCCGGACCATGGCGGCGGAGATTACCGCCTACCACCAGGTAAAGAAGGCGCTGCCGGCGCTAAAGGCGAGCCTGAAGGCCGAAACAAACCCCATGCTAAAGTACGTGTTTCAGAACTCCATCGACAGGCTTGAGGGAAAAATCAGAGGCGAGGTCTATGTGGAGCGCCCGGCCTATCACGGAACGCCCCAATATTATGGCACGCCCGGATACGGCCCAACGCCCGGCTATTACGGGACGCCGCGTAATTGACCGCCCCGACCGGCGGGCGCCCGCGTCG
>MVZN01000143.1 GCA_002069125.1 Spirochaetes bacterium ADurb.BinA120
TTTGATCTCCGGGCTCGGTTCGATCAGCCGTCAATCCCTCAGCACGACGATGGACAACCTAAGCCAGGAGTATCAGGCCCGCTTGAAATATATCGATCAGACGATCACGGACGAGACGCTGAGGGCGGAGGCTATCGCCGCCCTGGACGCGGAGTTCGAAAAGAAGAAATTAGACGCCAAGCGGGAGGCGGCGCGGAAACAGAAGGCTCTTGATGTTGCCCAGGCCATTAGCGGAGTAGCCCAGGCGGTCATTGCCGCCCTTCAGGTTAAGCCGTTTTTCCCGTTGGGCCTGGCTATGGCCGCGATCGCGGCGGCAATGGGGGCGGCTCAAATTGCACAGATTCAACAGCAGCCGATTCCGTTGGCGACGGGAGCGGTATTTGCGGAGCCGACGGAGCTTCTAGCTGGCGGTCGGCGATATGTTGCCGGTGAGTCAGGCTTGGAGGTCATGGCGACGGAGGCGACGTTACGGCGGCTGATTCGGGAGGAGATGCGGGGCGGCCCCGGCGCGGGCTCAGGCGCGGGAATGCAGGGGCGGCCAATCGCCCTGACAGTCCCAATTTATCTGGGGACCAAAAAAATTGGAGAGGAAATTATTGCAATTGTCCAGGACGGCGTCGACCTCGGACGGCTGGCGATTCGCAGCCGAAACGTCCGGCCGAATTACTAAGGAGATGCGGGATAGCAATGCAGAACACGAGGATCATCGCCAAGAGCTTATGGCGCGACGGAACGCTGATTTCGCGGTCGACCGAAAACCCGCAATTCCCCGCCGAATCGACACAGGACGACGACACAACGTTGGCCTGGCGGAGCCGAAGCGGAAGCGGAACCGGCAACGGTCTGTTCCGGACGGCGGTAACGCTTAGCGGCAATTTAATTGCGGGCGCGGATTGCGAATCGACCGCCCCGTTTACCCCGATATCCGGGGTGACGCTGGATGTATGGGCCGATGGCCAGGCGGGGAATTGCATCCGGATGACCGGCTCGACCGCCGAGAACCAATATTTTTACCAGGACGTCAACCTCGAGGCGGGCCGCTGGTATTTAGCATCCGCTTACGTTAAGAGCGGAACGAGCGGGGCCGTCACGGCGGAACTTAAAATCGGATCAAGCGTTGCCAGTAAAACAATCACGACCTCGGAAGCCTGGCAACAGATCTCCTTTTATTTTTTGTCCCAATCCGCCCAGGCGGTGCAGATCCAGTGCGTGCAAAGGGAGGCCGCCGCAGGGACAATATTTTTTGACACAATCAGCATTCGACCGGCGGTGTCGAATCGGCTGATCTGTTTTGACGAGGGCAACGGCCTTCTTGTTGCCCAGCTGACGGCCGGAGATTACAACGGCCAGACCCTGGCCGCGCACGTGGCCTCGGTGCTGTCAGCCGTCGGAGGAGACTATACGTGTACGTACAATGATCTAACGGGGAAATTTACGATCGCCCGGGCGGCCGGGAATTTCACGCTGTATTTTTCCGACGGCGGCGGCTATGGGTCAACGTCGGACCTCCTGGGATTTAATGCGGAGACAAAGTCCGGGGCATCGACCTACACGTCCGACGTCCGTCGAATCCATACCGAGGAGTATCTTGACATCGACCTCGGGGCGGCAACGGAGTTTGATTTCATTGCCCTGCTCAACCATAACCTGACCCCCGGAACGTATGAGGCTCCGGCCGCCCTCACCCTGTATGCGGCTGATGACGCGGCGTTTACGACGGGCGTAACGACGGATAATATTACCTACAATTCGGGATATATTTACTGCCTTTTATCCGCGCCGCGAGCGAAGCGATACGTCCGGGTCTGGTTGACCAACCGGCAAAACCCGAACCTTTATTTGTCGGTTGGAACGATCGTCGTTGGAAAGGCGCGGGACCTCGGGTGTCCGTTCATGCGCGGGTACGGGCGCGGGTATCTCAACGATTCGATTGGCGACGAGACACCCTCCCGGAATCTCTACCTAACGACGGCGCGGCCGGCGGTGGAGCGATGGGCATGCTCGTGGATGAATCTCTCCGATGCCGCCCGTGGATATATTGCCGAGGCGGTCCGCGAATGCGGAGGCGTATACGCGCTGTTGCTGTGCACGGATCACACCGACGCGATGAACAACTCGTACTGGCTGAGGATGCTGGAGCCGCCGCTCCCGGTTAACCTGGCCGCCGGCCGCTGGTCGTGGGAGTGCGAATTCGAGGAGCACGTCTGAGATGGGATTTGTCGTCCAGCCTCCGCGAATATCGAGCGCATCCGCCCCGAATCCGACGCAGATTAATATTGCTTGGACCAACGGGGCGACCTACGCGGCAACCAACGGGATTAAAATCCAGACCGGCCCCAACGCCAACGGGCCGACGTCAAGTCCCATCTATCTGCCGGGCTCATCGACCTCGTATCAGCTGACCGGATTGACGGAGGGCTCGTGCCTCTGGATCTATGTCTCCGGCCGGATGGTGTACGAGGGCCATGAGTATTGGTCTGAGGTCGACTATTACGGCCCGGTATATACGCGGCTCCTGGCCCCCGCCTCCCTGGCCGCAACGCAAATCGTTGACGGCGAATGCACACTGACCTGGCAAGTAAAATCCTCGAAGGCCCAACGTCAGCAGGCGTACAAGTCGACCGACGGCGTCAATTTTTCCCAGGTCATTGGCCAGCTGGATGACCTCGTCACGTCGAAAAAAGTTACGGGGCTCACCGAGTCTCGATACTGGTTTAGGGTCAAGTGCTGGAACGACAACACGGAGAGCGACTGGTCAAACGTCGCTGAAGCGGCGAAGGCGTTGGCGGCCCCATCCAATTTGGTCGCCGCTCAATTATCGTCGACATCGGCGAAGCTGACCTGGAAGGACAACAGCACCGGGGAGACATCGTTTAAAGTCGAACGCTCCACTTCGTCCAGCGAATATTCGTTCGCTCAGATTGCGACGGTTGGGGCCAACCAGACCTCGTTTACCAATACGGGATTGACGCCGGGGACGAAATATTATTACCGCGTCCGGGCCTATGAGGCGGTTGCTGGAAACAGCGCGTATTCCAACATCGCCAACGTCACGCCCCAAGCGGTAGCGCTACCGACGAATGTTGAGGCGACGGCGCTTTCGTCGACGTCCGTTCGGGTTTCCTGGGTCGACAATTCGAACAACGAGACAGGGTTTAAAATTTACCAAAACGGAACGCTGGTCTATACGACCGGCGAAAACGAGACCTCGAAAACGTTTACGGGCTTGACGCCCGCGACGTGGTACAAATATCAAATCGAGGCCTTCAA
>MVZN01000144.1 GCA_002069125.1 Spirochaetes bacterium ADurb.BinA120
GGCCCTCGACGAACGGCAGGCTGCCTATGAGGCGGTCAACTCCGAATATATCGCCGCTATGAACGCCACCGCCGCCCGTTACGCCGTCTACCGCGAGCGCGAGCTCTCGTGGGAGAAGGCATATTCCGTGTGGGAATACGCGAACACTCCGTACCTCAAAGACGCCTCTCCTCGCGACTCGGGCCTGGGAAGCGGGGGCGCTCCTGACGGGGGCGTAAGCGAGTATGACTCGCTTGAAGCTCCGGACGCGCAGGATGTTTATAAACGAGTGAACGCGCGTTACGAAGAGGCGCTCGCGGCCTTCGAGGCGGCGCGGGCGAAAAGGGAAACGCAGGAGACGCTTGCAAGGCTCCGGGCCGACCGGGAGTACGCGGCGCTCCGTACCGATCTGGAGCGCAAGACGGCGAGCTTTGCGCGAGCGGCTCAGGTTTCGGCGCTTGTCGAGGAAAGGCTTATGCTTGCGCGAAAGGAATACGAGGACGCGCAGGCCGACTACGAGCGCGCCAGGGAGGGCTTGAGCTTTAACCCGAAAAAGGACGGGGCCGTGAACATGACGGAGGAGGAGACTGCGCTACGCGACAGGGTCCTCGAGCACATGATTGGAGACGGCTCCGGGGCCGGAAGAATAGTGGAGTATCTGGAAGCCTTTATATTATACGACGGATATCTTAAGATAAAGGCGGCATACGCCTCGAGCATCGCCGGAGAAAACCATCCCGAAGTGCTAAAAGCAAAGGCCGCGATTGATCCCGCCGTTTTTGCGGACATGGAGGCGATATACGCGGTACTGGACCATGATGTCATCGATACGATGACGAGGGAGCACCGCCAGATGATGGAGGATTATGGACAATTTAAGCGCTACGAGAGTCGGGCGAGAAAATGTAAATACATATGCGACCATCTGAAAGATAAGCGGAATAAATACAGGGACGACTATGGGCAGCACCGACTTCTTTATACCGCCGCGAGAAGCGCTATCGAAAACGGCCTTATAGCGGCGCTCGACGCCAAACGCACACTCGTAGAAAAGGAGGCCGCCTACCGCATGCTCGATGACGCACGTTCGATCGCCGATATACGGGCGGTGCTGATGAATCCACCCTACGGCCTGACGGAGGAGGACCTGTCGCACCTGTACGACGGGACGACGGCCGGCGCCCATGTGCATACGATGGAAAGCGTGAACCTGGAGGGTCTGAGGAAGGAGAAGGCGCGAACGGATGCGGACGGATACGCCATGCGAGCGGAGAAGGAGGGGGAGCGTATTTATATGCTCGCCCAGGACGGCACGAGGACGGGAGAGAGCTATGCACTGGACGACGCGAGCGTCCGCCTGAAAGACTCGAGCGGCGAGATACTGGACATTTCGGCTCTTTCCGACGGAGAGATCCACGCGGTGTACGATCGGGTGTACTCGATCGAGGATGTAGCGCGAGCGATGAGGGAGAACTACCGCGGCATGCGGGAGGGATATCGCGACGATTACCGGGCTTTTATAAATAAGAGCATTGCGGGCGGCACGCACGACCGAACGCTTATGCTAAGGGACGAGGAGGAGCTGTACAACGGGCTGCTTATGGCTGCGCGCGGCTTCGGCGCGGCCTACGGGGAGCTTAGGCAGCGCAGCTTCGACGGCTATCGCGCTATTGTTACCGAGATGGTCCGAAGCGCCGACGGAATCGCCGTACAGCAGCGCATCGTAAGCGGACTCATCGCCCAGAACTCCGAGATCCAGGAAAAGCAGTGGGCCGAGCTTCGCGCCAAATTCGACGAGCGAAGGGAGCGCTGGATGGATACGGTTGGATTTATCCATAACCGCGGAGCGCGGGACTGGACGGCGCAACAGAACCGGCTGATAAACCAGTGGACGGCCTGGCGAATCGCCTCGCGCGAGGCAATCGTTGCGGGCGAGGCCGCATGGATGGAGGAGCGGAAGGCTTTTTCCGCGGCGATGGACGAGTGGCGCGACCTTGGCGCAAAGGACTCGGCCGAGGCCGTTGCCCTCCTCTCGGCGGAGGAGACTGCCGGACGGATCGACGGGCTTTTAGCCGATCTCAAACGAAAGGGTTTTCCGGGGGTCGAAATAGACTTCGACGCCGATACGCTGGTGCGCGACGCGCTGAAGAACGCGCCGCCGGCATCGATCGGAGCGCTTTCGGGCACCATGAATACGCTGGACACTACGGCGGGGTTTGTAAATCTGCTGGACCTCAATTCGGGCGGGGCGCTGGAGGCGCGCTACGCCAAGGACATGAAGGACTACGCCGAACGGATGAGCGTCATGCAGAACCTGCGCGTGACGGACATATTGCAGGGAATTATTGACCGCTTCAATAAACAGCTTGCGGCGGCCAACGAGGGCGTGTATACAAGCGTGGAGACGGACCTGAGAAGCCAATTTGCGGCGCCGTTTATACGCGAAGAGGGAGCGCGTCGCTGGAAGATCGAGGTTGTGAAAGAGTCAAACCTCTTCAGCGGAGACAAGAAGAAGACGATTCGCTTTGCCGACTACGCCGATTATACCACTAACGCAGTGGCGCTTAGGCCCTTAAGGGGGCTCTCCGGGGCGATAGATTTTGCCGACCCGGCAAGCTATATGAACCTGGACGCGGGCGAGCTCGAGGTATATGTGCGCCTGGCGAGTGAAAACCTGAACCGCGAGATAGAGGGGGTTTTCGGAAAGGACGGAAGCTTTAGCACCCACAGCGGGAGCGAGTTCGAACGCCTCGGCGAGAAGTTCTCCAGCGCATTCGAAGAGTACATGAAAGGTAGGGCGCTGGCGGCAGGCGGCTGGTACACGAAGGGTGATTTTGTTAAAATCAATTCGTTCCTTGGGGTCGCGGCCCTTGCGCTTGGCGGAGGTTTCGGCATGGCTCTGTATTCTTCACTTCAGGCGGCGGTCAGCGCGAACCGCGCCTACGACCAGGGGGGAACAGTCGGCCTTGCGCTTAACATCGGTTCGCTTGCCGGCTCCATGGCAGTACAGGCCTTTACTGCGGGAGTGTTGAGCTTCGAACTCTCCTATACGCGCGACGGCGGTTTTGGGGGGAGCGTGAGTGCCGGCAAGGCCTACGGGGCGAACACGACCGTTGGTTACAGCGCGAAGAGCGGCATGAGCGTGGCGGCCGGCTATACTTTGGGAGATGCGAATAGTGCGGGCCTCGGGATAGGCGTCTCGTA
>MVZN01000145.1 GCA_002069125.1 Spirochaetes bacterium ADurb.BinA120
GGCTGTTCAGTAGCGGGGGATGTCCAGATCGGTGTCGTACAGCTTCCGGGGGATTACCAGAAACAGTATGAGCATGGTGACGCTGAGGATCACCAATAGCGACATGGTCACCAGTATGATCATCTGATTGTTGATCTCGTCGATGCGCTCCATCGAAAGGCCGACGCGGAACGCCCCCCAGTGCCTGTCGCCCACCCGTATGGGGGCCGCGAAATCCCACATCGTGTCGCCGGTGTCCTGCGCGTAGAATTGCTGCAAGACCCCATCGCCCTCGTAGCGCGCCGCCTTCAATCCGGCCGTGTCGTCGTAGATCCGCTTGGCCCGGCTGCTTCTAAGCGCAAGCGCGGGATCGGGCGAGGCCGGCTTGGCGTATATGGAGTTATGCGTCGGCGCGTAACCGTTCCTGTCAACCGGAATGGCGTAGCCAATGTCCCGATCGAGCAGAAAGGCGTCGATGATGGGCTGAATGTAGCGGTCGAAAACCTCGTCGTGGCCCGTGGTGTACTTCCGGGGATTGGTTCCCTCCAGGGGAACGTAGGCGAACTCGAACGCGGCTCGCTCGCTGAGGGTTTTCGTGTTTATCATGAGCGTAATGGCCTCGCCCATCATCCGCGCGCCGATGCGCGCGTCGACCCGGCATTTTTCGAACAACTGGTTTTCCATATTGTCGAACATGCGGGCGATGAGTATATAAGAACTGATGCAAAGTATGAAACAGAGGCCAAGGATGATCATTATCCGGTATTTCAGGTTCATGGTTGTACCCTCGAAGCGCGCCCCGCCCGGGTTCCACGACGGGCGGCTCAGCCACGATAAAAGATAACGCCGTCGATCTCCGGTGCCCGCGTTTGAGGCGCCGGCGGACGGTATGCGTATGCAACACGCCCTTTGCCGAACTGTCAATGATTTTATACGGGGTTTGTTCCGCTTTTCCAGAGGCGGTGGGTTTAAGGCGCTGCGGACGTCTCCATGCGGGGGAGGCGGGAGGATCGATATTTTATTGACAGACGGGCGCGATCCGGCATAGTACGGACGATGTTCCCCGCCCGGCCGGGGCACAACGATTATAATATGAGGAGACGCATGCAACGCTCCTTCATCAAGGACCTCCTGCGCGATGGGAGCCCCGGCTCGAGGGTGCTCGTCAAGGGATGGGTGCGCACAAGGCGCGAGGGGCGTGGGCTCTGTTTTATCGAGATAAACGACGGTTCCGTCATCACTAATATCCAGGTGGTGGCCGTTGAGTCCATGCCCGGCTATGGCGAGGTCATCCGCCTTTCAACCGGGAGCAGCCTCGCCGTGACGGGCGAGCTGGTGGAGTCCCCGGCGAAGGGGCAGCGCTTCGAGATACGGGCGGACTCCGTCGAGGTGTACGGCAGGACCGATCCGGCGGAATACCCTCTTCAGAAAAAGAACCATTCCTTCGAATTCCTGAGGGAGATCGCGCACCTAAGGCCCCGTACAAACACATTCGGCGCGGTATTCAGGGTGCGAAACGCGTTGGCCGCGGCAATACACGAGTTTTTTCAGGAGCGCGGGTTTTTCTATGTACAGACCCCGATAATCACAGCGAGCGATTGCGAAGGCGCAGGCGAGCTCTTCACCGTAACGACGCTGGACCTGCTGAACGTGCCGGTCGGCGGCGGGGCGGTCGATTTTTCCGGGGACTTCTTCGGCCGGAAGACCGGCCTGACCGTAAGCGGCCAGCTCGAGGGCGAGCTCCTCGCCACGGCGCTGGACAGAATCTACACCTTCGGCCCCACCTTTCGGGCCGAGAACTCCAACACATCGCGCCACCTCTCCGAATTCTGGATGGTGGAGCCCGAGATGGCCTTCGCCGGGCTCGACGACGACATAGCCCTTGCGGAGGATTTCCTGAAGCACATAATCGTCCGCTGCCTCGAGCGCTGTCCGGAGGACATGGCCTTTTTCGATGACCGCATACAGAAGGGCGTAATCGAGATGCTCGAGGGAGTCGCCCGCTCGAGCTTCGAGGTGATCACATACACGGAGGCCGTGGAGCTGCTCGAAAGATCAGGAGAGCCGTTCGAGTTTCCGGTAGCATGGGGCGATGACCTTCAGTCCGAGCACGAACGCTACATCACCGAGAAGAAATTCAAATGCCCCGTGGTGGTTGTGGACTACCCGGCCGCCATAAAGGCCTTTTACATGAAGCTGAATGACGACAGACGGACCGTCCGAGCAATGGACGTTCTGGTTCCGCGCATAGGGGAGATTATAGGCGGAAGCGAGCGCGAGGACCGCTACGATGTTTTGATTGACAGGATGCGGGAGGTCGGATTAAATCCTGACGACTACTCGTGGTATCTGGACATTCGCCGCTTCGGCACCGTCCCTCATGCCGGCTTCGGCCTCGGCTTCGAGCGGACCGTGCAGTTCGTAACCGGGATGCAGAATATCCGCGATGTTATACCGTTCCCGCGCACGCCCGGAAACGCGGAATTCTAAGGGCCGGTAACGCGGCAGGCCTAAGCGGGCGCGGGCCCTGCCGGGCAAATCGCCTTACGGAGTTGTCATGAAAATCGCCATCGGTTCCGATCATGCCGGATTCAAACTGAAGGAAGCCATAAAGAAGGCCTTTCCGGACGTCGAGTTCGTCGATGTGGGGGCCTCCTCCGAGGAGAGCACCGATTATCCCGACCACATCGGCGCATTATCCCGCCTTGTAAGGCAGGGCGGGGTCGAGCGCGGCATAGGCATCTGCGGAACAGGGATTGGGGCGTCGATTACGGCCAATAAATTCGACGGGATCCGCGCGGCCCTATGCTTGAACGTCTTTATGGCCGAGATGTCCAGACGCCACAACGACGCCAATGTGCTGATACTCGGCGCCCGCGTAACCGGGGAGCAAGAGGCGGTCGCGATAACGCGCACCTGGATGGAAACCCCGTTCGAGGGTGGAAGGCACCAGCGGCGCCTCGATAAAATTACGGAAATAGAATGCGGCGGATAGGCGGTTCCGGTCAAAGGCCGCCTGTCGTCCGGCGGGATACATGCCCGCGGCGGCGGAAAATGTTTAATACACTGCTGAGATACGCGCTTCCAGTCATCGCCATTTCCCTTCTGGCGACGGCCGCGAAGGAGCTGTTCGATAC
>MVZN01000146.1 GCA_002069125.1 Spirochaetes bacterium ADurb.BinA120
GTACCCTGCTTGCGGAAGGATGATAAGCAGTCGAAAGGAAAACAGTCGAAAGTCACAAGTCGAAAGTTGAAAGTTTGTGGGAAGGTGTTTTAGGGTTACGATTTAGAACTAGTTCTCTCATAAGACTCCCCCTCTCCTTTTTTTCCAATCTTAATGGGAGAGGGGGCCAGGGGGTGAGGGCGGTAAGCTTCCTTTACCGCCTATTTAGAAAATAATAAAACCTCAAGCCCTATATGAACGCTCATCTATTAAGCAGCGGCACAGGATGTGCCGCGGGCGAGGTCGGCCACTGTGCCGTCCTGGCGCGACCGACACTCCCGACATCCTGTCGGTCGGATATTCCACGATGGACCTTCCGCAGCCCTGGAGCAAGTAGAAGGAAAAGCCGACAAGAGAAGCCAAGCGGCGCCTGAGCGGGGCTTCCTTTGGTTACTTTCGCCCCACGAAAGTAACGAAGGCCGTTATATCTTTCACCGACTGAAGAGAGGGACTCCCAAAAAGTAACTTTTGGACAGCCCCAAGATTTATCGTCTCCACTTCTCAGGGGGGAAGATATCGCGCCCTCAATTGCCAGGGGGGAAGATGTTTCCTCTGGCCTTCCTTGCAAGAAGGAAAGGTTTATCATCCGCCTGAAGCTCGTTATCCGATACCCCTCCCCTGTCAAGTGGAGGCCGGGAGATCGAGAGAAGTGCCTCTCTCCTATCCTCCCGCCATTAGCGAGACGACCGTTACGGCATCGCCCTCGAAGAGCCGCGCTCCGCGGACGCGTCGTCTGCCGTTTACGAGGAAGGCCGGGGAGTATTCCGTATCGATTCCCAAAACCGATTCGAGCTCGGCGACAGTGGAGCCTTCAGGCATTTTTAGAAGGCGTTCTCCGACAACGCGCCTTAACGCCCCTACGCCGCGCACCCGAACGCTTATTATTTCCCCTGCCACGCGAGCCCGCCCTCGTCCCCAAGGCCCAGCTCGCCGAGCCGCTCCATGCGCGCGATTCCCTCCTCGGGGTCCATGTCCATGATAGCATAAAAGCGCTCCAGCATGGAATCGAATTCCACGGGTATCCCCGCCGGCTCCCCGTCGCGGGCGGGCTCGCGCATGCGTTCGGTTATCGAATCGTCCGAGGCGCGAAGGCCGAGGCGATGGTTTATGAGCCGCTTTAGATGAAATATCCGGTAGCCGGCGTCCACCAGCGTTTCCGGAGTATAACCGAAGCCGGTCGCCGCGTTTAGAAGCTCGACGATCTCCAAAAAGCTTAGCGAGCGGTCGGCGTACTGACAGAGACATGCGCTGTTCTCTATCGCGCCTATGGCCGTGGCGAGCGCCATGGTCTCCGGCTTCCCCTCGTCGGTAAGGGCCTCGAGGTCGAACTCGAATCCTATTTCGGGATAGTTGCAGGCTCCTGTCTCCATAAAATGCATGGCCGTTGCCACATGGCAGGCCCCTCGAGGGCTTACGGCATAGGCGAGCGCGTGGCCATGCCCGCCGCCGCGCGGATCGTGCATCGGCGCCTCCAGCCCCTTGCTCTGCACGGTGTAGGCGATGGAGCCGCGGCCCGTCTTTTCGGCGGCCGCGCGGCTTCCCATAGAAAGAAGTGAACCCAGCTTGCCGCTTCGGGCCGCCATGGCCGGAAGTACGGCGTCGATCACGGTGCTCATGTCCCCCCATTCAAGCCCGATGCCGCCTGTGTCGCTTTCGGACAGATCGCCCCGCTCGAAGGCCTCCATGGCCCATGCGATTGTCGCCCCGGCCGATATTGTGTCCATGCCGAGGTCGTTGCATACTCTGCCCGCCTTGCAGGCCGCCGCAAGGTCGGCCGAGCCCAAAAGGCTCCCAAAGGAGACCACCGTCTCATATTCCGGCCCGGGGCCCTCGGGTATGGCGAAGGCCCCCTCCTCCACCCTGACTATGCGCTTGCAGGCAACGGCGCAGTATGCGCAGGTGCCGGTCCGGGTGAGGAAGCGATCGGTAAGCGTGCTTCCTGTCAGGGCCTCCGCCATTTCCTCGGAGAAGTTGGAGGTCCAGTTTTTAATCGGCACATCCCCTGTATACATATGGCCCTCGAGGTTTCCGGGCGAACCGAAATCGCGAAGCACCTGCGACATGAGGTAGTCCCTTATCCTTGGGGTGAGCTTCCGCGCAAGCTCCTTCATGCGGGAGGGATCGGCGAGCGCCGAGTCTCCGGCATGCGGCTCAATCACGAGCGCCTTAAGCATTTTCGAGCCCATCACGGCGCCGAGCCCCGCTCGCCCGAACGCGTGGTGCGCCTCGTGCATGACGCACGCGAACGGCACCCCGTTCTCGCCCGCCGGTCCGATTACGAGCGTCCGGGTCCGCGGCCCGTAACGCGCCCGCAGGGCCAGGGTCGTCTCCATAACCCCCATCCCCCAAAGGTCTTCCGCATCCATTATCGAGAGAGAACCGCCGGAGATGAGGAGCATGGAGGGCCGGGCGGCCCTCCCCGAGATGAGCAGCCCATCGTACCCGGCATAACGAAGCGCCGGAGCGAAGTACCCTCCGCACGAGGAGTCGGCGAAGCTTCCCGTCAGCGGCGAGCGGGCGGCTGCCGAGAAGCGGCTGGCGCCCGATAGCTTCACGCCCGCGAGCGGGCCGTTCATGAAGATCAGAAGGGCTCCGGGCGAAAGCGCGTCCGCAGACATGTCCGCCATGTCGTTGAAGAGTTTGGCCGCGAGGCCGCTTCCGCCGATAAAAGAGCGATAGAGCTCTTCGGAGGGAAGGAGGTCCTCAACCCTTTCCTCCGAGAGATCGACCCTGACAATTTTACCGGTATTTCCGAACATGCCCGTCACGCCTATCATTCATTTCACGCACGCTCCCGTGCAAATCCGGCACGTCGGAGCGCCAGAACGCCGAATATGGCGGCAAGCACCCCAAGTGCGATATAGAGCGCGAAGGCCGCGTGGTAGCTTTGCGTCCAGTCGTGGATGTACCCCGAAAGAGGAACACCGATGGCGGAGCCAAGCGTGGTGAAGATGTTTAAAAAGCCGTAGATGACGCCGAAGTGCTTCTGCCCGAGACAGGCCGATGTCATGAGGGGAGGCAGCACCGTGCGCACAGATATGGCGAAG
>MVZN01000147.1 GCA_002069125.1 Spirochaetes bacterium ADurb.BinA120
GACTGGATCGAAGGCGTTGTCCACAACAAACGCGAAATCGCGTCCGTATTCAACATCGCCCCGGAACTCATCGGGGACTCACAGAGCAAAACATACTCGAACTTCCGGGAGGCGCGCCGGGCGCTCTACACCGAATGCGTAATCCCGCTGATGGATGAGTATGTCGACGACCTCAACAACTGGTTATGCCCGATGTTCGGGGAAAACCTGTGGCTAGAAATCGACCGTGACGGGATCGAGGCGTTGCAGGAGGATCGGGAGAAAAAATTTGCCTATGTTGGCGGTGCGCAATTTATGACGGTCAACGAGAAGCGGGCGGCCGTCGGCCTCGAACCGCTGACCTCTCCGGCGGGCGATATGGTGCTGGTCTCGTATTCGACGGCGCCCTTGGACATCGTTGCCGCCGGCCAAACCGTCCTCGTGCAGGGGGGGGCCGCGGCCGAACAGGGCGGGGGAGACGGAGAGGCGGCGAAGTCCTCCCTCCCCGCATTCGCCGGTGGGGCGCGGAAATCTTGGGCCGCCGCAGATCGACGGGAGGCGCTCTGGCATAATTTCGTCCGCCGGGTCGAAACAAAAGAGCGCTCGCTTATCTCCATCGTCCGCTCCTACCTCACGGACCAATCGGCCCGCGTCGCAAAAACACGGACGGTCAACGTCGATACTGAGGCGAAGGAGTTTCTCTCCGCGCTTCGGCCCTGGGCGTATAACGCTGCCCGTCAGGCCGGAGCCGCCGGCATGCGTGCTGCCAAAGGCGAGCTCCCGGAAATCGAGGAGAAGGTCGACCTGTTCGACCTGACACCCGAGGCGCGAGCGTACCTGGACGAAATCATTCTCCGGTCCGGAACGCAAATCGCCGAAACGACTATGGCCCTGATCCGGGACACGTTGGCAATGGCGGAGTTTGCGGACTGGACGACCGAGCAATTGACGCAAAAATTGATCGAGCGGTTGAACACATTCGCCCAATGGCGGTGTCGACAAATTGCCAGGACCGAATCGACCAAGGTAGAAAACTGGGCACAAGTTGAAGGCTATAAAGAAAACGAATTCGTAACCCGCCAAGGTTGGCTGTGCTCGTTCGTCCCCGATTCGCGGGACGACCATATCGAAGCCGACGGACAAGAGGTTCCAGTCGGCGGTGATTTTATCATCGGCGGCCAGGCGATGGCATATCCAGGGGATCCCCGAGGCGGAGCCGGAAATGTCTGTAACTGCCTGTGCTCGACCTACCCGATTGTGGACTGAGGAGACACCATGAGCAAACACGGCGTCAAGATTTATCGCTTCAGGCTGGACGACGATTCCCTGACCGAGACCGGCTCATTCCGAGGGTACGCGTCGATTTGGAACGTCGTCGACTCACAGGGGGACATCGTCGAAAAGGGCGCGTTTCGAAAAACCCTGAAAGAGAAAAAAAATGGACGCGTCAAACTGCTCTGGAGTCATGACGCCTACGGTCCCCCGATCGGGTATGTTGCGGCGGCGGAGGACGAACACGGTCTCGCTGTCGAGGGGCAATTGTTTCTCGACGCGAACGCGAAGGCGCGGGAGGCCTACGCCGCCGCAATGGCCGGCGTGCTGGACGGGCTGTCCATCGGGTACAAAACCATCAAAGACTCGATGGACAGATCGGCCAATGTCCGGCGGCTAAAAGAGCTTGAGTTATACGAGGTCTCGCTATGCAATTTCCAGGCGTGTCCGGGCGCAGTGGTAACGGGGGTTAAATCGCTCGACGCCCTGGCTGGATGCGTTGAGGAGCTCCGGGGCGAATCCCTGGACGAGGAGCAGAAGACGGAGCTAGTAAATCAAATCGAATCCCTGAAGGCACTTTTGCTGGGGACGGAGCCGCCGGCTGGCACTCCCTCCGGACAAGAGCCGCCCGTGGATAGCGGACTCGGTCCCGTAATCGAAGCCGCGCAAGTCCTGGTCCAAACGACCCGGGCTAAATTTAGTGTGAGGTGAATTATGACCGACCAAGAAAAATTGGTCGCTCTCATCGAAGAGCAAAAAAAGATTATCAGCGACTATCAGGCCAAAAACGAAGAGTTGATGAAGGGCAAAATCGGGAAGCCCGATCTGGACGAGTACGAGCGGAAATTCAACGACCGGTTGGACGAGATCAGCCGGGCCGTTGCTGAACTCAAAGCCCCCCGTCCGGAGATGAGGGGCGACGACCCCAAGTCAGAAACGAAGGCGTTTTTCTCTGGCCTCCGGAAGTCCCTGTTGGGGCGGCCGCTCGACGAAATTGAAAAGAAGGCGATGACCGTTGGAGATGCGACGACCGGGGGATACCTGGCCCCGGCGGAGTTCGTTAACGAGCTCATCAAATTCGACGTCCTGTATTCGCCGATCCGCAGCGTTGCCAAGGTTCGGACAACCAGCCGTCGGTCGATCCAGATCCCCAAAAAAACGGCTAGCGCTTCGGCCGCCTGGGTGTCGGAAATTGGGACCCGGGCGGAAACAACCAATCCCAAAGTCGGAATGGAAAACGTTCCGACGCACGAGATGTACGCGCTGGCCAAGGTTTCGCGGCAAGACCTTGAGGATGTCGAGTTCGACCTCCAGGCATTCTTGGCTGAGGAGTTCGGCGAACAGTTTGGCGCGCTTGAGGGTACGGCGTTCATCACCGGCGACGCCGTCAACAAACCCGAGGGCATCCTGACCAACTCCAGCGTCGGCGGATTCACTGGCACAACGACCTCGGGCGTGATCCTGGCCGATGATCTGGTCAGCGTCTATTACTCCTTAGCGGAGCGGTACGCCGGTCAGGCAACCTGGCTGTGGAAACGCTCCTCGACCCTGGCTATCTCGCTGCTCAAAAATACGACGACCGGCGACTACCTGTGGAAGCCCGGCCTCCAGAACCAGGGAACCCCGAACGTGTTGGGACGGCCGTACATCGAATGCCCCGACATGCCGGCTGAGGGCAAGAGCGCCAAGGCGGTTGCATTCGGCGATTTCCGCGCCGGGTATCTGATCGCCGATCGACTGGCGACGGAGATCCTCGTTGATCCGTACTCGTCCAAATCGCTGGGCATGATTGAGGTGAGCGC
>MVZN01000148.1 GCA_002069125.1 Spirochaetes bacterium ADurb.BinA120
TATCGCGCCCGCATCGGCGCTTATGGCGACGGCGCAGCCGAACTGGTCGCCCGCGTCGCCGTCGGAGGCGGCGAGAACGGTTTCCTCCGTCCATCGCACACCCGTGCGCCTGAAGACATGAAGTCGGCCCGTTCCGTCGCGCCAGGGCGCGCCCGCGATAATGGTCCCTCCGTCGAACGATGCGGCCACGCTGTGTCCCAGCATATCATTTTCCCCGGCCTGTCCGGCGATGAGCCGCTCGCGGAGCCCCCACTGGTCGGCGCCGCCGTTGTTTCTTTCGAACATATAGACGGCGCCGCGGGCTCCGTCATGGCCCGGGGCGCCGGCGGCGATACAGTCTCCGTCCGCGGAGAGCGCGACGGAGTGGCCGAGGTCGTCACCCGGCAGCGCGTCCGGGTCGATCGCGCCGGTAAGAAGGGTCACAGGCTCCCAGGCCCCTCTGGAGAAGCGGTATACATACACGGCGCCCCGGTGCTTGTCGTACGCCGGGACGCCGACGACCACGGTGGCGCCGTCGGCCGATACGCTGACGGCGCTTCCGAAGCGCCGGTGACTCGCGCCGTCGATGGCGGTGATGCGATCGATGAACTCGATGGCGTCGTCCATAGTTATGGATTCGTTATCCGCGCTTCTGAATTCGGCTTCGACGGTTTTAGTCCCGTTGCCGTAGGGGAGCATCCATGATTTAGACCCGGCGTAGGGCTCCCAGTCGGACCATTCGCCGGGGACATTCCGAAAGCGCATCCGGCGGGAGTTGGAAACGTCGATGCTCAGTACGACGTCGAGCTGATAGGCGTATGGCGCGCCGCCGTTTATGACGAACGATCTGCCGCAAGGAGCGGACGAGCCGTATTTATTCTCATTCTTATTACCGGTGATCATATTGGAGCAAGCGGTGAAGAAGAGAGTCAGGAGGATGAAGAGGGTGAAGGGGGGCCATGCGACGCGGAGCGGCGCAGAGGGTGTATGCGAGGCGTTTGATAGCGGCATCGAATGAACACTATTCATAATATTATTATTGTTCACTTAGAATATGACAAAATATTCAATAATAGTGTTGACATCAGCCATACCCATTCTATTTTGTAAACAGAAAACTGAAGTCATGCCGTTTGGCGTGAGGTTTTCTTTTCCGGCGCTCTGCAAGGCCAGGAGCGGTTTAGCAGAGCGGGATTGGCCGCCGGATGCCCACACATAAAATATTAAAGCCGTCGGGGGATTCCCGCGGCTCATTCCTGAAACCGGCTCGCATAGAGCAAAAAGCGGGCCGCGCACCCTTAAGAGAGTCCGGACGGGAAGCACTCGTCCGGTAACGGTGATCGTCGGAGAGTCATCTGATGATAGCCGGAGGTCTGTCCGGTTGGAATATTCCGGATTCCGTTTACAGGGTGTTGTCAGGAAAATGAGAATTCTGAAGCCTCCACATTATGTTCTTGCGGGTATCATTCTTCTCGGCGCGGTGTCGTGTGCCGGCGGTGAAGCGTCCCGGAGCCCGCGTGAAGACGGTGTGCAGCCAAACAGCGTTCCGTTTGCTTTTGATATTGTCGTGACTGCCGTTCGGAATACGTCGAAATCTATCCAGCTTCACGCGATTGACCATGACGGCGATAGTCTCAGTTTTCACATCGCTCCAGGAGGGGACCCGTCACACGGCATGGTGGTGGTGGACGGCGCCATGTGCGTTTACACCCCTGCGCAGGGATTTTTCGGCCAGGACAGCTTCGAATACCGCGCCAGCGACGGGAAGAGTGAGAGCAATGTTGCGACCGTTACGGTGAATGTCGGTTCGATGAACCACGCGCCGTCTGCTTACGGAAGTTCAGTATGCACGCCCGAGGACGTACCCGTCGCGATAATTCTGGCGGGAAACGACCCTGACGGCGACACGCTCTCGTTCCATGTGCTGGAGGGACCGTCCCACGGTACGCTGGCGGTGGACGCAATGGACGGATCGCGGGTAAGCTACACGCCGGCGCGCGATTATAATGGAAGCGATTCGTTTTCATTTTACGTAAGCGACGGAGAGCTTTTAAGCTCTCCGGAGATCGTAAGCATCGAGATAGGCCCGGTGAATGATCCTCCGAGGGCGGAGGATATCCAGGCCATCACGACGGAGGAGGATGTTTCCATCGTAATCGTTCTCGGAGGAAGCGATATCGAGGACGATCCCCTGACCTGGCACGTCTCACAGCCGCTCCATGGGAGCGTCTCGGCTCCGGAGGGTCGCGAGGTGCTCTATACGCCACCGCGCGATTATTATGGAGAGGACCGTTTTCATTATTACGTCAACGACGGGAAATCGAGCAGCCCTCCTGCCACGGTCACTATCATCATTACGCCGGTAAACGATCCCCCTGTGGCGCTTCCGACTCCGGTTAATGTCAAGCGCGACACGCCGCACGATTTTACGCTCCAGGCGTACAATCCGGACAATGATGCGCTGA
This sequence comes from Spirochaetes bacterium ADurb.BinA120, assembly GCA_002069125.1. Taxonomy (GTDB): domain Bacteria; phylum Spirochaetota; class UBA4802; order UBA4802; family UBA5368; genus MVZN01. Next base: position 2,445 of record MVZN01000148.1, read on the forward strand.
CGTATATCGTGGAAGCGGAGCCGCGGCATGGGAGCCTCTCCTGCGAGGGAGCGGTCTGCAGGTATACGCCGGATACCGGATATACGGGCGCCGACTCCTTTATTTTTTACGTGATGACGGACCATGACCGAAGCGAGCCCGTGGCGGTTCCGGTATCGGTCTCTGAGAGGGGGGTCATCTTCGTCGATGCCGAGGCGTCCGGATTCGGCGACGGTCGCTTCTGGAATTCGGCGTACAGGAGCATTCAGGAGGCGGTGGACGCGGCATCGGCGGGCGATCAGATATGGGTAAAGGCGGGTGTCTACACGGCCGGTGAAGACGGGCTTCCCACGCTCGTAGTGATGAAGGAACACGTGGACGTTTACGGAGGATTCAGGGGGAGCGAGTATCTGCTTTCAGAACGCGTTCTTGACCTGGATTTCGGGGAAATGGAAACCTGCTCTTCAATCCTCGACGGCGAGGAGAGCGTCACGCACGTGGTGCTCGGCGCTGAGGGGGCGGCGTTGGACGGATTTATCGTGCAGGGAGGAAGAGCCGCCGGTGGAGGGATCGACGACAACGGCGGC
>MVZN01000149.1 GCA_002069125.1 Spirochaetes bacterium ADurb.BinA120
GCTTCTTCGGAACGGTAAGGTGATACAATCCCGTGGCTTCTCCGAACACGATCAGGCCGTACAGGACCAGGGCCGCAACCGTGAACACGTGAAGCGTGACGAGAATGTACGCCGTGGCTCCGAGCGAGAGAACGGCGGCCAGGAGCATGGCTTGCCAGCCGCCCTCGATCTTGAGCCATTTCTTGACGGCCTGGACGATGGCCGTGACGACCCCGCCGCTGATAACGGCCAGGATCGCGGAGAGAACATTTTGATCTACCGTCATGGGCAGACCTCCTATGATTTATTGGTCTCCCGGTTGCCCGGTGAGATTGCGTGCGCGGGTATCCATGATTCATAAAGGCACTCATCTTTGGCCGCTATCGACGCTTCAAGCGCCGACATGTGGCACTCGTGACATATCAGCTCAATTGATCTGTCCGTATACGGTACGGGATTCGTCGTCCCGCAACGATTGCACTTCACTGCCCGCCTCCATATCCTATTTCGATTTCCGTCCGGGGCGTGAGCGAGTATCGCTTGCTTACCTTGATATCGGACACGAGCGAATCATCGCGCCATGCGACCCCATTTAATGAGTCGATCTGTTTTGCGATATTATCCGCGTCCGGCTTTTTCGTATGCGGAACGCGCTCCGGGTCAACGTCCTTTCCCTTTGGCCGAAAGCACTTGGGCGGCTGAAAGTATGCCGTGATCGAAACCGATATCGGGCCTTCGTCAATGGGAACGAAGTCGGGATATTTGCCGACGAAAGACAGGCGCATGAGATTAGCGTGTGACGCGCTTTTCTCCGGCGTGAAGGCGCGGACCTTGCCGCGATTGACAACCGTTCGGGCGCGCGCCTTGGCGACAGGCGGGCCGGGTACGATGAAGCGCAGGACGGCGGGCGCGGTCATGTCCGGGCCTCCGAAAATAAAGGGGGCGACGCCGCAACATCGTTGCCCCAGGCGTCCCAACCCTCGCGCTTTTGCCTGGCAAACATTTCAAGGTATGGCGGTGGAGATACCTTTTCGATTATCGAATAAAAAATGTTTGGCTTTTTAGAGTGTATGCTTTTCCTGCCATAGAACGCCCCGGACGCCTGGGCCACGCCGATACCATTACACGTAACCTTGAATTGCGTTTTTCCCTTTGTGGCAAAGAGGCAAATTTCCGTAGCCCCTCGGAAATATTGGCCAATACCAATCGAATTTTTTATCCAAGTAATTACTGTTTTGTAGTTAAATCCCCACGCCTCGATAACAGACAAGCCGTCGGGAAGAAAATTATTTGTTACCCATAAATACAAGTGAGCATCATCTTCTGAAAGCGATCTTACGCGTTCGGACAATCCAATAATTTCACTTGTTTTCATTAGCGGATATTTCGGGGAACGAGACCCACCCGTCTCGTTCCAGGGAGGGTCTGCTAATATCGTCCTGTATCTCACGCCCCTGCTCCTTCCCTCGCGAATTATTTTCAATTAAACACCGCGAATCCAATTCCGAGCAAATCGGTACACCATTCCCCGTACTCGTCATGCCTTCCTCCGCTAGATACCCTCAGGTCGATACTTCCCCATATTTTCAATGCTAGTAAAAAAATGAAATAAACTATACATGCTGTTTTCATTTACCGCTCTCCTCCTTTGCGACCCGGACGGCCTCGATGGCCTCTTCGAGGGAGTCGCGGAAACTTGACGTCCCGACCTCCAGGTATTCCGCCGCCGCCCTCAGCAGATCATCGACGGCACACCGGCCGAAATCCGTTGACCGTCTCGAGTTCATCCGCCACCTGCACGATCCACAGGTTTTCATTTCTCCTCCTCCGTTTCGGCGATCCACTCGCCACCCACTACCTCGGGTAAGAATCCGTGGAACTGGAGGTCTGGGAATTGAAAGGCGTTAGCGTTATCCGGAAGGTAAACATCATCGGTTTTGTACATGAACTCATATTTAATCCCGCTTTGGTCTAGCAATCCCCTGCGAAATATTAAGCGCAACCTATAGCGTTTCATTTCGCGTCCTCCGTTTCGGCAATGACCCAGCGGACCATATCGGCAATCATTTCGTCGCTCTCCCCCCACGTCATGGGGTCGTCCAATTTTTCCGGACACGGCCCCCGGTCCCACTGGACCTGAGCGGCCTGTAGCGCCGCCCTTAGCCACTTGACCTTCATCCGCTCCACGTCCAGGGCCGCCCTGAGATGTGCGATCTCCGTGATTATTGCTTTCATGATTTCCCCCTTACATTTCCGGCCGCATTGAGACCGGGATGACGCCGTGCTCGATCATCCCGAGCCGCGCCGCCGCCGCTCTCGATAGGTCAAGTCCCCGCCCCAAACGCGGGTGCGGGCCGCGATCCGTGATCGTGACCCGCACGCTCCGCCCGCTTCGAAGACTCGTCACCCTCCACGCGCTCCCAAATGGCAGCCAGGGCGATGCGGCCGTGAGTTCGTCCGGGTCGAATGGGACGCCAGAGGCCATGAGTTTTCCCCGGTGCGTTTCGCCGTAGTACGATGCCAGCGTCCGGAATGTGACCGCGTCCTCCAGCCAAATCAGGCGGTCCGCCAACCGGCAAATCTCCTCGCCGTTGATCTGGATGTCCGCCTCCAGCTCCGCCCGCTCGTGGAGTAGGGCCATGTTATCGCCGACCTGAACGCCCAATGCGAAACAGAGGACGACCAGGAACGCGGACAGGACGACCAGGCCGATCCTGTAGAGGGAGCGTTCGTCGGTTATCATCGGAGCCCCCCGCGAACCAGGAAGTCGTCGTCATCGTGTCTCATCGCTTTCCCCTCCTCTGATTTTCGCTCCCCGCCTGTCGCACTCGTAGAGCACGGTACCCCGACGGTACCCCGGCGGAACGCGCAGCATGGCGCGGGCGTTATCCCACAGCTCGGCGCGGGCGTTACCCCACAGCTCGGCGCTGGCGTTACCCCTCAGCTCGGC
>MVZN01000150.1 GCA_002069125.1 Spirochaetes bacterium ADurb.BinA120
CCGGCGTAGCTCGCCGGCACGAAAGCGGCGACGGCGATTACGACGGTTGCTACAACGATGATCTTCTTCATAAAATGTGAACCTCCGAATAGGTTGGATTAATTTACGTTTAAAACCAAGAAAGGCTTGATCAACCCCGTTCGGCATATTGTATCGTCTGCGTGGGGTGGATATTGCCAAAATACCGGTTTCGTTGTCCGGCAAAATCAAGGAACGAGTGTTAGAACCACCGGTCTTTTCATTTGTCTTTATCAGTTCCGAATGAACGCTGATAGAGTAAAATGGTTTTTGCAAATGTCAAGGAAATTATATTATTCTATCGACGTCATTAATAAAAGATACGCCGGGCTCATCGCCAACCAAGGGTTCCCGCTGTCGGGAAAGGTATATTTCTGGGGCATGGAAAAATTTCCGGGTAAATATAGGCCAGGGGGCGAACGATGCTGATCTGGACGCGTATGGGCATGATCTGCTGTATCCTTTTTGCGGGGGCGGCCCTCCCCGGAGAAGAGGCGGGCTTCGAGGCGCCGTTCGTGGCTCTGCGGCTCCTCGCCGGAAGCCTTGTCGAGGAGTGTTCGATCTGCGCGGAAAGCGATACAAAAAAGGCGTTCGCTCTTATCGACAAGCGCTTCCCTCCGGCCTCGGAGCTTCGCTCCACCCCCGACTGTGCGTTCATTAAAACCGCGGAGTGCGGACCGGCCGAATTCGTATCAGCCTGTTACGCCTCGCGAATGCCCTACGAGGGTCCGGGCGGCAAAAAAGGCGCTCTTCCCTTGCTCGTATTTCGCTTCCATACCGTCGATGGGCATCTGGTGGGAATAGCCCCCGGCGACTATACGGCGGAGGCCGTGGCGTCGAAAATGAAGGCGCTGGGGCCCGGCAGGGCCTTCGACGCGTCCATCGAAATAATCGCGTTCCGCTACGGGGACGGCGCGGCCTTCAGCTATTCGCCCGGGGAGAACAGGCTGACCGTTCACTGCAGGGTCCTGGCCGTGGAAAAACGGCGTTAGCGGGGCTCAGCGGAACATTTCGACGCAGTCGGCGCACATGGCGCGAAGGCTCATCATCCGGCGAAGCAGCGTGTCGACGAAGGGTACGTCGGGATAGCGGGTAAACAGGGCCGAAAGCCTGGCCTGATATCTCCCCAGGGCCGCCTCGAGGGACAGAACGTGGCCGATATCGAATGAGCCAAGCTCCCCAAGGGCGTCGAGGAGCGCCTCCATGCTCCGGTTCTCTCCCGCGAGCTCCGTTATATCGCCAATTTCCCCTAGGATGTCCCCGCACATGAAGACGATCGTGCGGAAGTAGTCGGATCTGCGCTCGTCCATGGGATGCAAACCGCAGGCCTTCTCGGAAGGGGGTCCTCAGCGCATTTCGCGGAAGCCGAAGGTGGGAAGGCACACTTTAAGAGGACACAGGGTGACGGGGCACTCGAAGGTGTCGTCCTTAAAGTCGCCTTTTTCCCCCGCGCGCAGGCGCTCCTGCTGGACGCGCACCCATTCGCGGGCCTCCGCCTCGCTTTCGGCAATCCCCGCGACATGGGTTACCGTCCCCTTGCAATGCACGAATTCGTATATCAGTTCATATTTCCTTTCGTCCATCCCTAATCCTTTTGGCGGGTATTTGATATCGTTCCACTGGAGCGGGATTCGGACATCCTTGCGAGGACCGTCCCTATACGCACGGCGCGCGCCGGTGAAAAGCGCCGCCCCTGGAGCTATTTTTCAGCTTAGCGTTTCGGACCGGCAATTCAATAAATAATTGAATCCTATCTGCGTGAGGATGAGCTTTCCCGGGAAGGCGGGGAGCATTTCGAGAAACTCCATGTCTTCGAGAAGCTCGTTGAAAATCGCCTCCCGCTGATTGCGCGGGACAAGATCGCGGATGATAAGCACGTTCATCGTGACGCCCGGATGGAGCTGCTCTCCGTAATAGTCCTGGAATTCCTGCATCACCATTTTCGAATAGTAGCTTACTTGCTCTGCCATATACACGCTCCATATAATGGCGCGGCTTCGTACAACCGCTGAAGGGACGTTCCCGGGACGATCGAGGCCTCCGGCCGGCATCGGTCGGGCCCCTGAGGGTAAAAGATCATTAACCGGGACGCCCGCCCGGCGTATTCAATTTATCATATATAATCGGTCTTATTGTATGTAAAGTATTTTTTTGGCCCGCCCCGCAGCCGATCGCGAAACAAGACCCCTGTTATGGACGGAAATAAAGAGGCGATACGGCCCTAATCCGGCGGGCCCGAAGGGCGAAAAAATTATGTCTCCAGCCTAAAAACGCTTAAAAAAATCTAAAATATTCCGATGTAGAGGGTAAGTGGCGGAATTCCATTTTCAGGGGTGTGGCGCGATGTTCGAACACAGCGGAATGATGCGAACCAACTATCTCCTCGAGAGGGGGCTCGATGTCGAGTCCATGAGGAGGAACGTTATCGCCAACAATATCGCAAATGTTGACGTGCCGCATTTCAAGCGAAGCGAGGTGAACTTCGAGAGCGAACTCAGGCGCCTCCTCATGGAAAAGGCCGACCCTTCGAACCGGTTTCCGGCCATTATGACGGACGAACGGCATATTCCTTTTTATGTGGAAAGGGACGTAAGGGGCGTACGCCCACGGATCCGCCTCGATTACACCACGACGCTGCGAAATGACGGAAACAACGTCGACATAGAGAAGGAAACAGTGGACGCCGCAAAGACCCAGATGCGTTACAACGCCTACGTCACCATGCTGAACCAGAACTACAAGGTCCTTAAAATAGCCATGAGGCCCGCGTAAGGAGTAGACGATCATGGGAATGTTCGACGCCTTCAA
>MVZN01000151.1 GCA_002069125.1 Spirochaetes bacterium ADurb.BinA120
CCCCCAAAAAAAAGAAGCCCCTGCATAAGCAGGGGCTTTGCCTTATTTCCTGAGCGCCTTGAGGCGCTCTTCCACCCCAGAATGCCCCAGGTTGAACGATTTTAGCCTTGAGGGTACAAAGGTGACCCTCGTGGCGAAATCGTTCAACTGGTGGCGAGATAGAGGGCAAAAATGAGGAGAGGGAGCCTTTAGGGCTCCCTCTTTTTTTGTTCCATGGCCTTTCGTCGGTTCTCCACGCTCTCCGCGTCGATCTGCCAATCCCGCCCGAATTTCTCCGCCTGTAAAATCCCTGCTTTTATCATGTGCCGCACCCTCTGGGGAGTGACCCCCAGAAGGGCGGCGGCGGCGGTGACGGTGATTTTATTTCCCATCGTAGTCTTTCCATCCCCCTCTTCTCTCCTTATAGCAAAAAGCTATTAAAAGAGCAAACAACCCTTAGTATTTTCCTATCACTTAAAGCTATTGACAGAGTAAATGCTTTAGGCTATACTTCATTTCAGCAACAGAGAAGGAGGTGAGGTCGGATGGCGTTCAACAGACTCGCATTAAAGGCATGGCGAGAATCGCAAAACCTGTCACAGACGGAAGCGGCGAAAAGGTTTCAGATTACGCAGGCGTTTCTATCGGAACTGGAAACTGGCAAAAAAGAGCCTAGTTTTTCAATGCTTGAGGCTATATCAAAGAAAACGGGAATTGCTTTAGGAGATTTTTCCACTGGAAACCCTTTGGAGACCTCCGTGGAACGAAGCGAGGAAGCATAACGATAAGCGGTGACCCGGAGGAAATACGAAGACTTTTTGCTCAGTAAATGAAAAGATGCACCTTGACAACTTTCCGGCCTACCAGGATGAGCCGAGAAAATCACACTGGCACCCGAAAGCGGGAAAGTGGAGCGTCCGGCGCGAAGAGCCTTGATGATCGCCATGACCGGGTGAGAAAAGACAATAAAAAGCGCCGTCGGCGGACGGCGTCTTTATCTTTCCCGCGCAACCTCATGCGCAGGAGCGACGATTCCAGCCCGAGAGGATGGAACACCCTGCGAGGGCAAAAACGTTCAACCTGAAGCATTCTGGAGCTACTACGGCAACATGAGGGGAAACCACCCCGGCGGGACCACCCCGGCGGGACCACCCCGGCCGGGAACAGGAAAGGAGGGATACACATGACAGAGCAGGAAATGGAAAAAGCAGTCGTGCGCCACCACATCGAGAGGGCGCGGCGTCTCATCGGGGACGACGCCGTTGTCCTCGGGGAGCGCCTCGCGATACCGCTCACCCCGAGGGGGCGGGAGTGTCTGCGGGAACTGCTCGACGAAGCCGAGAGGAGCCTGCTGTAGCCACAAGGCTGAAGCCCGGCATCGAGCCGGGAACCATCTGAGAATATGGAGGTTTCACAAGCGCGGGCTATCTCAAGCCCGCCGCCGGTGTTGCATGCGTGCTGACACAAGACGGGTGAAAACGATTGGGCCGCCTTGGATCACCTGCGCGATAGATGGATTGCTCTGGAAAGGAGGAACAGAGAACGTGAAGCAATTACTCGAACAGATGGCGCGGAAGGGATCGATCAGCGGGCCGTATAAGACCAGGCAACTGACAAGTTTTGCTTGTCGGTTGCGCGAGCCGGGGCCGCTCCCGCTCTGGGTGCGATACAGGACGCGCCGCGAGTTGGACGTCATCGAGAGGATGGAGGATCCTCCACGCCCGGTCAAGAGGTCCATCCTTTTTGGGCTGTTCGCGGGGTGGGAGTGATGGAGGCGTACAAGGACGATATCCTCGACATGCGGAGGAGAGGTATATCGAAACAGGAAATTGCCTTGACCCTCCGGGTGAACTCGAAAAAGGTTGCATCGGCGCTCAAAGAATGGGGCGATCCCTTCCCGCTCCCGGCGAGTCAGCGCGTCGAGGCCGCAAGGGATGAGATCATCGCCGCACGGCGACGCGGTGAAACGCGGGAAAAGATTGCGCAGCGGTACGGATGCGGTACGGATACCATTCGGCGGAAATTGCGCGAGTGGGGAGAGACCAATCAGCGCGGCGGGCGGTATGACAAAGCGGAGATGCAACGCCTCCGCGACGCCGGATTGACATGCAGGGAGATTGCAAAGCGCTTAGGGTGCGCCGAAGCAACGGTATTTGCGTACACGTGGGTGCGCGAGTCGGAGCCGAAGGAAGAAAAGCCGGTACACGCGCCGGTGAGCAAATATGAGCCGGGCAAGCGGTACGGCGACTACACGTTTTTGGAGATGGTAGAGGCACGCCGCCCGCTCTGGCTTTTTGAGCACCGATGCGGATGGCGGGAAACATTCACAGAAAACCAACTCAAGGAGGCTAGGATGGCATGAACATGAGCATCAGCTTTGCGTCCACGAAAGAGAGCCTAGACCGGGACATCATGCGGATATGCCGCGCACGGGAGCAATTCCGGCTGGAACTGCTCAAAGTCGAGCTTGAACTGCTCCGAGAGAAAGTGAGATCGGCGTGATGTTCGCGCTCGGATTTTTCAGCTGCTTGGCGCTCATCCTCGCCTGGGGGCTGGTCAAATGAAGGCGGTCTACGTTTCTCACCCTCTCAGAGGTGACGTGCAGCGCAATTTCAACGCGGTGTCGGATATCTGTCAGAATCTCAAGGCTATCTACCCGGACCTGCTCATCCTGTCGCCGATACACGCCTTTTCCTTTGAATCCGTAGACGGGCCGCAGGGATGGGTGCTCGGGCAATGCCTGCGGCTCATTGAAAAGGCCGATGAACTCTGGCTATTCGGTGACTGGCGAAATTCTTCAGGCTGCGTC
>MVZN01000152.1 GCA_002069125.1 Spirochaetes bacterium ADurb.BinA120
CGCGGAAGTCTCATCGAGCGCATGGAAATAGTCCGAGGTTCCGCCATGAGATACATTACAGCTCTCATCATACTGCTTTTCCCTCTGGCACAGGCCGCCATGGCAACGGGCCGGCCCAATCAGGAAATGACATCGCTCCTCGACAATCGCGTTCCCGCGCTCATGGAGCGCTATGGCATTCCCGGCGTCGCGATCGCGCTTATACGCGAAGGAAAGACCGTGTGGACCGCGGCCTACGGCCTGGCCGATCCCGCCAACGGCACCCCGATGACAGTGGAAACGCACTGCCGCGTGGAGTCGATATCCAAGTCGGTCACCGCCTGGGGGGTGATGCGGCTGGTCGAACAGGGAAGGATAGACCTCGACGCGCCCGTTACGAACTACATTAAAAGCTGGAGGTTTCCGCCCTCGCCCTTCTCCGTAGAGAAGGTCACAACGCGCCTCCTCCTCAGCCAGAGCGCGGGCATGCCGCTTGGAACGATTGGTGTGCGCTATTCCCCTACAGAGAAACGACCTTCCCTGCGGGAGAGCCTGTACAGGGAGGCCGTGCTAACACGTGAACCAGGAAGCTCGTTTTCGTATTCGAACGTGGGCTTTAACCTGCTCGAGCTTCTGGTGGAAGAGGTAACTGGTCGTGATTTCGCCGAGTACATGAGGACCGAGGTGTTGCTGCCGCTCGGCATGAGAAACTCGAGCTTCGATTGGAGCGCCGATATGCTGCCGCCGGTTCCGCCGGGGCACGACACGAACGGTAAAGCAGTTCCGGTGTATGTGTATCCGGAGAGGGCCGCGGGAGGGCTTTTCAGTACGGTGGACGACATAGCAGCGTTCGTATGCGCCGGCATGACGCGCTTTTGGCACGCACGGCACGGCGTACTCTCCGCCGCGGGCATCGCCGGGCTCTATAGGCCCCGCGTTGAGATTCCCGGACTTTACGGAATCGCCTTCGACGCCTACGGCTTCGGGCATTTCATCGAACGTTTTTCCAACGGTGGCTTTGCCGTATCTCACGGCGGCCAGGGCACTGGCTGGATGACCCATTTCCACTCGGTTCCAGAAACCGGAGACGGCATCGTAATCCTTACCAACAGCCAGAGAAGCTGGCCCCTATTCTCGGAAATTCTGGACGAATGGGCCGCGTGGTGCGGCCTTCCGGGGATGGGGATGGGGCTTATCGTCAAAGGGCAGAAGATGCTCTGGGTGTTCATCGCGCTCATCATGCTTGCGCTGTTCGCTCAGTCGGCCCGCCTCGTTCGTGCTGTCTCGCGTGGCGGTCGCTCCTTCGCGCCGCTCACGCCTTCGCACAGGGGACTTCGCGCCGCACAGCTCACACTCGCGCTTGCCCTTTCCGGCGTGCTTGCCTGGACGCTTTCGCTGGACTATCTGTTCCTCACCTCCGTGTTTCCGATTGAGTCCGTATGGCTGGGTTACGCGACGGCGTTAGCGGCCGCGGTGCTTGCCGCCTCGGCGGTGCTGCCGGAGGCGCCCGGCAGCGTTTAGGGTTTCGTTTTTCCCGGGCTCGCACGGAAACCGGTATAAGCTCTGCACTTCCTTGGCATGGAGCATATCTACGAGATCCACGGATCGACCGAGGCGGTCATCGCCACGGCCAACCGCCCGGGCCGCTCGACTGAATCCGCCGGCAGGGTCGATTGGCCATCATAATCCTCGAAGAGACATTATGATTGAAAGTGCCGCCGCTCAGCGTATCGCCTCTCCGGCCATAACCGACGGGTCCGCCCTGCCGCCCTTAACGATGCTCTTTCCGTTTACGAAAACCATGTCGATGCCGCCCGGTCTTGCGCCCGGGTCCGCTGTCGTCGTATTGTCGCAGACGCTCCCGCGGTCGAAGACGGTTATGTCGGCGGCATATCCCTTTAGCAGAAGGCCCCTCTCCGGTATGCGCATGCGCTCGGCGTTTTTGCCGGTCATGCGGTGGACTGCGTCCTCCAGCGACAGGAGTTTCCTCTCCCTGGCAAGCTGCAGAAAGCGCGGAAAGCAGCCGAAGGCCGCCGGGTTCTGCAGGCCCGAGGGCTCGACCCAGGCGTCTGTCATGAAGTGAGAGGCCCGGTGCTTCATGAGCTCCTCGATGATCTTCGGATTGCTGTACTTGTGGAGAAGCATGCGCGCGGTGCTGTCGCTTTGTCTGGCGATGTCGATGTAATTGTCGAAATGCGTCATCTTACGCTCGGCCGCGATGTCGGCAAGGAACATTCCGTTGAATCGGTCCAGCTCCGGATGGTTCGCCGAGGCGAGCTGCATGTCGGAGGTATTGAAGCCGAGCAGCGCAAAGGATATTTTCATGAGAAGGCTTATCTTTTTAAGTAGCTTCGGGTTGTCGTACGCCGCCGGCACCTCGGCCATAAACCACTCGGGCAGAATGCCCGTAATGACGGTCGCGCCGCAATGGTGCGCGTAGGTGTCGAAGCGCACGTCGACGCCGTCATCGATTGCGCGATCGATGAGCGCGAGCGTCCTCTCGAGCGTCTTCCAGGTTCGGGCGCCGACGAAGATGAGGTGCGATATCTGCAACCGCACGCCCGTCTTTCGGGCCAGGTCCAGGAATTCCCGGAGCGCCTTCAGGTTGTGCGGTTCGCCGAAGGGCTTGAGGGGATAGGCCCCGGAAACCGACGAGAAGGCGCGCACATGGACCGCCAGGATGCCGTCGCGCGATTTAACGAGGCGCGCGACCTCCTCTTGCTCCGCCGGAGTGGTAAAGATGTCGGGAGCGTACCCCATGCCGAAGGAGACCCCCCTTGCCCCCTGGTCCATGGA
>MVZN01000153.1 GCA_002069125.1 Spirochaetes bacterium ADurb.BinA120
GCCGAGCGCGTCAGTCGAGGAGCTTCTCCACCTCGACAAGCGCCTCGGGCGTGAGGTGGGGCTTCAGCAGATAATAGACCTGCCGGGCGCTCTCGGCGATGCGCTCGGGCGTGATCTTCGCGTCGCTGATGTAGAGCCAGGTGAGCCAGAAGTCGCTGACGATCCAGCCGTTGGTCAGGTTGGCCACGAGCTCCTTCTCCGACGAGGCCCTGATTATCCCGGCATCGGCCAGGCGCGCGTAGAAGGTCTTCTGCTGCCTGAAGCGCGCGCGGAGGTTGGCGAGATATTTCCTCTTGAGCAGGGGATCGCGGCCCAGGAGCGTGGCGAGCTCCAGGTAAAAGAAACGGTATTTATAGTAGAGCTCGCAGGTCCGCGTGAATATGCCGAAAAAGTTGGCCGCCGTGGGCGAGAAGTCCCACGGCACACGGTAGAGCGTGTCGAAATCGGCGATAATGCGCACGAAGATCTCGCGGATGATCTCCTCCTTGTCGCGGAAATGGTAATAGAGGTTCCCGGGGCTTATATGCATCGCCGCGGCGATGTGATTGGTGGTGACGCGCGAGGCCCCCTCCTCGTTGAAGAGCTCGCGCGCCGTCTCGACGATACGGTCCCTTGTTTTCATCCGTTTCCCCCGGAACCACTAATAGAGTATATGCTCTAATATGTCAAGGGGTATTCGCGCAGCGGGGAACGCCGAAGAAGGGCAAATGTTAAACTCCGGGAAATCGCCGGCATCGCGTTGAACAGCGTGATGTTGCGTAATATACGTTATTGAAAACAGTCATAGCGAGAAGGGCGCAGGCCGACGCGGCGATCGCAAAAGGCAGCACGTCGAATCATAGAGCCGTTTCCAAAGAGAGATTGCCGCGCCCCGATACGGCCGGGGCTCGCATGACAGGATGTTTCCTGAAGCCTCTCATCGCAAGGAGGCTGCCGAAGCTCTCCACGCCGCGATAAAGTCCTTGCGCGGCGCGGCGCCGTGGACTATCATGCGCTTACGTCGAACGGTTGGAGCGTCATCATGTCCTCGCGCGCTTATCCCTTCTACCTCTACATCGGGGTGCTCCTCATCCTTTTCATGCAGCTTTTCATCTTCCTCGACGCGCGGGAACTCACCACCTGGGCAACCCCCGTCTTCTGGACGGGCCTCATACTTGTGCTCGACGCGGTGCTCTACGGCGCAACGCGCCGCTCGCTGGTGCGCACGGGCGCCGTCGTACCGCTCGCCGCGGTCTCCGTCATAGGCTGGTGGATGTTCGAATGGTTCAACATCTTTCTTTCCAACTGGCATTACGAGAACCTGGTGGATTCACCGTGGCTCCTCTACCCGGCGTACGTTTGGTCATTCGCCACCATCATCCCCGGCATCTTTCTTATGTATGGCGTGATGCTGACGCTCGTCCGATCCTTGCGCGGCCGCCCCTTCCCCACCGGCCGGCGCGCGCTCACGGTCCTCTTCCTCATCGGGCTCGCATTCCTCTTCATCCCGATCGTTCCCTTCTCCATGTACTACGTCAACCGCGCAGCGGACGCCTCGCTCTTTACGTTCCTCACGTGGGCGGCGAACACCTATTTTTCCGAGTTCACCGCCGCGTTCGTGTGGCTGGGTTTCGCGCTGCTGCTCGAGCCTTTTAACCTCCTCATGGGAAACCCGTCACTTCTAAGGTCCATGTCGCGCGGCGACTACCGCCCGCTCGTCGTTCTCGGCCTTTCGGGCCTTCTCTGCGGCTACCTGTGGGAGTTCTGGAATTACTGGGCGCACACAAAGTGGCATTACACCGTCCCCATCCTGGGGCATATAAAGCTTTTCGAAATGCCGGTGCTCGGATACCTGGGCTTCATCCCCTTCGCGTGGGAGCTCTACGCCATGGTGGCGCTCGTGTATCCGCAGGCTATCCGAGTCATAGAGGGCAAGGCCTCATGATCGCCGTCGTGGAGGGCAATACCCGAAAGACCAGCCCGACGCGGGAAGGCGCTGCACGCCGCCTGGCGCGTCTTGGATCTGTGATACGGCTGCGGCCAGGGCGACTCGAGCGTCTTCCGTAACGGCTCTAACGGCAGTCCGGATGTCGACTCGGGCAAGGGGACGTGAAGACACGCGCCGCGCCGAGAAGATCGGATCGCCCATACGCCCTTGAACCATTCGAGTCGGATGCGCTTCTCGGATACCGGACAGACTATTCACGCGGGCTGAAATGAACCTGACAGCGCATTGTTCTTTTGATATTCTGCTGAAAGAAGGTATAGCTTACAATGAGCTGTAGACGCCGGTATATTCAAGAAAAAGAATCGTTATGAAATCGGAATTTACTGCGATAATTGAGCCGGTTCCCGAGGGCGGATACTGGGCGCAATGCCCGGAGATTTCCGGAGCGAACGGGCAGGGAGAAACGGTTGAAGAGGCGAAAAACGATCTCCGCAAGGCGATAGAATTGATATTTGAGGATCGCAGAGCCGATATGCTTCGCGGTCTTCCCGAGGACGCGATACGGGAGACGGTCTCTGTTGGATGAAACGGAGAGACCTCGAGAGATAACTCCGGATCGCAGGTTGTTATCTGAAACGGGAGGGAGGCTCCCATTCGCTCTGGATCAACCCCACTAGCGGCATTATTGAGGCTGTTCCACGCCATAATGAGATAAAAGAACCGCTGGCACGTAAGATTTTAAAAAAACATGAACGCGGAATAAAGCCAGAATAGACCACGTGCCGCGTCTTGACATTTCTCGC
>MVZN01000154.1 GCA_002069125.1 Spirochaetes bacterium ADurb.BinA120
TGGCACAACCAGGACTTAGGTTTCTCCGCCCGCCGAAGGCGGGCGGAGAAACCTAATTATTAGAGGTTGCCATATGGTCGATATCGTAGATTTGTTTGAATTTGCCATATAAAACATGATTAAATTTTGTAAAATGTCAAATATTACGTCACATGCTGAATAGTTACATCCAATGAAATATTAATGTCAACACGGTCCACTCCGAGGTGCGCGGAGAACAACAGCGTGCCCTGCTCGATGGGGAAAGAGGGGACATGCTCCGCAGCGTGGGGCGCGACGAAATTTGAACAAAGATGCGGCGCCTTATGGGTCGGTTTCAATACACGCCATCGGCTCTCGACATCCAGTCTTCGCAACACCAGGCTTCCGTGGCCGTCGCCCGGGGGGAGAGGCTTATTCATGATACCAGTTGTTTATATTTCGCTTTGTGTCGCGATAAACCCGGCGGCCGAATAGCCGCAGACACGCCCAAACACCGGCAGGTCGGTGGCCGGGGCGTGCGCGCGCTGGGTGAATGATCATGCGCCTCTGCGGCGGCATGGGATACGGGGTCTTTAATAATTTGTATTCCATGATAGCGCCGTGCCACGGACACGATGGAATATATATTGACATTTTTCCAGTTTGCGTATAATTGAACATTATGGTATAATGCGTATTTTTTTCAATCGACCCGTCGTGCATTTCGTCGGGAACCCGTTACTGAAAAATGATTGTACCACGGAAACACGCGGATAGAATAGTAAGCGCATATTCAACCGACCGCCCGTCTTCCGAACGGCATCACTCCTGGGCGGAAGGCGGTATGAAGCCGAACAAAGCAATGGTACGATGACAATGTCCGCGTCCTCGAGGGGGATTTCGTGAAGATAGAAAGCATACGGCTTAAAAACTTCAAGGCGTTTCGGAACGCGGAAATCTCCGAGCTGCCTAAAATGTGCGTCTTCGTGGGGGCCAACGGTACGGGGAAGACCACGCTTTTTAACGTCTTCAGTTTTCTTAAAGACTCTCTGACCGACAACGTGCACGTGGCGCTCACCAAACAGGGCGGCGGCCGGGGGTTTCAGGAGGTGCGAAGCCGCGGCGCCGACGGGCCTATCGAAATAGAACTGAAATTCCGGGAGAAAGGCGACTCCCCGCTGGTTACCTATTCATTGAGCATCAACGAAGAAAACGGAAGACCCATCGTTGAGCGGGAGGTTCTGCAGTACCGCCGGGGGAGCAAAGGGCAGCCCTGGAAATTCCTCGATTTTTCCCGCGGGAAGGGACGCGCCGTCACCAACGAACCCGATAAGGTGACCGATGGAAGCGCCCTGCAACGGGAGGAGCACGAGCTTAAATCACCGGATATCCTCGCGCTGAAAGGCCTGGCGCAGTTCGAGAAGTTTCCCGCAAGCAAAGCGCTGGGCGATCTGCTCGAGAACTGGCACGTATCGGATTTCCATATCCAGCAGGCTCGCCCCGAGCGGGAATCGGGCTACGCAGAACACCTTTCCAGGGAAGGCGAAAATCTCGCGCACGTTACAGAATACCTTTACCGGCGGCATCCGGACATATTCAAGACGATCATCGAAAAACTGAAACAGCGCGTTCCCGGCATCACGGGCGTTGATTCCAAGGTCACCGAGGAGGGACGCGTCCTGCTGCGATTCCAGGACGGGGCGTTCCAGGACCCGTTCCTGGCCCGCCATGTCTCCGACGGCACCATAAAGATGTTCGCCTACCTGGTGCTGCTGCACGATCCAAAGCCCCACCCGCTTCTCTGCGTCGAGGAGCCGGAAAACCAGCTCTACCCCAGGCTGCTCGCCGAGCTCGCGGAGGAATTCCGGGATTACGCGCGCAAGGGCGGCCAGGTTTTCATCTCCACGCATTCGCCGGATTTTCTCAACGCGTGCGAGCTGGAAGAGGTTTTCTGGCTCCAGAAGGCGGACGGCTACACCATAATTAAACGGGCAAGCGAGGATCAACAGATAAAAGCATATATGGAAGACGGGGACAAGCTCGGGCATCTCTGGCGACAGGGATTTTTCGGCGGGGCCGATCCTCTATGAAGGAAATAGTATTCCTGCTCGAGGAGCCCTCCGCCAGGGCGATGATAGAAGGCATAGTGCCCCGGATAGAAGCGGAGCCGCCCCCGGTGCGGTATATCGTTTTCGAAGGCAAACAGGACCTGGAACGACAACTGATACGGAAACTACGCGCCTACAGAAACCCCGACGCCGTGTTTATCGTCATGCGCGACCAGGACTTTGCGGATTGCAGAGACGTGAAGGAAAACCTCAAAAGAAAATGCGCCGATGCGGGAAGGCCGGGCGCCGTGGTGCGCGTAGCCTGCCGGGCGCTTGAAAGCTGGTATCTGGCCGACCTCGCCGCCGTCGAGGCCGCCTTCGGGACTCGGGGCCTGGCCCAACGACAGAACGACAGGAAATTCAGGACGCCCGACGGCCTTGGCAATCCCGACCGCGAGCTCAAGCGCCTGGTGCCCGAATACCAGAAAATAGGCGGCTCCAAGCTGATAGCGCCTCATCTCGACCTCGACAACGAGCGGTCGCGCAGTTTTTATCACCTGGTGAAGACGATTAAAGACTCACTATCAACAAATAACGAGTATTATCT
>MVZN01000155.1 GCA_002069125.1 Spirochaetes bacterium ADurb.BinA120
TTGAGATTGACCCTTATTGTCTCACGGTCGGTATATAAAGACAAGCGATTTCGGCGCCACTAAGAGATATCCGTCGCTGCCAAAGGGCCGTATCTTCCAAAATCTTAAAGCCTATTTTAGCTTCATTCTTAGGCATAAAAAGTCGAACCCGTGCCGGTCTACAGCGCTCTTATCTACGCAGGCTCCTTCCCGCTGTATAGCCCTTAAGGCCCCCCAGCGATATGCCAAAAATCCGTCCGCGCTTCCTGCATTCCGGTTGACGCCTCACCCTCCAGGTGCTATATTGTATAGCGCAGGGGACGAATATGGTTTCGACTGCAATGATGTGTCTGCAACTGCATGCCGAGCGTCCGTCGTCTCGTAAATCGCGGCGGGTTAAAGTTAAACGCAAACAACGAATTAGCTCTCGCGGCTTAACACCCACGGGCGTCGCTGATGGATCTGCTCCTCTGGGGCTTTCAGCGGCGTAAGATACAGAGGATAGCTCCCGCGCCCGTTCCCGACGCAGGGGCGAAACAAAAGGGGACCCGGTCCCGAGTACGGCGCTCCTTCCCGGAATCCGGACTTGAATCAAATGAAGGGGACAAGCATGTAGACGTTGCAGGTGTGTGTTGCAGGACGCGGGTTCGAATCCCGCCGTCTCCAATCCGTTTTTATCCATGGGCAAAGCTTCCCCTCTTCAGGGCTGTTCGGCCGCCGTTGCCGGGAATAGCCATAATCCCTATTGCATAAAAATTACTGGTCATATGCAGGATTCGAGCGTATAATCCCGTCATCATAAATTGGTGTTCGGGTTAACTTAAATGAAACACATAGCGCGTTTTAAAAGCATACCCATCGTCAAAGACCGAAGAAACAAAACCAATATCCTGACATTCGACCTGGAAAGCGCCCGCGACCACGTCCTTGCCGTAAATACAAGAGATCTTATTGCCAATCGCTCCTGGATATCGAGCGTGAGTATTGCGCTCATGGTGGCCATTCCGCTTGCCGTTCTGGCTTATGGCGGATTGGCCATCGGATCGGGCATCGACATGGCAAAGGCCGTCCCGTGGGTTGTAGTGTCAGGTGTCGCCGTCTTTTTAGCGCTTCTGGCAACGATTGGAATACCGGCCTCGGTGCGCCGTTTAAAATGGGAACTGGTCATAAAGGAAAGAGGAGCCGGCAACTGGAAGCTAATTGAAGAGGCGGACTGGGAAAAATTCACCCGCATGATCAGGCTCGCCGAAGAAAGAAAAAAGCGAGAAAGAGAGGAGCTGGAAAAGGAAATGGCCAAAGGGCCTTCGTGGCCCAAGCGTTAAGCCAGGAGGTGGGACGCCTCCCCAATAGGCCTCAGCCTACCATGGGATTTGGAAGCACCGTGCCCTCGAGTCCTGAATCTTTCAGAAAACCCTCGTCGAGCCCGAACATCTCCCTCGAGAGAGCGTCGATAAGCACCACGGTGCTTGAAGCGCGCAGCCTCTTCGATTCGCCGGCCAGCAGGGAGCGAAGCTTTTCGCCGGTGCGCTCAATGATCTTGTCCCAGTAGCGGTCGGGCGTGCCCCGGTTCATATAGAGCGTGCTGTTCGAGTCGATCACCGAGACCGTCTCCGGACCCAGGCACGCCGCCCATTGAAGAAAAAGCGGAAGCTCGTGGATGTTCAATGGCGTTATGAGATATTTCAAATGAACAGTAGTCTTTTTACGTGTAACGAGCAGCTCCGCGAAGCGTCGCGTCTTTTCAAGCTCCATGCAGGTGATTCGCCGATAGGTCTCGTCCTGGAAGCCGTATATCGAAACGATCACGTTGAAAAAAAGCCTCTCCACCTCGCCGAGCATTCTGGTGTCCACGTTCCCGTTTGTAACTATGACCAGCGGAAGCCCCGGAAGCCTTAAGGCAAGGCGGCGCAGCCAATCCATGGTCTTCTTCTGGACGAGCACCTCCCCGCCCTGCACCATCAGGTGATTGATCGCGGGCAATGTATCGACGAGCCTGTCGAGCTCGTCATAATGGATATATGGCGCCACAGATGAGGGGGCGTCGACGCAGCACATGGCGCAGCGCCCATTGCAGGCGAGGCCGGTTTCCGCGTTCAGCTTGTACTCGCGCTCATCCGAAAGCCTCCCTTTTCGAAGCCTAAAACTCGAGCACCGGCAAGAGCCGTCGAAGGAGAGAATGCGCGCTTCAAGATCGGGATCGGTGATGTGCCCTATGCAAAGGGCCGGATTGTTCCAGGTGAGACAGCAGGGGTAGACACTGCCCCCGGAGGTCACGAAGAGCTCCCGGTAATGGCAGGGCCGCTCTATGCCGGGAGTGAAGGGAGAGCGCATCCGTGTTATCGCCGCAGGAATCTCATGTCTTCGAGAGCGTTCACCAGGCGCTCGCTTACGCGGTCCAGAAGCTGCTGGCGCACCCGCGAGGCGCTAATCTCGTCGACATTGAACGAGTCGAATTGTCGGTCCAGATGGACCGGCTTCAAATCGCGGTCCAGCACGCACACG
>MVZN01000156.1 GCA_002069125.1 Spirochaetes bacterium ADurb.BinA120
GAACGTGATGTTGATGTCGGCCGGCACGTCATACGTCGCGCCGTTTATAACCACCTTTCGGACGGTCCCGGAATTAGGCATAATCAGTTACCTCCCTGCGAGAGAATCGCGATTGAAGTGTCAAACGTGATGAGGCTGTTGTATATTCCACCCTCGCCCGAGAGTATCACCGGAAATATGATGTCAAAACCAGTGAGCCCGGCGCGGAGCGTTACGAGGTCGCCCGCCTGTAGTCGCGTTTTCGTATAGCTCGCGGTGTAAATCCAGGCGTTTTCGGCGAACACGTCGGCGAGTGCGATCAAGTCGTCAAGTACGGCCCCGATGTCGCGGGCCTTCTGGCGGCTGTTGATGTTCGCGACGGCCCCGGCGTCCTCGACGATCGTGATCCCCTTCCATTTCGAGCCCTCGAAATTCAGGCGATAGTTGTGGAGCAGGTTCTGCAGGATCGAGATGTTCCGCATTGCCCGGTATCCGTTGCTCTCCGGTGCCACGTCGGCCGGGCGATAAAATGTGATGACGTTCTGAAGTGTCACCACACCATTTTTTACAAGGGTGGTTCCCACTCCGCCACGGACGGCCTGGTCGCGGTTGTCGTAATCATTTGTCCAGCGATCGGCCTTCGCGCCGGGCCAGATACCGTCGAGCGTTTTGTCGATGTAGCCTTCCTCGGCGAGGATGGTGTTCGTCACCGCCATAACGCCGATGGTCTGAGCCGCAATTTCGGCAGGGTGGTTCGGGCTCCCCGGCACACATATTTTTCCGTTGGTACGGTCGAGTCTGCGGTTGCCTGCGAATACGAGAGCGGCGGCAAGGCCCGCGCTTCCGGTTGCGGTGTCGCCGATGAGGGAGCGGAACGGCCGCGCCACCTCTTTTTTGTAGTTACCGACAAGGGTATTGCCGATGCCGTTGTAGGTGCTGAGTGCGTCGAGTGTGCCCGTGTCGGCCCCGTAGCCATGGATGACGTTCGTAAAATCGTCCTCGTTCTGGCCGTCCCCGGTGCCGAGTGCGTCGAGAGCCTCCTGTATGTCGGGTATGCCGACGCCGCCGGCCATATCGGTCACGGTGCAGGCGATCCCCGAGGGGAGGGTCTCTCCGTAGCCGAGGTTGAATTCGAGGCTGATGTAATTTCCGTAGGTGCCGCCGGACTTGCTCGTCAGCGTCACCACCCCGGCCGCATTTACCGCGGTCACGGGCAGGTCATCGTCGGCGTTAATCGCGGCCTCGACGGCCTCGCCAATCTGGTCATCGGTCATCGCCGCGGTGATATTGACACGCACCTGTTCGCCCGCGATGTACAGGTAGATCGTACCCGCGAGGACCGTTGCGGAGGCGGTAAAATCGAGCGTGCCCACGGCCTGATCGGGATCGGATCCGCCCTCGAGTTGCGGTATAATCCAGGTCTCGACGCTCCCGGGTTTGAACGCATATTTCGCGAGGCGGTGGAGCATGAAACCATACCCGGTACGGCCGGCCACATCCTCGGCGCTGAATACCCGGATGGGTACGTTCGGGACGATTTCCGTGTGTACGGCCTCGTCATACGTGCCGATGATGACATTTTTCTGCGGTTTGACCTGAGCAGTCACCGCGAATTTCTGATTCTCGACGCCCACACCGTTTATCGCGGCGAGGCTTGCGGGAGTAATGGTCATGTTATTCAACCTCCAAATTATCGTTTACGGTTTCTACGCCCGCCCCGGTACAGTCATCGACGGGAATTTGCGAGTCTATAATCACGTTCGCGGGTTCGTTCCCAATGTCGCCGGGCACGTCCTCGCTCACGCGACAGGTGTATTTCATATTTGCGGTTTTGACGACGAGTCCGCCGTGCTCGATTGTCGTGTCCTTCTGGATGCGGTCGATCCAGCGGCTCGCGATAATGCCCTTGTCGAG
This sequence comes from Spirochaetes bacterium ADurb.BinA120, assembly GCA_002069125.1. Taxonomy (GTDB): domain Bacteria; phylum Spirochaetota; class UBA4802; order UBA4802; family UBA5368; genus MVZN01. Next base: position 1,894 of record MVZN01000156.1, read on the forward strand.
TCCGAGTCCGTCGTTACGCGCGTCCATTACAATCTGATATATGATGTCGATAAGTTCATCGAGCTCGTTATCCGCATTCTCGGCAGCAAATTTTACGCCAGCAAGGGCGGCGGCTCGCTGTACGGCTGTTGAGGTTTCGGATTGGAGCGTGGCGATGTCCGCGTCGGCATGGGCCGATACGGCAAGATCGATTTCGAGCGTGATATCATGCGCTTTCTCGCCGTGATACCGGCCCGCATTTTTCGGGAATGATCCCTCGCTGTAATAGACCTGGACGAGCTTGTTGTCGGTATGCGCGCTCTTGCTCTGCTTCTGGTATCCAATAACGCGATACCGTCCGCCGGCGGAGTCGCCGAGGAGTTGGAGGAGTGCGGATTTGGCTGTTCTGAATTTCATCATATAGATACCGGCTCCGGTTCGGCCGTAGGGGCCGTGAGATACGGATAAATCCGTATAAACCCGATGTCGGTTCCATGCTCGCGGGCGCGGTCGGGTGTGAATACATACGAGTATCGCGGCGCTCCAGGGGTCGGCTGTACCGGCATGAGAATATGCCACGTCTCGCCGTCG
>MVZN01000157.1 GCA_002069125.1 Spirochaetes bacterium ADurb.BinA120
TAATATCCGCCGAGATTCGGGTTTTCATACCGAAACACAATCGGTAAATGGGCGGCTTTTGTCAAAGAGAATCTGCCCTTTCTTTTTCAGCGCGGGGAAATAGAATTCACATGGAGCCCCATGCGCGCTATGGCGCTCCATGCCCGGCTGGGTTTTATGAGCTGTCGAAAGTTCAAAGTTGAAAGTTGGAAGCTCGGCCATCGGCATCGGGCAACCCCCTCCGGGGGTGGCGCAGAGCGCCGGGGGATAACAGTCGAAAGTTCAAAGTTGAAAGTTGAAAGCTCGGCCATCGGCATCAGCAAAACCCCCTCCGGGGGTGGCGCAGAGCGCCGGGGGCACTTTATCGAAAATATATTTACAAATATGTCTATACTGCCATAGTGATGACTGTCGATAATGATACCGTAGGCCCATCGAAAGGGCCGCCCTATCGGCAGACGCCCTGTTGGGGCCTGGAAGGAAAGATTGATCCGCAAGGCTAAAAAGACACCCATACCCGATCTCACCGAATTCACCGACGATGAGGGGAAAAAGTGGATACAGACCTCCACCGAGGACCTTTTTACGGTCAAGGAGCTCAACGAGGTGCTGGAATCCATCGAGAAGGACAGGGAAACCGGGGAGATAGTGCTTGCCAGGATCGATTTCCGCCGTGTCAACAAGGAGTACTACGAAACCGTCCAGGAACTGCAGGCCACGCTTAAAAAGCGAAACGAGATACTGAAAAAACTCATCGCCGAATCGAAAACTGTAATTGACAGAAAGAACCGAAAGCTGAAAGAACTTATAGAGTATATCAAGAAACTGCATGTGCTTCTGGCGTATTACAAGCTTCGGCCGGAAGACTTCGAGAAGATCGATTTCAGCGTCCCGCTTTACACGGCGCCGCCGCCGGCCGCCGAGGCCCGCGAGGAGGAGCCGGTCGCCGTCATCGGATACTCCGAGGTGCAGGAGGTAATGCTTGATGACGCGGGCGAGGAGGAGGGAACCGTAGGCAATTGATCCCCGGCCGCCCGGCCGGCTTTTTGCCGGCATCGCGCTCGCTATTATTAATGCCGGAGGATAACGTGGCACTCAGGCTCCATAACACACTTTCGGGACTATCCGAGGAACTCGTCCCCGGCGGCGAAAAGAAAGAGAAGATAGCGGACTATCCCCCCGTCACAATCTATTCCTGCGGGCCGACAGTCTACGGATACGCCCATATAGGAAACTTCCGCACCTTCATCTTCAACGATCTTCTGCGGCGCTACCTGAAATTCCGCGGCTTCAGGGTGGACCACGCGATGAACATCACCGACGTAGACGACAAGACGATCGCCGGCGCCGCGCGCGAGGGCGTGAGCCTGTCCGAGTACACCGCCCGCTACACCGACATCTTCTTCCAGGATCTGGCGTCCCTGAACATCGAGCCGGTGGAGCACAACCCGCGCGCGACCGAATCGATCGACGACATGGTCGACATCATATCCCGCCTTGACAAAAAAGGCGTCGTCTACGAAAAGGACGGCTCGCTTTACTTCAGCATAGCGAAATTCGAATCGTACGGCAGGCTCTCGCGCCTGGACACACGCGAGGTGAAGAGCGGTCTGCGCTACGACACCGACGAGTACGCCAAGGACGACGCCCGCGATTTTGCGCTCTGGAAGGCGCCCAAAGAGGGCGAGCCGTACTGGGAGACCCCCTTCGGCAGGGGCCGCCCCGGCTGGCACATTGAGTGCTCGGCCATGGTGCGGCGTATATTCGGAGGGACCATAGACATCCACACGGGAGGCGTGGACCTCATCTTCCCGCACCACGAGAACGAGATCGCCCAGAGCGAGGCCGCCTACGGCGAGCCCTTCGTCAGGCGCTGGGTGCACGTGGAGCATCTGCTGGTGGAGGGCGCGAAGATGTCCAAGTCGCTCGGCAACTTCTACACCCTCCGCGACCTGCTCGAAAAGGGCCATTCACCCCGCGCCATTCGCTACCTGCTGGTATCGGCGCATTATCGCAAGCAGCTCAATTTCACTTTCGATGGGCTAGTCCAGGCCGAAAGCGCGCTTGCCCGCATGGACAATTTCCTCCTCCGTCTCGGCGAAGCGGGCGAAGGAGCGGCGCAGGGCGAAAAGACCGGCGCGCTCATCAGCGAATTCATGGAGCGCTTTACCGCCGATATGGACGACGACCTCAACATATCCGGCGCGCTCGGAAGACTCTTCGAGTTCATCCACGAGGTTAACGCGCTCATAGACCGCGGGGAGCTTTCGAGGGCACAGGCCGAAAATGTTCTCGACGCGCTACAAAGGGTGGACTCGGTGCTGGGCGTCATCTTCTTCGCCCCGGCCGGAGACGCGGACGTGGACGCGGAGCGCGTAGAGCGGCTCATCGAGGAGAGGCTCGAATCCAGGAAGGCGAAGAACTTCGCTCGCGCGGACGAGATTCGCGCCATG
>MVZN01000158.1 GCA_002069125.1 Spirochaetes bacterium ADurb.BinA120
CAAATGAAAGGCGGCTTCCGGAGCTAAACTCCGAATGGACTTCAGGCCATTTCGAAGAGGCCCGCTACAGGCGAATGACCAATAGGGTGCTTTTCGTAATGGCGGCCATCTCAGGGATATTTACGGTTCTGGCCCTGGCGGGACTCCTTACCGCCTCGGTTCCTGTTGACACGGCCGTTATACTCGCGTGCTTCACCGCGCTTTTTTCCGGCGGATGGTATATGTCGAACCGCGGAAACTGGAGGATTGCGCGGCATGTTCCGGTGGCGACCATCTTCCTCGCCGCCTTCTACGGAAATTTTATCGGCGGCATGGGCGCGCCCGCCGTGTTGTTATATGTACTGACGGTGGTGCTCAGCGCAATGCTCCAGAAGCGCGGCGCCCAGGCCATAGTCCTCGCCGCGTCGCTCGGCTCCTATCTCTCTCTGGCCGTCCTCCACAGGCTCGGAGTACTCACGGCGCTTCGAAGCGACGCGACCGCCTTTCTTAACCGCATACTCATTGCCGCCGCGGCCATTATGGGCATAGCCGTATCTCTGCGCTACCTCATAAGGCGGCTGGAGGAATCCATAGAGCTCTCCCTGGACCGGGGCAACGAGCTCGCGGCCACAAATGAGGAGCTGCGGGCCGCCATGGAGGAGCTCAAGGCGACCTCCGAGGCGTTCGAGGCGCAGAACGAGGAGCTCATCGCCCTTAACCGCAGGCTCGAGAGGAGCGAACAGCGCTTCTCCACGGCCTTCCGGGCCAGCCCGGCCCCCCTGGTGCTATCTGAAATAGAAACCGGAAGGTTTATCGACGCAAACGAGAGCTGGCTTAAAATACTGGGGCACACGCGCGAGGAGACCATAGGGGCCACCTCTTACGACCTGGGGATCTGGGAGGACCCCGATTTACGCACGAAAATGGGCAAGATTATTGGAGGCAAAGGCTCGTTTCGAAACATCCCGGTTCGATTAATTACCAAAACAGGCGCGCGAAGGGACGTTCTGTGGTCGGCCGAAACCGTCGCTCTGGGCGGCAGGCGGATCATGCTCTCGTTTATCTACGACTATACCGAGCGCAAACTAATGGAGGATGCGCTTATAGCAAGCGAGGAGCGACTGCGCGCCATAGGCGACAATCTGCCCGGAGGGATAATCTACCAGCTTCTGAGCGCTAAGGATGGCTCGCGCCGTTTTACTTACCTGAGCGCGGGGGTGCAAAGCCTCCACGGCATATCGGCGGGAGAGGCCCTCGCCGATGCCTCGCTTATCGATCGTCAAGTACACCCCGACGATTATGAACGCATGATGCTGGAAGAAAAAAAGTCCATAGAAGATCTCACGATATATGACACCGTAGTCCGCTTCATACTCGGATCCGGAGAGGAGGCCTGGCGGCACATCATCTCCCGGCCCCGCCTTCTCGACAATGGGGACGTGATCTCGGACGGTATTGTACTGGATATCACGGAGCTGAAAAAAGCCGAGGAGGAGCTTAAGGCCCTTTACGGCGAGATGGAGCAAAAGGTCCTCGATCGTACGGAGGAGCTTAGCGCCGCCAACAGCAAGCTCCTCGAAGCGAATGCCGAGCTCGAGCGCACACTCACCCATCTCGGCCGGGCGCAGAAGCAGCTTGTGCAGGCCGAAAAGTTGGCGGCCCTGGGTCAAATCGCCGCCGGAATCGCGCACGAGCTCAACACCCCGCTTGGGGCCATCCTCTCCTCCAACAGGTCCATCATCGAGCTAATCGGCGATCGCCTGCCCGCCCTGCCCGGCTTTCTTGCGAAGCTCAACAAGAAGGAGCGGCGCTGGTTCAACGAGCTCGCCGGGGATGGCCTGCGGCAGGCGGTGGACCTCAACCGACAGTTGGGCCGGGGCGCGAGAAATGGGATTAAATCCCTGCTTGAAGGTTCAGGCATAAAAGCTTCTCCGGCCCTTCTTAATACCATCAGCGACATAGGATTGCAAGAGCGGCTGCCGGAGCTCATGGACCTCATGAAACACGAGCGCCGGGACGAGATCCTCTCGGCCGTCTCCAGCATCGTGCTCCTTCGCCGGCTCTGTGAAATCATCGCGCTGGGTGCAGACAAGGCCTCGCACGTCGTCGGCGCGCTGAACAGCTATCTGCGCCGCGAGACGGACGACGCCGTCTCAACAATCGACATAAACGAGGAGATCGAGACAATCCTTACCCTTTACCAGAACAGGCTAAAATACGGCGTTAAGGTAAAAAGGCACTTTGCAGGCGACGCATTCGTCACCGGAAACCGCGACAGGCTTAACCAG
>MVZN01000159.1 GCA_002069125.1 Spirochaetes bacterium ADurb.BinA120
GATGCCGATGGTCAAACTTTCAACTTTGAACTTTCAACTTTCGACTGTTATCCCCCGGCGCTCTGCGCCACCCCCGGAGGGGGTTGGGGTTTCATACTGCCGGTCGGAAAGTCCACGGATAGACCTTCTATATAGGCGTGCTCTCCACTAAGAGCGCGGACAGGACGTCCGCGCGCGGCGAGACTCGCAGGAGGCGACCGAGCCGCTACAGTACGGACTCATTTATAGCAACCAGCAAGACCACATTATGCCGATCAGAAATCGCACAACCATATACTTCTGCAAATATTAAGCTAAGCCGCGCGGCGATTGAGCGCAGCCCCTCCGGCGCTTGAGGAGAGCGTGGGGGGATTGCTAAGGGGGGAATTCGCTCAAATTCCCCTCTTAGCTTATTAGGCCCAGCCAGGCCCGGAGTGCCATAGCACGACATGGTGACCCATGTGAAATATGCAAAGTTCTAAAGAAGCTCCTCCACGACCAGGATCTCGCCATGATACAGCAAGGGGTTACAACCCCTTGTTCTGATAGAAGATGTGACTGCTTGCGCGTATGTTCCTCCGCAACCGCAGATAAAGCTTAGCGGCCCTCACCCCCCGCCCCACTTCGACGGACTCAGCGCAGCGCCTCTCCCATTAAGCTCGAAAGAAAGGAGAGGGGGAGTCTTATGAGAGAACCAGTTCTAAATCATTACCCTAAAACACCTTCCCATAAACTTTCGACTTGTGACTTTCGACTATTTCTCTTTCAACTTTCAACTTTGAACTTTTAACTTGAATCATAAACACAAAAACATCCTTTCTCGAAACTCTCTCCCGTGGAAGAGGGTGCGACGAAGCGGTGGTGAGGTCACTCTTCCTCCATCAATTCCAACGGGGCTTGACACTCGAAACGGAGGTCGTCATACTTAAAATAGGTGCGGAGAATGAACAGTTCCGGTACACATTTTCATCCCATCACCACGGAGGACGGAAGCCTTTCGCTCTATTCCGAGGAATACGGGCAGGCCATGCATACCGTCTCCGGAGCGTACGAAGAGGCGCTCTTCAAGCACGTACGGGCCTCCGGCGTGCTTAATCTGGACAGGCGAGAGATCCATGTCCTTGACGTGGGCTTTGGAATCGGCTACAATGTACTTGCCCTTATGGAGGAGTTTTGCCGTAACCCAATGGGCCGCACGCTCGAAATCGTCACGCTCGAAAAGGACCCGGCCCCCGCCGTGCTTTTGAACGGAATAGGTTTTGACGGTGATAGAGGAATGCTTTACGAAAAAATTAAGCGAATCCCCGAAACAGGATTACTCATGGAGAAAGCCGGCTCGGTACTTCTGCTGCCGGGCGACGCGAGGGCAAGCGTTCGTAAGCTTCGAGCTTCGCGCTTTCACGCAATATTCCACGACCCCTACTCCCCGGCGAAAAACCCGGAGCTTTGGAGCGTCGACTTCTTCCGCGAGCTCTACCGAACGGCGGATGCAGGCTGTGTACTTACCACCTATTCAGGCGCCCTGCAGGTGCGTTCGGGACTAATGGAGGCGGGCTTTACCGTGGGCAAGGCGCCCTCCCTGGGGCGCAAACGCGAAGGGACCCTTGCGGCAAAGGGACCGCTTGCCGAACCCCTCGGCGCGGACGAGCTCGCCCGGCTTCGCCGCGAACCGAAGGCAACGCCGTATCGGGACGAGACCCTCGCAGGTGCGCGCGGAGAGATACTGGAACGAAGGCGTTCCGAGATGGCCGCGCGACGGAACGGGTAGCCGCGGACTGAACGAATGAGGCCATCCTACATCGACCTATACGAAAACGGGCGCCTTGCCCAGATCGAATCCATCCTGCACGAGCGGATGGCCCGTTGCGATCTTTGCCCCCATCGCTGCATGGCCGAGCGCGCGGCTGGAAAAACCGGCAAATGCCGAAGCGGAATGCTTCCGGTCGTCTCCTCGTTCAGCCCGCACTTCGGCGAGGAGTCGTGCCTGGTGGGACGCCACGGCTCGGGAACTATCTTCATGACGCACTGCAACCTCTTCTGCATCTTCTGCCAGAATTACGACATCTCGCACCTGGGCCGCGGTAGGGAGGTCCCGTACGAGGAGCTCGCCGGAATGATGCTCGCCCTGCAGTCAAGGGGCTGCCATAACATCAACATCGTAACTCCAACGCACATGACCTATGCCGTGGTGCGCGCGCTTCTGGTCGCCGTTCCCGGGGGGCTCTCCATACCGCTGGTATACAATTCGGGCGG
>MVZN01000160.1 GCA_002069125.1 Spirochaetes bacterium ADurb.BinA120
TTTTATGAAGAAGATCATCGTTGTAGCAACCGTCGTAATCGCCGTCGCCGCTTTCGTGCCGGCGAGCTACGCCGGACAGAACAATTACGGCTGCGGGCTGGGCTCGCTTATTTTCAAAGGCAATGACGGGCTCGTCTCCCAGACCTGCGCCGCTACCACGAACGGCATATTCGGCAACCAGACCTTCGGTATAACCTCGGGCACGCTGAATTGCGCCAAATTCCAGGGGCTTGTTTCGAACGAGAAGATCAATATCTTCGTCGCCGAAAACATGGACAACCTGGCCAAGGACATAGCGAAGGGGAACGGCGAATATCTCAACACCCTCGCGGTCCTCATGGAAGTAAAGGAAGGCGAGCGTAACGATCTTTACAAGAAGCTCCAGTCGAACTTCGCGAAGATCTATTCCTCCGACAAGATAACCCATATCGATGTCATCAACAACATCGAAACCGTTGTCAAGTCCAGCTAAGGGATTTTTCGATTGAACCTGACTGACGGGAGATATGGGCGGCCCCGGCCGTCCATATCTCTTTTTTTAGCGGCGCTAATTTTCTCCATTTCAGCGTCTGGCCGCCTGTCCGTGTCCGCGCAGGATGATCGGTATGTCGCCGGAATACTTATGCGCGCGAGGGAGCTGCGGCTGCATGAAGAGCGTGAATGGCGCGTGCTGCTCCATTACCAGAAGCCCCTTTTCGGCCATAAGAGCCTTATCGACGATCCGAAGTTTTTTCTGGCCCCGGATGGGCGCGCAAACCCGCGCTCGGAGCTCGAGGCCACAATAAGGGGTCTCTTCGGAACGGAACCCGGAGGCGACGAGCACCCGCGGTGCAGGTTCCCCGCCCGCTACGAATGGCTCAAGGGCAAGCTCGATATCGATCCCGAAAAACTTCCCCCGATGGAGTGCTCCAGACTCAACACCGTCCTCGAGAAAATCAAGCCGACAGGCGCCGCATTGGCCTTTCCCACATCCCATATAAACAGCCCCGCGTCCATGTTCGGCCATACGCTGGTAACTCTCGACACCGGCGCAAAAAGCCCGCTGCTCTCCCATGCGGTCAACTATTCCGCCGTTACAAACGAGACCTTCGGACCCCTATACGCCGTAAAGGGACTCCTTGGCTACTATCCCGGTTACTTCTCCATCCTTCCCTATTACGCCAAAATACAGGAGTACAGCGATTTCGATCATCGCGATATCTGGGAATACCACCTAAATTTCGGCAGGGACGAGCTTAGAAGGATGCTTTTGCATATATTCGAACTCGACTTGATTTATTCAGATTATTATTTTTTCGGCGAAAACTGCTCGTATAACCTTCTTTACCTCTTCGATGTAGCCCGTCCGTCCCTCGCGCTTACGGACCGTTTTTACAAAAGCTTTCCATTCTGGGTCATTCCCATAGACACTGTCCGCGGGGTACGGGACAGCGGAGCGATCGAAAGGACCGAATACCGGCCGTCCCGTTCCAGCATGATCAAATATATCGCCTCGCATTTATCCGGAGACGGACGGAAGCTCGCCGTGGCGCTCGCCAGGGGGGAAAAAAGCGCTCGACACGTGCTCGAATCGGACGCTTCCGATGAGGACAAGATACGAATTTTAGACCTCGCCTCGGAATACACCCAGTATCGGTACTCCAAGGAATACACTACGAAGGAGGACTATTCGAAAGTATTCATTTCGCTGCTTCAGGCGCGAAGCACCCTTGGAAAACCGGAGATGAGCGAATATATCGTCCCCCCTCCCGCCGACCCGGTGGAGGGACACCTTTCCGCAAGGGCGTCCATCGGCGCAGGGCTGACGAGCAAGGAAGGCAAAACCGATTATTTTCAGCAGATACGGATTCGACCTTCATACCACACCCTGCTCGACAGGGACAGCGGCTATGTAGAAGGAGGCCAGATAGTCTTTACCGATATCACGCTTCGCTATTATGATATCGACAGACGCCTCGAATTGAACAACATCGACCTTATAGATATCGCGTCGCTCTCTCCCCGTGATGAGCTCTTTAAATCAGTCTCCTGGAAAATCAACACGGGGCTAACCCGGCTTCCGATAGACAAAGGGCGCGATCCTTTGATTTTCCACCTGTCGCCCGGAGGGGGATTCGCCTTCAGGCCATTCTCAGCCTGTATTATCTATGCCATGTTCGAAAGCGAGGCCGATCTGGGAAAACTCCCCGACAGCGCCTATTCCCTGGGCCTGGGCGGC
>MVZN01000161.1 GCA_002069125.1 Spirochaetes bacterium ADurb.BinA120
GGGCAGTGCGTCCGGGATGAGCAGGCGCGGCGGCGAATCCCCGCCCCTGCGCGAGAAGAAGCTCCTTTCGCGGGAACGGATATAGCTGTTAATCACCATATCCTGCGCCAGGTTCTGAAGAGCTTGGTCGGCCCCCGGCAGGGCCCTGTGCCGATGGTTGTGCACCACATGAAGCAGTTCATGCACCAACAGGCCTATAAGGTCCTCCACGTGCGAGCGCTCGACGAACTCCCTGTTGTAATATAAAACGGCCCCTTCCCCGGCGTATTCGAGGGCGAGCGTGGGAACGCACCGGTTCTCGACGAAATCAACCGCCTGATAAAAATACGAGACGAAGCGGCTGCGCCCCCAGAGGAGCTCGAGCGTGTCGCTCATCCTGTTCGAGAGGGCCTTCGCCCCGGCGGTCATCAGTTCTCCTCCAGTATCGCTCCAAAGGCGGCCTTGATGCTGGCTCGGTCGGCCTCATCGAGTAGAGAGAGGGCGGCCGGGATGAGGCTGAAAAGCCCGCACTGGCGAAGCAGCGTATAGAAAAAGGAGATGCGCCTGTCCGCGCGTGAATGGCCGACGAAGAGAAGGGTGCCTGCGAGCTCGCGGAGGTCCTCTCCGACAAAATCGCCTTTGAGAAGCTCGTTTTTTTCGCGAAGGTGCGAAAGCGCACCCGAAACGGCCCACAGGATATCCTCGGAGGGGATGCTCCCGTCCCTCATGCCCTCGAGCTTTTCGCGATTGCCGGCAAGCACGTCCGCCGTGCTTATCCTGCGCGGTCGTGTCATCTGCGAAGTGAAGTCGCTTCCGGCAACCATGCCTACAAGCGATATGATTATCTTCTCGAGCGTGGAGCCGGGATTTTCCGAAAGGAAGCGGACCAGTTCCTCTTCGCCGGCAAGGCCGTATGACACGGATACCGCCTGGGACACCTGGTGCCATCCGCGCGGATTGGGGTTGATGTTCCGCTCGTCCCAGAGTTTTTCCGGATAGATGCTCAGGTATCGTATCACAGCCGGGTGGATCCCCTCGCGGTTGGCCCATTTTATCCAGTCGGAGGCCGTCGGCTTGAGCTGGACGATGACGAGCCTTCCGTCCAGCGCGGAGTCGTCGAAATCCGTGATCGTGGTGTTGTCCTCGTCGCCAAGGTTTCCCGCTAGAATTATACAGGTGTTGGACGGTAGTTCGTGTTCGCCGCATCGCCGGTCGGTAATGATCTGGAAGAGGGTCTGAATCACGGTAGGATGCGCCCTGTTCGACTCGTCGAGAAACCAGACAATGCCGTCAAAGCCTTCGGGCGCCTCGGCGGGCGGGATAAATCGGGGCCGGTAGTATATCATCCTTTTTTCGGTTGGGTCCGGAACAGGGTAACCGCCAAGGTCCACGTTCTCCTTGAAAGCGAGACGAGTATCGATGAATAGGCGGTTTTTGCGTTCGGCGGCCTGGCGTACGATGGCGGATTTACCTACCCCCGGATGGCCAACGATCTTCAGCGCGTAATTGAGGCTTGCGCCCGACTCCAGATGGCGGTCGAGTATTTTCTCGAGCTCGCTAACGTTCACTTCAACCGGTTTTTTATTCATAATGGGGAACCTGTAAAAATATGGCTTTCCAACCTGCGAAAGGCGTGTATAAAAACCTGATTTTTGAATTTGCCAATAATTATAATCAATGCCAATTTCAAATCTTAATAGTGCCCCCGCCGAAGGCGGGGAAACACAGTTTTTGAAATTTTAGATTCTCAATAGTTGGCCCTGCAATCCGTAAAAGCTTAAACCAAAGGACTATTGTTTCCTCTCATATTGAATATATCATCATGCTCAATGCTCTCAAATTTTTCCATCGTCTTATGGCGTATGCTTGTAGGGAATAAGCCGGTAAGGACGAAGGCGTGATCGACCGTTTCAAGCGTTTGAATAGTGCTTTAGGAAATGCTATGAGCTTAAAAAAAGTCAAGCCGCGCATGATCCAAGCGCGGCTTGACTATCGGTATATTAGGAAAAACCGCTTGCCGGCCACAGGCCTGTCAGATGCCTCTCGCTCCACGGGGAAGCAGCCTGTCCTGGGTGCCGTACGGGTCCTTGAATTCCTGGGACGGCCTGAAGTTGAGCTTGTGCGCGCCCCTTCCGTTTAGATAGCGCGAGAGCTCCAGATTTATCGACTCCGGAACCTGCACTCCGGCCT
>MVZN01000162.1 GCA_002069125.1 Spirochaetes bacterium ADurb.BinA120
ATGGATTAATTCGGCTTTTACGATTTCCGATCTCAATTCAACGAGCCGCTCGAGGGCTTCGGCTTGGCGTTCGCCGATCGCAATCAACCGCGAGAAGTGCCGGTCAATATCGTCGACCTTTTTTTCGACTGTCTCGACCTTTCGGCACAAATTCTCTTGGGCCTTGTCGTGGAGGTTAAAGCGGACGGATTTCGCAAAGATATCCGATCCGTTGCCGCCTTTCCCGTTCCCGGCCGGAACCGCGGCCGGACGATATTGGCGGACGAGTTGAGTGATCGCTTTGATAATCATCACTACGAAAAGTAAAGCGACGAGTCCCCCTACCGTGTTGAGCATGAGGGGCGAGATCGCGGACAATTCTTTTTCCATCGATTTAACTCCCTGTTGAATTATTATCCCGGCCCTACGAACGAGTACGGCGTGATTTTGAAATATTCAAACGAGGCGGTCACGGCCGGTTGATTGTACCAATTTCCGATGAAAAGGCCGGCGCACAATCCGCCCCTCGCGGCCGCGACCGAATAAGTGTAAAGGAGCGTCCACGCCGCCCCATCCGTCGAATAGTAAAAAAGCCACTTCGCGTATTTATGAGATCCCATGCACCGAATCTTAAACCATTTCGGAACCGTCGAGTTTGCGGCCTTCGCGAGGGCGGAGGAGGCGTCCTCGACGTAAACCGAATTGATCCCGTCGCCGGTCGAAAATATTTGTTCGAGATAAATATTTCCGGCCCCCGACCACGCGCCACCGTCCGGCCCGATGAACATTCCCGCCTTCGTCCGCTCCCCTTTGTTGTAGGCGGACAATTTCGCCTCGATCTCACACGGCCAATATGGGACCGGGAGGAAAATCCGCGGCACACCGGCCGAGCAGTCTTGGCTGGCCGATCCGGAAAAGTCGAGCGTCCCTCCCGCGCTCTCGGTGATCGTTTTTCCTGCCGCCGTCCCATACGTCACCCAATCCGCGAATATCGAGGAGTCGGCGAAATTATCAACGAAAGAATCATGGCCGCCTACGGCCGGAGCCGCCGGCACCCACTTTCCCGCTCCGGCATCCCATGTCGGAACATCGCCGTCGACCGGCTCTCCCGAAGATATCAACACGTCCGACAGGTCGGAAAAACCAATCGCGCCAACGCCGGGAGCGGAAAGCACAAACGCACCGGCTACCGGATCCCACGCCGGCACGTCTCCGCTTTCGGGATGGCCCGAAGGGACACTCACGTCGAGGAGACTTACTAAATATCCTCCGGCCGGAGTCGTCGGCATCCACGCGGAGTCCGCGGCACTCCACGCGAGGACATCTCCGTCATCCGGTTCCCCGGATGGAATAAGCACGTCCACGAGATCGCCGAGATAATGGGAATGTCCGGCAAGGGCGAAAGCGGCGGCTTCGTATCCGTCGAGGAGGTCGGCGTTCAAATTCGCGACCATCGTTTCGGAGGCGACCACGAGCGGAGGCGTTCCCGTCGCTACGGTCGATTTTAATTGCGTCCCCTCGACATATCCGAACATCGAAAGATTGAGGCCGGAGTCGATTAGTCCGGCTTGGGTCAAAGAGCCGAGGGCGTTGATCCATATCCGAATCCGCCCGGCCTCGGTCGAGGCCGTCCCTCCGATATCGTTTTTCAAATGGCGATCAATTCCTTGCGTCTCATAAAATACGTACAAATAATTTCCATCGGCCGCGATGCCGAGCGGCGTATGGGCGAGGGTCGTGACCGCGGCATAATATTTATCGAGCGTTGCCGGGTTGATTTTCGATGCCTGATTAGAGCCATCGTTATAAACGACGTAAAATCGCTCCGCCGCCCCTTCCGCGTAGTGGTAAAGCCTTTGGGCGGAGGCTCCAAAAGTATCCGTACCGTCTGCAATATGGGAGCAGTCGGAGGCCGAAAATTTCCGGCATTTCACATCTCCGGCCCCGGCCACGGCGATGGCGTAAATGTAGGCCCCGGCCGAATCGAGGTCAAAGTCAAGAATAGAATAAACGTGGCTCCCATCATACGTTGGGACCGAGAGCGTGGCTGAAAGGCTCATATCAGAAACGTCGATTTTGAAAATATTTTCCGTCACTGCATCGTAGGCGAATACATATCCTCCGTTATACTTTATCCCGGACGGACCTTGATAGGTCGGCCACGCCGGTTCCCACGAGTCGATAAAAGA
>MVZN01000163.1 GCA_002069125.1 Spirochaetes bacterium ADurb.BinA120
GCCAGATTGTGATATTCCGTGTTGCAGCCGCGGTAACCCGGGAAATCCCCGGCAAATAGTTTTCGAACAAGCTGTGTAGCGTGCGATACGCAGGAATAGCCTCTCACGGGGTAATGGTGACGGTAAATACCACGCACCTCGGCAGCGACTGCGGTGGGCTTTCGGGATGCCAGCAGGCTCGATAGCTGTGGAATGTCATCTCGATGTGTCATATTATCCTCCTTATTGCTCAAGGGGCACCATTGGCCTATATTGGCATATTCCGCGTATACCGTAAATGACCATATTCGGCGCGAGTTTTCCTTCTGGCGGGTGCGGGGCTTCATTGGGCCCTGGTCTTTATAAGGCTGGAAAACTTATGCCGATAAAAGAGGCAATTAGAGTAGTAATTCAGGGCTTGTCGAAAAGTGCAATTTTTTATTTTTTTTGTAAGAATTATCAATAGGCAAGTTTGAATACTTTAGCCCTAAAGGTCCAGTGTTGCCGAAAGTGGATGGAGTGATTCTTTTCAATAGCCCAGTGTTTGTCGTGGTGCTGTAAAGGGTTAAAAGATTTTGTTATCGCGGGAGATGCAACAAGCCCAACACCCCCGGAGGGGGTTTTTCTGATGCCGAGTGCCTATTTTTCAACTTCCAACTTTCAACTGTTTCCCTCACCCCCCGGCCCCCTCTCCCATTAAGCTTGAAAAAAAGAGAGGGGGAGTCTCATGAGAGTACGAGTTATAAATCATAACCCAGAAATACCTTCCCACAAACTTTCAACTTTCGACTTGTGGCTTTCGACTGTCATCCTTTGAACTTTGAACTGCCTTTTTTATGAGCCTACAGATGACATCATCCCAAAATTCAAGTTCCTTCCCGTGTGTCCCGCCCTGTGGCTGTAGAAGATGTCCCTTTCCTCGAGTGTACAGCGTCCAGCGGTCAGTATGCGCTCCGAATGCAGGCCGCGCTTTAAAAGGGATTCTCGGATTATGCCGGGCAGGTTGAGCCGGGTCGATCCCTCGTTGCGCCCGGCATGGCCGGGAAAAAGTGAGGCCACGTCCTCGTTTACGGTATACGAATTAGGGCCTATGCCGGGCAATATAAACGCCGCGAGATCCCCGGGGCTCGAGCCGTGGCGCCGTCGCATAAGGTCTACTAGTTTTCCGGCTATATCGAGCCTGCATCCGCGCCAGCCCGAATGGACAGCCCCCAGCACTCGGCGGGTTTTATCATATACGAAGACCGGAACGCAGTCGGCCGTCCTTATGACCAGGCATAATTCCGGGAAGGCGGTGAGCATGCCGTCGGCTTCCGCGACCCAGGGCTCGCTGCCGGGGGAGGAGCGGTCTATCTCTATTATAGTGTCGCCATGGACCTGGTTTAGGGAGAAAATCTGTTCGGCGGGAATGCCGATATGCGCGGCAAGCAGCTTCTTCTCGCGCAGACGTACTATGGCTGTATCGCCGGAATAATCCAGTTTATTCGCACTGCGCGCAGCAATGCCGATGTCGAGCCCCGCCGGTGTAGGGGCCTTAAAAAAACCGTTTTGTATTGCAAGTTCC
This sequence comes from Spirochaetes bacterium ADurb.BinA120, assembly GCA_002069125.1. GTDB lineage: Bacteria > Spirochaetota > UBA4802 > UBA4802 > UBA5368 > MVZN01. Next base: position 1,544 of record MVZN01000163.1, read on the forward strand.
ATCGCCGTCATCGCATGTCATGTTCCCGCCGCGCCGGCCGCCGGAAGCCTCTCTTGGACAGGAGTCCCCGCCCCTAAAGCGGAATATCGTAGCGCCTGCGTCCGCTAAAGCCGGATATCCTGCGGTACCCCGCCGCCCGTGCCGCATCGACCGCAAGGTCGAAGCCGTAGGCTACCTCATCGGCGTTGTGCGCGTCGGAGCCAAGGGCCAGTGGCACGTTCTCGTCGAATAGTATGGTCAGTATTTCCGCGGCCGGATACATCTCCCGGACCGGCTTCCGAAGCCCGGAGGTGTTTATCTCCACCGCAACATTCCGCGCGGCGCACTCCCGTGCGATTCGGCGTACGCTGGCGCCAAAGTCGGAGCGCGGGCGGTGTCCGAACTTCTTCACCAGATCGAAATGCCCGATTATATTGAAAGCGCCGCTTGCGGCGAGTTGCTCGAGTATCGTGAAATAATCGGAGTATACGCGGTCGATATCGCGGTCGTCGAAGCCATGGAGATTTTCCGGGTTGTCGAACCCCCATCCGTCGATGAAGTGGCAGGAGCCGATCAGATAATCGATGCGCCTGTCGGTGAGGTAGCGCCGGTCGAAGCTCGGATGAAACGG
>MVZN01000164.1 GCA_002069125.1 Spirochaetes bacterium ADurb.BinA120
CAAGAAAGCCTGATATTCAAACTCCCCCTTCTCTTGCCCGAAGAGAAGGGGGCCGGGGGGATGAGTTCGGAGAGCCCCAGCGCTTTGCGCCCCCCCGGAGGGGGTTTTACTGATGCCGATGGTCATAGCTTTCAACTTTGAACTCTATTCCACCGTCCTCAAGCGGCCTGTAAATCTCACTCCCTCGCCCCTGCGTCTTTAAGCATCTTTACGATCTCCGTATGCCTGCCCTCCTTGGCCCACTCAAGCGCCGTTACGCCGGTGGCGCTGCGAGCGTTGACGTCGGCCCGGCGGTTTATAAGAAAGCGAACCGCCTGCTTGTTGCCAAGCATTGAGGCGAAGATGAGCGCCGTGCGGCCCAGGCGGTCCTTTGCGTTGACGTCGGCCCCGCGCGCTATTAAAAACTGCATGGTGTTCAGGTTGCCCTGCGAGGCGGCGGACATTAGCACCGTCGCGCCGTTTTTGTCGCGGGCGTTTACGTTGCCGCCGCGGGCGATGATCGCCGTCATGCGGTCCAGATTGCCCGAATCGGCCGCCTCGAAGAATTCGCGGTTCAGCCGCTCGCCCGCGGAGGCGTCCTTTTTGGCCAGCGACTTCATCATCTCGGACGATCCCGCCTTTTCGGCCAGCATGAAGGCGGTAGAGCCGTCATTGCTCTTGATCGTAGCGTCCGCCCCTGCGGCAAGAAGCACCCCGACAGTGGAGCTGTGCCTGCCGCGCACGGCCTTTATTAGCGCGGTCTCTCCCCGGTCGTCCTGGGCGTTGATTGCGGCACCCTTGGAGAGGAGAAGCTTAACAAGCGTGTCGCGCCCCGAAGCCGCGGCCCTCATCAGGGGGGTCTCGCCCTTGCTGTCCACCGCGTTGACGTCCGCGCCGCCATCAATCAGCGCCTCGATGCGCTCCACATCGTTTTCGGCTATCTTTTCAAATGCCTCATGAAGCGGAGGCTCCTTTTTACATGATAGCGCCGCAAGTATGAGGGAAATTACGGCGATGATGATTGTTTTTTTCATGCTGTTCTCCTTCAAGAGCAAGTCATCCGAAAGCAGGGGGTTGCTTTACGCATAATTAGTCGCATTGCAACCCGGGTATACTATCCCGAATTCATGCGGTTGACAAGTACTTTTTGAATCCCCAGAGCCTCCGGCAGCTCTCCTTTGATAAAGGGGAGCCTTATTCAGCATAACGGTCCGCTTTCACCGAAGCCCCGGTTTACCTTCTCAGCCTCCGCGTCGGTGAAAGGCGCGAGGTCCTGCCGCATCACCGATATCAGTATCAGGCGACGACCATAATCACCGCCTGATACTCCATTGTATTTTTGTAAAATGGCGGACGGCCTTAATTTGATTGCCCTTCGGGCGGTACTGTGATACATTAGATAATGACGATTGCGATTTCGTGCCGGGCGGCGAGGTGAACTGAGGTGCCGGAATTATCGTGATTCTATGGTATTGTAATCCGCATGTACGCCAACGACCATGCCCCACCGCATTTTCACGCGTATTACAATGATTTTCAGATTCTGGTGGACATCCATAACTTCAGCGTACTTATGGGCAGTTTTCCGCCGAAGGCGATGGGACTCGTCATGGAATGGGCAACAATGCATCAGAGAGAACTGGTTGAAAACTGGGCCCTGGCGAGCAATAAAAAGCATACTTTAAGAATCGAGCCGCTTCAATAGGAGGTTTCCATGTTTTTTGACATAATTGACGCCCGATACGAGGGGGGCTATCGGATACGGCTTTTTTTCCGCGACGGCAAATCCGGCCTGGTCGACCTTGGCGAATATATCGGCGAAGGAAAAATTTATTCCGACATACGCGACCCACTGGAATTCGCGAAGTTTTTCATTGAGTTCGGAAGCATTACCTGGAAAAACGGCGAGATCGATATCGCCCCGGAGGCCCTGTATGAAAAGGCGACAGGCGAAAAGATCGTACTTACTCCGGAAAAGACATATAAAGCCGTATAATACCCCGACGCTATTGTCGTTAAAGCCCGAATTTCGCCGGATTATCCCCGATTAATCCCCACAGCCTCTGGCAGCTCCCCTTTGGTTAAGGGGAGCCTTGTTAAAGAGACTGGCTGGCATTGGAATAA
>MVZN01000165.1 GCA_002069125.1 Spirochaetes bacterium ADurb.BinA120
AGCGGAAGTGAGCGCCGACATCAGCGCCTTATTAGAAGCGCCAGCGTCTCGATGTGCGGCGTCTGGGGAAACATGTCGAAGGCCTCGAAGCTTTCAACGCGGTAGTCCGCGAGCGCCGACAGGTCCTCGCGAAAGGACGACGGGTTGCACGACATATAGACGATGCGCTCCGGCGCCAGCCTCGAAAGGAGCGCGGCCGCGGCCGGGTGCATGCCGGCGCGCGGAGGGTCCAGCACCACCGTGTCGTATCTATCTTCGCACTCCCGTAAATAACCCAGCACGTCGCCATGGACAAAGCGCGCGTTCTCGATTCCATTAAGTTCTCGGTTGTGCTCGGCCATGGCTACCCCCTCGGGGTTCATCTCCACCCCGGTCACCGAATCGGCCGCGCCCGCGACAAAGAGCGAGATGCTCCCCACGCCCGAGTACAGGTCGAGCGTTCGCCCCTTTACCATGGAGCGGATACGCTCGTACATTAAAAGAGCGATCGATGAATTGGACTGGAAAAACGAATTGGGCGCGATGGAGAAGCGCAAGTCACCTAAACGCTCCCCGATGGTTCCGCCCCGAACGGTCTTCCAGACCTCGCCGAAACTCACGTCCGCGCGGCCGCCCGTTACCAGAATGGAGACGGAATCGACCCCGTCCGGGAGCGCCTCGATTACGCCGCCAAGGCGGTCCTCGGGCATGGCCACGACAAAATTCACCATCAGCTCTCCCGTGTACATGCCCTGACGAAGCACCACATAGCGCAGATAGCCCTCGTGCCGCAGGTAATCGTAATCCTCCACGGAGGACACGAGGGGCCTTATCTCCCGGAACATCGTGTTCGATTTTTCCTGCATAATCGCGCAGGATTCGATATCGACCACGCGGCGGTAACTTCCGCGCTTTCTAAGCCCGACCTTCCCGAAGGCGGTCACCATGTCCATCCTGCCCCTGTATCCGTAGGGCATCGAAGGGCGCACAGGCCCAACATCGCACACATCGCCAAGCTCGGTCCGCAGGTACTCCTCCTTAAGCGCAAGCTGGTTTTTATACGAGATATCCTGGAAAAGGCAGCCCCCGCACTCGCCGAAGTGGGCGCACGGCGGGGCCTCGCCGTCGCGATAGTTTTCGGCAAGGGCCTGTATGAGCCGTTTTCTCTTTTTCATGCGTTTACCGGTAAAAATGTACTTTACTTCACGCGACAATTCCATAAACTGATGGATATTGCGCATCTCGACGGCCCAGGCAGGCCTGCAATACTCGAACAACCAAAGGAAAGCCGCCCAGCATGATAGTAAACAATAAAAACGGTATTTTCGTCTTCTGCCTGCTTTTAGCCCTGGGGGCCCTCGGCGGCCTTCGCTGTATGAAGGGCTGTGATACCGGGCAGCAGGCCAGGGGGATTTTCAAGGCGCGAATAGTGGAAATAGCCACGAACGACCTGGGGCAGGTGATGGTATTCGCCGAGGATGCCGGCAAGAGGGAGATGGTGTTCGTAAAGAACTTCTACAGTGAGGGCGCTAACAGCGCTAAGATCTCCGCCGACATGCAGGCGTACTATAACAAGATCGCGCACTTTCGCGGACGCGCCGTAACCATCCGCTATCACAGCGATGCCGTGGGCGACAACATCATCGACGGAATCGACTGAGGCGGGAGGGGAATAGCGACGGATGAGGCGATCTCAACAGGCAATAGCGTATTCATAGAACCCGGGACGTAAAGATATTGCAACGCCCCGATACGACCGGGGCTCGCAATGGCAGAATGATATAAGAAGCATGTCATCGAGAGGAGGCCGCGGGCCGACGCGGCCAATCTCAAACGGCGACACGCTTAATGTTCAGATAAATGATGAGGGTATACGACATGAAACGAACGCTTGTTCTTCTTGCGCTGCTGATGATGACCATCTCCACGGCGCCTCTGTTCGCCGTGGAGCGCGACATACAGGGAAAGCTCGGCACCGGCTATTCGAGCGACCCGGCCAAGTTCGGCCTGGACC
>MVZN01000166.1 GCA_002069125.1 Spirochaetes bacterium ADurb.BinA120
CCAGTGGAATCCCTCACAAAAAAAGTATCGCTTCGAAACCTTCTGCTACGGCCCGAAAAGCTGTCCATTTTACCGCCCTGGGCCCACACGTAAGGTGCCGGGACGCCGAGGCATGTCTTACACAGAGGAAGACTGGGTCGACGAGGAAGCCACCTCGCATCGTGGCCCGGATGATTGAGGTCTGGGCGCAATTTAGATCCCAGGGCACATCTACACCGGGCTGATCGTCGTGCCGGCGCGTCATCAAACAGAAAAACGGTTGCAGCCGACAGGCTGTTGACTACTCTTCAAGCCATGCGCGATATAACAACCTATCGCTTCCCCGAAGCCGACCGGCAGATCGACAATCCCTATCTCGAGGAGCTGCGTGCCCTCGTGCGCCGCTTAGCCGATTCTGGAGCGGATGCTTTAAAGATACTCAATTATCGCATGGAGCTAAGCTCACGCTACGCCTTCTCCGTCCCGACAATTGGCGTCCTTCAGCTTATCGCCTTCCATTCGCCGCTTGTGGAGATCGGCGCCGGCACCGGATACTGGGCGCGCTGCCTCTCCCAGCTCGGCGCGGACGTAATCGCCTACGACAGCCTTCCGCCGGAGGACTCCCTCCCCTGGCCCCACGGCGGTTGGGAACAGATGAACGCATGGTTCGACTCGGAATGGTATCCTGTTCATAACGGCGACGAACGCTTCGCCTCGCTGCACCCTGGAAGAACTCTCATGCTCGCATGGCCGCTTTTAGACCATCCAATGGCCTCAAATGCCCTTCGGAATTATCTCTCGGCCGGCGGGACGCGCATGATATATATAGGCGACGAATCTTCCTCGGGCGATGCCGAGTTTCACTCCGCAAAGAAGTCTCTAACCTTGCTGGCCAAGCACAAGCTATGGAGCTGGCCGGGGGTCGATGATTATGTGGAGATATACGCCGTAAAACGTACGTTTTAATATTGACATGCGTACGCTTTATATTATATTGTAATCGGGACATAGCTATGAAAATAACCGCGACATCATTTAGAAAAAACCTCTACGCCCTGCTCGACAGGGTCATCGAAACCGGAAATCCTATCGATATAGAGAGAAAAGGGAAAATAATCCGCATACTGGCGATCGAACCGAAGAGCAAGCTTTCGAACCTCAAAAAACGGGATGTTATAAACGGCAATCCGGAGGACATCATCTCAATCGATTGGTCGAATGAATGGAAAGGAGATGAAAACCTGTAATGGTATTCATCGATACTCATATCGCAATATGGCTTTATAACGGCAACACGCAAATGCTGTCGGCAAAAGGAAAAAGAGCGCTTGAAACGAGCGATATCCGGGTAACACCCATGGTGAAGCTCGAAATCGAATATCTTTACGAGATTGGAAAAATCAAAAAAGGCCCCGATGAAATCCTGAGCGCTCTTTCCGATTCTATAGACCTGAGAATCGACGATATACCCCTGACCGATCTTGTGGAAACGGCAATCGGGGAGAAGTGGACCAGGGACCCATTCGACAGAATGATAGTGGGCCACGCGAAAAAAAGAAACGCTGTACTGATTTCCGCCGATCACAACATAGCGAAACACTATAAAAAAACGATGATATGATTGAAGGGAACCTCTAAAGATTAAGAACGAGCCCCTTCCCTCTCCCACAGCTCGTCCCAGATGAGCCTCAGGGCGTTTCGCCAGCGCTCGTGATCGAAGGCCCGCCCCCTCCACTCCTCGCCGTCATCAACGAAGTATTCCATGCGCTTCCAGGCGCGCAGAAAATCGAAACGCCTCCAGAGGCACCCGGCCTTGTATACGTACTCCATGCGGTCGGTCTTTATTAGCTCATCGAAGCCGGCCTCGTAGTCGAACTCCTTCCAGTGGGCCCCGGCGTAGAAGATATACTCCACATCGCCAAAAGAGACAAGCGCCTGGAAGGCCCTGCCGTAGTCGAAGCCTTTCCAGTCCAGTCCCGCATAGAAGATATAGCGCGGATTTTTAAG
>MVZN01000167.1 GCA_002069125.1 Spirochaetes bacterium ADurb.BinA120
ACGGCCTTAATAGGCCTGGCCGACGTGACCGACTCGCTGATGGCCATCAAAACCCTTATCTACGATGAGAAGAAGGTAACCTTCCCCGATATGCTACGCGCGGTGCAGAGAAACTTCAAGGGCGACGAGGCCCTCCTTGCCCTCATCAAAAATCGTACGCCCCTTTTCGGCTCGGGCGATAAGGAAGCAGTGGCGATGGCAAACCGCATCGTAAAGTTCGCCCACGATACTTTCGGCAAGCGTACCAATTACCGTGGCGGAAAATACACGGCCGGTTTTTGGTCCATGTCGAACCACGTTGCCTTTGGAAACCTTACCGGGGCCCTGCCCTCGGGGAGGCTTGCGGGCAAACCATTTACGCCGGGCCTTACGCCCGAGGCGCACGCCTCGAAGAGCCTTCTGGACAACATACGCGACGTGTCCCAGCTTAAGGCCGAGAACATGAACAACAACATAGCCTTCAACGTAAAGGTAGTTCCGGCCGCCAGCGACAGCCACGAAGAGGCCGTGGAGCACATCCACTCCTACGCCAAAAGCTATATGGACCTCGGCGGGATGCAGATGCAGTTTAACGTGGTTTCGTCGGCCATACTGCGCGACGCAATGGAGAACCCCGACCAGTACAGGGACCTCCTGGTCCGTATATCCGGATACAACGCCTATTTCGTGACGCTCAACAGGGATATGCAGATCGAGCTCATCGAGAGGGCCGAGTACGGCGTATAGGGGCCCGAGCGATGAGGCGGCCCGAAGAAAAGGCGGAGGCAAAGCCCACCTCTCCACTGGTGCTGGAGATAAAGGGGAACAGCTTAGACGACGGGCCGGGTATCCGCTCCGTGGTTTTTATCAAGGGATGTCCGCTGGACTGCGTCTGGTGCCACAACCCCGAGAGCAAGAAGCGGGGAAGCGAGCTCTCATTCGACGCGGAACTCTGCGTGGCCTGCGACGCCTGTATCGAGGCATGCGAGGAAAAGGCCCTGTCGCGGAGGGTAAAGGGCTTTATCCGAAGGGACCGCTGCACCCTCTGTTTCCGCTGTGTCGAGGTTTGTCCCTCGGGTGCCCTTTCGCGGGTCGGGCGGGAGATGAGCGTCGCCGAGATAATGGTGAAGGTAAAGCGCGACATCCCCTTCTATAAAAACTCGGGCGGCGGCGTAACCCTCTCGGGAGGCGAGCCGACAATCTCCATTGAATTTCTTTCGGAACTCACGCGCGCCCTAAAAAAAGCGAAGATACACACGCTGCTCGAGACCTGCGGCCTTTTCGAGATGGGGCGCTTTCGCTCCATGGTCTATCCAAATCTAAACTCAATCTACTACGATATCAAGTTCGCAGACGAGAAGCTGCACCGCAAGTATTGCGGCGCCTCGAATAAGATTATTCTGGAAAACTTTTCAACGCTCCATGAGCTGTACCTGAAAGGCGGCGTCCCCGTGCTTCCACGAACGCCGCTTGTGCCGGGGATTACCGATAGCGAAAAGAACATCTCGGATATCGCCGATTTTCTGCGCGACAGAAAGGTAAAGAAGGCGGTCCTTCTGGCCTACAATCCCCTGTGGCACGAAAAAAACGATAAGATAGGGGTGGACAATCCCTACTCCAGGGAGAAGAAAATGCGCTCCTTTATGACGCGGGAGCGTATCGATGCCTTGAAAGAGATTTACAGGTCGGCGGGTATCGAGACGGTTTAGGCGGCGCGAGTCTCGCCGGCTGGTATAAAAGTACTCCAGGCCGCCGGAAGCTCTCCGAACTCATCCCCCCGGCCAGTCGAAAGTCACAAGTCGAAAGTTGAAAGTTAGTGGAAAGATACTTTATGGTTATGATTTAGAACTCGTTCTATCATGAGACACCCCCTCTCCTTTCTTCCAAGCTTAATGGGAGAGGGGGCCGGGGGGTGAGGGCGTTAAGCAGTTAATGTTCAAAGCTCGGCCATCGGCATCAGAAAACCCCCTCCGGGGGTGGCGCAGCGCGCCGGG
>MVZN01000168.1 GCA_002069125.1 Spirochaetes bacterium ADurb.BinA120
GTTCGGCGTGAGGCAATAATCCATGCCATTGGTATGGCACTCTTTCAATGATCGATCCCACCCGGCCACCGTATTCGCGCGTTTGTTGAATCGGAAATGCGTTATGCCCGCCGCCGCCATGACGGCCATGATTTCGTCGAGGGAATGCGTTATGCGCTCCTTAATGAATAGCCAGTCGTGCTCCAGCATGAACAGGTAGTCCGATTTCGAGCCGAGAACCGCCTTGACATAGCCGTCGCTCATGCTCGACGTGGTGCGGACGTGCTGGAAATGTGATTGCAGATTTGAGAGGTACCGGTCCGCCGCGCCGGTGTTCGGGTGCGGGTCCATCCATACCGTCGCCGCCTCGACGTGGAACGCATCGCAAAAACTCGAATACGTGTCCCGTATTACACGCGTCGATGGCGCGGAGATGGTGGAGTTGGTGAAGATGTGGAGTGATATTCGCATGATACCTCCGGTTTTTGATTTACGCTTTGATTATTTCCATGTGAAATAATCCGTGCCTTGCCTCGCCGTGCCTCGCCCGGCCTCGCCCAGCCATGCCAAGCCCAGCCCCGCCGCGCCGAGCCGCGACTTTGCGGTTGCGGGAATCGAACCCGCATTCTCCAGTACCGCAACACATATTTACGGCCGCTTTTTCAGATCAGGGAGCAATTTCGGCGCAGATGTCCGCACATACGCCTCCCGCTCCTCGGGCCTCAGAAATCGAGCCGCCCGAAGCGTCTGGTCGATCGTGGCCCGTGCGTTTTTCGTCGATTCCTGTTTTATCCGGAACCCGAAAATCGCCTGCTTCATGAGGGCCTCCTCGCCGTCGCTGAATCCCTCATGCCCCGGCTGGAGCGACAGGAACTCCAGCGCCTTCGCGTCCGCAAGGCTAACAAGTTTTTCTTCCACTTCACGCATAACATCCTCCCTACGATTTAATTATCTCCCACGTGTCAACGGTAAACCGTCCGAACCGTGGGCGATATGTTCCGAGTGAAATCTGCATCCCACCTGTGATAAACCAGTTGAAGAGCTTTGTTTCGTCAATCAGGTTATTTTTTATCAGGGTGATATTAAAATCGAGCGTCCACGGATGCCGCACAACCGGCCGCTCCTTGATTTCGCATTTTATGGACAGTGATCCCTTCCGTGTGCGCGGCGATCCTCGGTGAATCCATATTTTGTCGTTGAATTCCTTGAATATAATCGGCTTCCCATTGTCGCATATTTTTATCATCGGTTCATCGATAAAAACATGGCTCTGTCCGATCTGCATGTACTTTTTCCCCTGCTTCCCCTCGAACGACTTCGCACAACCCGCCGGATATTCGCCGAACAGAAACGAGATGATGTTCTCCTGCGGAATTACCGCCTCGTTTTTTTCGCTCAAATACAATTTCTGTTCGGCCGGCCGCTTCTCCGTGCTGTAGTCGATGAAACGGTCAAACATGATGTCCGACAATGATCCAAGTCTCGTTTTGATTTTTACTATGTCCATTTTGGACCCCCCTCTAATTTTTTTTGATTATTCCCATGTGAAATAATCCATGCCTTGCCTTGCCGCGCCGTGCCGAGCCAAGCCCAGCCTTGCCGCGCCGGGCCTTGCCTCGCCATGCCGCGACTTTGGACGCCCCGGAGTCGAACCGGGGTAACTCCGTCGCCCATTTTCACACTACCCTCCACCACCACGTAAAATCGGAATCAATCTCGGCGCCCGGAAATACCTTATCCACGGCCGCGACCACACCGGGGAAATTATCTCCATAATCGTGACCGCCTATCCAGCCGCCGGGTTTTACGAGCTTTACCCATGCCGATATATCACAGAGCAATGACATCTCATCATGCGCCGCGTCGAGATACACAAAGTCAAGTTTCACCCGGCCGGCGAGCGATGCCGCCACCTCCAGGCTACGGCCGCGAATCGGGATTCCCCGGGGCGCATGTACCAGCGCCACTTTCAGGGCGGCCATGTAATT
>MVZN01000169.1 GCA_002069125.1 Spirochaetes bacterium ADurb.BinA120
TCCCGCCCGCCTCGATCACCGCGTCGCTGCCCGACTTTACCTCCGCCCCCCTGTTCGTGAAATCGCCCCCGGCATGTATGGAAAGCTTGTCCCCGCTTTCTATCGAGGCCGTCGTTCCCAGGGTCGATCTGATCTCCCCTCTGGTAAGCCTGGTGGTTTTAACCGTCGTCTCGTTTATTATGTCACCGGCGGCGGCTATGTGTACTGTCCTGTCGGCGTTGATGACGGCACTCCTGTTGACGACATCACTTCCCGACACTACATTCACATCCCCGCCTTTAATCTCCGCGATCATACTGCCTGTCGCGTTTGAAGTTTCGTTCACGATGTCGCCCGCGGCCGTAACGTAGAGCGTCTTCCCGGCCTTGATGACGGCGCCCCGGTTGATGATATCGCCCGCCGATACCAGGTCGACCTCGCCGCCCCGTATCTCCGCGGTCATGCCTGCTATGCCGCTTTCCGTGTTGGTGATCTTCCCGGCGTTAATGCTTACCGAACTCTTCCCCAGTATCAGGCCGCAGTTCGTAAGCCCCTCGGTGATGTCCATGTTCACGGTGCCGGCCGCTATCTTCGCCGTGCCGCCGTTCGTAAAGCCCGCCACTATGTGCTCGGGGATGTATATCTTCGGCGCGAGCACCGTAATCCCCTTCACCGTCTCCTCAACGTACCATACGATGGGCTCCTGGAGCAGGTTTATCTGTTCCTTCGTGAGCGCCACCCCGACGGCCAGGTTAAGGTCCTTATACGCCGTCGCCGCGTTGTCGAGGAGGTACTTCATCTCCTCCTGGTTGCTCGCTATGTCCTCGCCCAGGTACTTTTCCGCCGTCGCCTGGTAGATGGCGCGCATGATGAGCTGTTCTTCGTAGTACGCGTCGCCCAGTATCTTCACGTCCCCGGGGCTGTAGCCGATCCGGTCGAAGAAGTACCGCGAGCCGTACAGGCCGTTCAGGTCGATATACCGGTTTCGGGTCTCCACCAGGTACGTCGCTTCGGGCGTGGTGTTGACGGCGAACAGGGCGTTGCCGTTGCCGTCGACGCTCACGTACTGCGATACGTCGATGGCGCCGGTGTCGACCAGCTCGTTCAGCGCGGCGTTGTTCGTAACGGTGCCGACGCGCCCGCCGGCGGCGCTTCCGGGCGTGGTGCGCTCGATACCGTTGCCGAGTTTGGTCGCGCGTATCGTTAGCGTTTTCCCCTGTATCAGGGCCGTGGTGTTCGATCCAATAGTGACGGTTTCATAACGATAGCGGGTGTCGTTGGTGTAATACGTTTCATACTTTATCTTCCCAAAACCTAAATCGATCTTTTTTGTATGCCGTGTCCTTTTCCCCTCCAGTATTTTCTGCGAAACGTCAACCGTATGGGTCTCGTTGGTCAGCGTATCCGCGTCGATCGTCAGATTCTCCGCCGCCGATATCTCGCTTCCGTGGTTGAGCACGTCCCCGGCATTGATGGAAAGATTTCCGCCCGACACGAGGTAGGAGGAAGCGGTGCGCATATCGCCGTTGGTTATTACGTCCCTTGCAAGCACGGCCCAGCTCTTGCCGAAACCCGCGCCGGTGCTCACCCACTCTTTGGTATACGTCCCCAGGTCGGTGCCCGTGTTGACGAGCGTCCCGTCGCTTCCCAGGTCGATCGCCATGTCCCCGTCCGCGCCGATATAGGCGGAATGGTTGTACAGCGTGTTCCCCGGCGCGGCCTTGCCGCGTATCGCCATGCTCCCCATGGAGTAGATAAAGGCGTTGCCCAGCAGGTTGTCGTCGTCGATGTTCGTGCTGACGTTGGAGAGCGACGCGCTTTCGAGCGTTATGTCGTTCACGGCGAAGAGGAGGCCGCCGCTGTTGGTGATGCCCTCGGCCGTTATCGCGAGGCGGTCCCCCGAGGATATCTCCGGGAATACGCCCGAGTCCGCGAGCGCGTCGCTGTTTTCCACGTGCGCCGCGTTTAT
>MVZN01000170.1 GCA_002069125.1 Spirochaetes bacterium ADurb.BinA120
CGGAGTATCTTTTCGAGCATGAACCTGTAGTCCTTCATGGAGGGATCGTCCATGTAGGCCTTCGCCCTGTCCTCCGGAAGGGCCTGTATCTCCGGCGTCATAAAACTCGAAAGCTCCGAGGCGCGATTGTAGAGATTCATTGCGCGCCCGTAGAGCCCCATGTATCGCTGGTTGGTCTTGTCCTCGTCGCTCTTCAGGTGCGCGTAGGTATAAAGCCGCTCCAGCTCGCGCGAGAGCGCGAGGTCGAACTCCAGGGCCTTTTTGAAAAGGGCAAGCGATTCGCCCAAGCGTCCCCGGTAGGCCGCATAGCCCTCCATCCTCTTTTCGAGCTCGGCACAGTGACGCTCCCATTCGTCATCGCCGGCGTAAAGGGGCGAGAGGTCCCATCTATGCGCCTCCGGTATCTCGCTGCGTTCGGGTATTCTTATCTTATCTGGCATTCTTCTTTCCTTGTGTCTCTATAGTCCGCTCCCTGGCCGGCGGTTCGACAGCCTACGCCAGGGCGCTCCGCAGCGCAATAAAAAAGCGCTCAGGGCGCCTGTTTGATGATGGCCGCCACCCTTATGCCACCGTTCATAAAGATGATCTTTTTGTCCCATGAGAGCGAGAGGGCCTTCTCGACCTCGAAACCCGGCACTATTACGCAGTAAGCGCACGAGGCATAGCGCTCCCGGACGGTTGCGCCTATGCGCCTGTAAAAAGAGGCGATATTCCCATGGGGGATGCGCGCGCCATAAGGAGGGTTTAGCACGAGAAGCGTCCCCTCTCCGAGAGGGATGTCCGGAGCCGCCGCGAAGAAGTCCTCCTGCACCGGGATTACGGCGTCATCCAAGCCCGCGTTTTTCATATTCGCCCTTGCCGTTTTTACCGCTTCCGGATCGATGTCCGCGCAAAAGAGGCGCCTTTCTGTATCATCTCCGGCGCTTGAATATTTTGTAGAGAGCGTTTTTTTAAGATGGGCGAAGGCCGCGGGCCTGAAGGCCGGCCATCGCTCGAAGGCGAAGGCTCGGCCGTCCCCGGCGAGGCGGCCGCTCCATATATGGGCCGCCTCCATGGAGAAGGTGCCGGAGCCGCACATGGGGTCGATGAGGGTAGTACAGCGCTCCAGTCCCGATGCATGGAGCAGGGCTGCGGCTATTGTTTCTCGAAGGGGCGCACTCGTAATATGGGTCTTATATCCGCGCCTGTACAGGGGCGCGCCGCTCGAGTCCAGGCTCGTTACGCACACATCGTTCTCGAAGCGCGCATAAACGGTCTGAGGCGTCGCGGAACCATCCCCCTCCACCGCCGGAGGCTCTATTCCGCAGGCCGCCAGGCGCTCGCCGATCGCACGCCTCATCTCTTCTTCGATTCGGCCCGTGTGGTAAAGGCGCGAACGCGAACACGATACGTTTATCGCAAGGGGGTCAGAGCCGTTGAGGTAAAGCTCCCACGGAAAGTCCGCCGCCTTGGCCGTCAGGCGCTCGAAACGCGCGGCGGAGAAGCGGTCAAGCCGCATCAGCACGCGCGTAAGGGCGCGCGAACACAGATTGGCCCTGTAGCAGCCGTCGAGGCGCGCCTCGAACTCGAGCCCGCCCTCCACGAGAGAAAACTCCTCGGCGACTCCGGCGCCTCGAAGCTCGTCGCGTGCGATCTCCTCGAAGCCCGGCTGCGCCACCGCGAAGAATCGGTGCGGCTTCCCCGCCGCATGCTGCCGAATCCGCCTGTTCAGCGCGCCGCCTCTCTTTTTGCCCGAGTCGTCCATGGTGGCCTTGTACAGCCCGGCGGCCGCGCGGGCAAACAAAAAATAGAAGCACGCACATGGAACCCCCTTGAAAATATGCCCCGAAGAGCTAAACTCGATTGCATTAGCTTAAAGTGGCCGCTGAAGGGCCGGCAACAGGCCCAAAAGGAGCTTAAAAAA
>MVZN01000171.1 GCA_002069125.1 Spirochaetes bacterium ADurb.BinA120
GCCATCTGCGTGGCGCCGTCCTCGGCCGAATAGAGCACCAGGTCCGGGTTAAGAGCGACTATCCGCTCCATGTCCACGCGCGCCAGGTCGCCGACGATCTCGGCCCTTCCGGGCGGCGGGCCTTGCCGGGAGCTCACGCCCACAAGAAGGTCCGACGCGCCCATATCGACGATCGAATCGGTGATGGAGGGCGAAAGCGACACTACGGCGCGCACGCGCTCCGGCGGCGGCGGGGCGGGAGCCTCCGCGGGCACAAGCGCGAGCGGAGCGAGCGCTATCGCGACAAGCGCGAGCATGGTGACGGTACTCTTCATGGGGATCGTCCAGGGCGTCCCTTATGCCGCTCATGCCGGGCAAAATCAAGGTATTTTTATCCGAGCCTCCCCGGCGATAAATTCATTGACGGCCCGCGCCCTTCGGCCGTATAACCTGACGTGCACAAGATCCATAAGCCATGATAAGCACCGCATCCATCCACATACGCCCCGACGACACCGGCTCCCTCCCGCTTGTAAGGGAGATCGTTGCCCACCTCAGGGGGCGGCGCGTCAGCGTGCTCCTCCCGGACACGGGGCCCTTCGACGAAGCGCCCCTGGCGGAATTTCGCGCAGGGGTGGAGCGCCTGATAAAAGAATCGGAGCTCATCATCGTAATTGGCGGCGACGGCACCTTTCTGCGGACGGCGCGGCTCTTCGCCGGGACGAGCGCGCCGCTCTTCGGCATAAACCGCGGACGCATGGGCTTTCTCACTGAATTTTCCCCCGCCGAGGCCATTGAACACTTAGACCGTGCGCTTGCCGGGGAGCGCGACATATCGAAACGCTCCACCCTGAAGGCCTCGCTCGTCCGCGACGGGAGGGAGCTCTATGGGGTTACGGTAATAAACGACGCCGTTATCTCCAAGGGGGCCATATCGCGGCCCATCTCCGTTCGCCTGGAGCTCGACGGCTCATTTCTAAACTGCTATTCCGGCGACGGGCTAATCATCTCTACCCCCACGGGCTCAACCGCCTATTCCCTTTCAGCCGGCGGCCCAATCGTGATACCGGACATCGACAACGCCTATATACTCAGCCCCATCTGCCCGCACATGCTGGCGGTGCGCCCAATGCTTATCCCCGCCGGAATCACCCTTTCCGCAAAGGTGGTTTCGGACTTCGAAAATTTATTATTGACAATCGACGGGCAGGAGGCTATTCCCATAGAGGCCGAAGATGAGGTCCGCGTCCGCGGCTCCGAAAAAAAGATACACCTGATACGGCACCCGTCCCGGGATTATTACGAAATCCTCCGCAGAAAACTCGGCTGGGGCAAAAACACTAACGGTGACATCTGACATGCTGACTGAGCTTCGCATAAAAAACTTCGTGATAATCGACGAGCTAAAAATTCCCTTCGGCCCCGGGCTAAACATCCTCACCGGGGAGACGGGCGCCGGGAAATCCATCCTTATCGACGCGCTTTCGGGCGTGCTGGGCGCCAGGATGACCACAGACCAGATACGTTCCGGCTTCGAACGGGCAACGCTCGAGGGGGCATTCGACGTTTCGGCTGTCCCGCAGGTGCGCGCCATCCTCGACGAATCCGGCATCGACTGCGACGACGGCACCCTCGTGCTCCGGCGCGAGATATACACGAGCGGCAAGGGGCGAAGCTTCGCCAACGCCACGCAGATACCGATAGCGAAACTCCAGGAGATCTCCGAATACCTGGTTGACATACACGGGCAAAACGAGCACCAGAACATCATGCGGGTGGCCAAGCAC
>MVZN01000172.1 GCA_002069125.1 Spirochaetes bacterium ADurb.BinA120
AAGTGGATGTCCGCACAGCCGTCGTACACAAAGGGCCTCATGCGGTCGACCCGTATCCTGCTCTCCCACAGGGCCGTGCCGCCCTCGCCCTGCGATGGGACCGAGGGCAGGTCCTCCGCACCGCGCCCCCCGCCCACGCACTCCACACCGCGCATCATGGCGCCTATGTGTTCGGTGAACACCGCCTGGCCGTCGCCGTCGATCGCGTCGAAGCGGACCACCGTGATGGTGCCGGCGCGATGCGGCATGATCGCGGCAACGCGCCCCTTTACGGTAAGCTTATCCCCTGGCCGCACGGGGCGGTGGAAGGCGAGGTGCTCGGTGTAATGGACCTGGGTCTTGATTATGTCCACGGGAAAGTTTTTATCCTCGATGTATTCCCAGATACGCTCCGAAACCGGCCAGGTGAGCGCGACGGCGAACATGGGCGGGGCCATAACAGCCTTCCCGCCCTCATCGTCGAAGTAGAAGGGGTTCTCGTCCTCTATCGCCGCTGCGTAGTTCATGGTCGAGCGCCATGTGACCATGGTTTTATAATCTTTAAGGGGCGTCCCCGTGAAAGATGAATCGAGTTTCATGCTCTTCTCCATGGTATGGCGGGCCCACCGGAAGGGCGCGACCCGCCCGTGAGTCCTCTTATTTTTTAAGCATCTCTTTGATCTCTTCCCTAAGCGCCAGCTTGTTCACCTTGCCGTTGGCCAGAAGCGGCAGGAGCGGGCGGACGAAATACTTCTTGGGCTGCTTGTAGTTTGCGAGCTTATTTTTTACGTGCTCGCGGAGCTCCTCCTCCGTGACGCTCTTCCCCGGAGTGGGCATTACGAAGGCCCAGCCGACCTCCTGATAGAGCTCATCCGGCACCCCCATCACCGCCGCGAAGAGCACGGCCTCCTGCGTTTCGATTACCTCTTCAACCTCGCGCGGATACACGTTCTCTCCGCCTGTCTTGAACATCTCAGACTTCCTTCCGGTGATGTGGATATATCCCCTCTCGTCCTTAAAAGCCAGGTCGCTCGTATAATACCAGCCGTCCGAATCCAACACCTCCGCCGTCGCCTTCGGGTTGTTAAAATACTCCTTGAACATAAAGGCGCCGCGCACCGCGATCTCCCCTATCTGCCCGTCCGGAAGCTCCCTGCGCTCATCGTCGACTATCTTGAGCTCGAATGGCGGCGCTATCTTTCCGGCGGTGGCAAGCAGCGTCTCTTCGTCATCCCCCTTCTCTGTGTAGGTGACGAAGCCGCAGACCTCGGTGCTCCCGTAGCCGGTCATGAGATTGGCTCCGGTTTTTTTACAGATTGCGGAAAACACGTCGATCATTGCCTTGGGCGCCGCCGAACCCGCCCAGGCGAAGAGCTTCATGCTGGACCAGTCGATATCCTTGAAGCCTGGCTGGGTCATCTGAAGCAGATACATCACGGGCACCTGGCCTATCACGTTTAGCTTCTCCTTCTCGATCATTGCCAGAGAACCCGCCGGATCGAAGCGGTCCATGCAGACCATGCATCCGCCCATCATTATGGCGGCATAGCCTATCTCCACATCGGCTGCGACATGGTTTATCGGGAAATGCAGAAGCACCTTCCATCCCTGGCCGAAATAGAACCTTTCGACCTCGACCTTAATGTTCTCGATAATGCTGTAATGGGTGTGCACCACGCCCTTGGGCTTTCCGGTCGAACCGGAGGTGTACATGAGAAGCGCGCTGTCCTTTCCATTCACCGCCGCCGCGCGCCTTTCGAGTTCCCTGTCGAG
>MVZN01000173.1 GCA_002069125.1 Spirochaetes bacterium ADurb.BinA120
CCGGACGGCCCTGGCGGGACTGGCTGGATACAACACGCGAAAGAGGTGAGACAGGACGCGACATTGCCCGCGATCAATCCCGGAGCGTGAACATCCTCGATACAAGGGTCAGCATTTTATTACCTTTACCTTCCAGAATAATCCGTCGGAAACAGGATGTCGGTGTGTTAGCGCGATACCGGTTTTTTGTCAATACTTTTAAGGGCCCTTTCGGAGATAATGTGATATATGCCCGCCGCGCGATGTCGGGCGTGTTTAACGTCGGCACACCTGCAAAGCTCCGAAATACGATTGACGCCCGCGCCACGCGATAACGGCGTCGGAATTCCGGAGGGACTGGACCTGCGCTCCATCCCATCGCTCGGCTGGAGCCTGGTACGCATGCTCCGGAGGACCAACTGGGGGGGACCATCGGCATTAACGGCGGCGCGGGAACCGAGGTGGTTGTGCGCTTCGCGCTAAAGGCCTGAGGGCCTTCTCCCGCCCGGGAATGGCACCCCGCGGGGAGGAAAGCTCCGGCATGATGTTCATTCACAGGGCGCGCCTCGACGCGTTTCGATGGATGAGGCGCGTATAACAGCCGGGAAGGATGCCGAAAGACCGGCAGGACGGCCGGCTTCTTCCGGTTCAAAGGATGTGCTCGAACACAGACCGTCCTCCCGTTGATTCGGGGACGGCGTATCGGGTATACGGATTATTTATTGCTATGACCGTCCACAACAACCTGAAGCTCCACAAACAGAAGACCCCCGTTTAACGGAGCCGACGCGCCCTGGGGGAGGGATTGTGCCGACATCCTAAAGCGCTGTATCCCTTTATACGGCGCAGGCCCGCCACGCTGAAAAAATTATTGACACACAATACAGTACATGTTCTGTATATCTTACTACTTGCATAATTACGCAAGTACGAATCGACTTCGATACGCGGCAAGGTCCGCGGACACTCACAACGATACGGAAGAACGCCGTGGCACACAACGCCCTACTCGACGACACGACCCGGCTCGACTCGGAGATATTCAAGATACACGCCGACTTCTGCTCGGTGCTGGCCAACGAAAAACGGCTGCGCATCATGTGGATGCTCCGGGAGGGCGAGTACCCGGTCGGCGCCATCGCCGAGCGCCTGGGCATATCGGTGCCAAACGCCTCCCAGCACCTCAGGGTGCTCAAGGACCAGCACGCGGTGGCCGAGCGCAAGGAGGGCCAGCAGGTCTTTTACCGCATAACGAGCGAGAAGTTCATCGCCGGGTGCAGGCTGATACGGGAGGGCATCATGGAGACCCTGAGGTCCAGGAGCGAGGCGTTCGGCGATGCGTAGACCGGGCATCATCATCCCGCTGATCTTTCTGGTTATTTCCGCGTGCTCGCGCGTGGAGACCCTCTCTCCCGAGCGTGCCGCAGCGATGATCGAATCGGGCGGCGTTATCGTGGTCGATATCCGCGATCCAAAAAAGTTCGCCGACGGGCATATTGAGGGCGCAATAAACGCCGAATATCACCCGAAGACCTTCGCGCGCGATACGGAACAGATCGACAAAAACGCCGCGATCATTCTCTACTGCAGCATGGGACTCAAGACGAAAAAGGCCGTCCGCGAACTCGAGCGGCGCGGCTTTGCGCGCGTTTACGCCATGGAGGGCGGTATAGAGGCCTGGAGGAATGCCGGTTTCCCAGTGTCGGGCCGGTGATGCCCGCAGTCCGACGGGACTCATATACGGATAAAGCAAAGCCCCCGGAGGCCTGCC
>MVZN01000174.1 GCA_002069125.1 Spirochaetes bacterium ADurb.BinA120
CGAGGCGTTCGATCGATTCGGGGAGGAGGAATTATGGGCGAGCGGCCTCCGCGTGGTCGAGGTGGGATTGGAAAATGTGGCCCACTACCGGAAGGTGCCGCCCTCGGGAATCCCCTCCGAACGAATCCAAGTCTATTATCTCAATATGACCTTTTTCCCGGGTGAAACAAAGGAATCGATCCGAGCGAACGCGGAATGGATGCGGGAGCGGTCGATCCGCCATCCGATTCATCATAACAACGGCCTGTGGTATGCGCCCGGGCAATATCTTTTCGATTCCAACGGAACCTACCGCGCCTCGGGCCAACTCCTCTGTCAACCGATGGCCCGAACGCGGCCCACCTTCATTCCGGCCTCGTTCGCCGGGGAACTCGCCGAGGTCGTGAATCTCGAGCGCGCCAACTTCTTCGCCCAACTCGTCTATGGCGTGAAATTCTATCCCGCCACCACCTCGTTCCGAATCGGCGAATGGTGCGGTGCGGATTGGAGGCGATGGGCGTGGACGGTGGTGGGAATCCGATCGGGAGGCCTTCGATGATCGTCTATTTGGCCGGTTCGGAGTCGGCCCTCTCGTCCTACGATTGGAGGCCGGAACCGGGAGGAAATTTCTTCCTCTCGTTCTATCAAGGCAAAAAGACCCTTCTCAATTCGATCCTCAAACTCCGCGAGGCGAAGGCCCGGGCAATCGTCATCGACTCCGGCGCGCACTCCTTCTTCGCCCATATCGGGAAGTCCGTCACGAAGCACGTGAAGCCCTCGTCCAAAATGCCCGACCCAATGAAATATTTTTCCGAATATGAGGCGTGGCTCAACGAATTCGCCTCCCTCGTCGACTACGCCGTCGAACTCGATATCCAAGAAATTGTCGGCGAACCGGTAGTCCGAGAATGGCGGGAACGCCTCGAAAAAACGGCGATGGCGAAGAAAATGATATGGGTTTACCATTCGGTCGACACGGAAGCCGAGTATTCCCGAATCCTTGCCGAGTGTCCCTCGCGCTACGTGGGCCTCGAGGGAATCCGACCGGGCCTTCCCCCTCTTCCCTATGTTCGGCTCATCAAACAAGCGAAGGACGCCGGGTGCCGCGTCCACGGTTTTGCGATGACGAAACGCGATGCGATGCTCCAATATCCGTTCTACTCGGTCGACTCGGCCTCGTGGGCGTGGCCGGTCCGATCCGGAAAGGCCGCGGTGTACGATCCGCGCGCCTCCGTCACCCATGTAAAGTATATCAATATGACTCCTCAATCGATGGCCGAGGCCGGCGTTGCGTTCCGGCCGGAGTGGCATAAAAAACTCGGAAAGTCGCGCGAGGCGGTGTCGGCGTGGTATAAGATAGGCGAGGTTGCCTTTCGCCGGCTCGAGATCGAGGTGACGCGGATATGGGAAATGAGAGGCGTGAAATGGTAATCGACAATCGGCTCCGGCTCATCCTCCCGATCGAAAAGATCGAGGACCGGTATTCCGCCCAATGGTGGGCGTGGACGCTCGCGGCCCTTGCCGCCCATCCGGAATGGAACGCGCGCGTCATCGGCTCCCCGACTCCCCAATCGATCCGGACCGGCGAATTCCTCGACGTCTACGGGACGAACCTCTACAAATCCGACCAATTATTCAAAACCCTCGAAGTCCTCGAGGCGACCCATCCTCAGCCGGCCACCGTAGTCCTCTACGATGCGTGGTATCCGGGCCTCGAGGC
>MVZN01000175.1 GCA_002069125.1 Spirochaetes bacterium ADurb.BinA120
CGGCGCCATAGCCTGCCCGGACTCCCCTCATTTCGAAAAGCGGCCTCATCCCACCCCCCTTCCCTTTTTTAGAAGGAGGGCCAGGAAGAAGGCCCCGCCGATAAAGCCCGTTATTACCCCCACCGGCACCTCGTACGGAGCGGCCAGGATCCTCCCAATGGTATCGCAGATAACGAGAAAGAGGGCGCCGCACAGGGCCGAGGCGGGGAGAAGCCTCCGGTGGACGGGCCCCACGAGGGCGCGCGCGGCGTGCGGCACGATAAGCCCAACGAAGCCGATCACCCCCGCCAGGGCGACCGCAAGCGCGGCGAGCAGCCCGCCGATCCAGAAGACCGAGCGCGTATCGGCGGCCGAAACGCCCAGCGAGCGGGCGAAATCTCCCCCGAAGGATATGACATCGAGGTGTCGGTGAAGAAGAAAGGCCGCACAAAGCAGCGCCAAAGCGAAGAGGCCCATGCGGCCCAGAGCGTCGAAGCGCGCGAGCGAGAGATCGCCCATAAGCCACATGAGGGCCCTGTGCACATTCTCCGGCCGAGCGAGCGCGAAGATGAGCATGACCCCGGAGGAAAAGATAAAGCTAAGCGAAATGCCGCCCAATATGATGCCGCCGGGCCCGAGGCCCCTTACGCGCGAAAGGCCGTAGACGAGCGTAATGGCGCCCAGGCTTCCGGCGAAGGCGAAAACGGCCACGAGCGAAAAAGGGGCCCCCAGCACTATGCCGGCGCTCGCCCCCAGGGCCGCGCCGCCCGACACCCCCACCGTAAAGGGTTCGGACAGCGGATTTCGAAGGAGCGACTGGAACATGGCCCCGCTGACCGAGAGGGATGCGCCAGCCACGAGCGCCATGAGCACCCTGGGTATCCTGAGATGGACCAGTATGCGGTATTCGGCGGCGGCCGGATCTCCAAGCAGCACCCGTACCATTTCTCTCGGAGAAATATAAGTGGAACCCGACGATAGGGCGAAAGCGAGTATGGCCGCTCCGGCCGCGACCATAAGCGCGTAGGAGACAAGCGGCCTAATATTTCCCGACATCGGAGATGATCCTCCCCAGCTCCGCCGCCGCGGCCGTGTAACTTCGGGGCGTGTATTTGCCTATCAGGTCGGCGTCCATGCGGCGCACGGCGCTCCGGCGTACCGCCCGTACCCCCGCGAAGGCCTTCCCGGAAAAAAAGGCCTCGGGGTCCATATCTATGGAGACTATGATATCCGGGTCGCTGAACAATAGGTGCTCGGCGGAGATTACGGGAAAGGGCCGGTCGATCCAGCCGAAGGCGTTACGCCCGCCCGCAGACTCTATCATCCTCCCAACGAAGGAGCCCCCTCCGGCCGGGATGAGCGGCGAGTGCGATACAAAGACTGCGATTTTTAGCCGCTTCGCCCCATGCCCGGTCCGCGCAAGCTCCAGCCTGTACTCATCAAGTCTTGCGCTGGCGGCACTCGATCTGCCGAGTATTCTGCCCAGTTCCAGGTAATGGGCGCATATATCCTCGAAGTCCCTGTTCCTGCCGAAACGATAGGCGGCTATCCCTATAGCGCGGACCCTGTCGGCCATCTGCGTGGCGCCGTCCTCGGCCGAATAGAGCACCAGGTCCGGGTTAAGAGCGACTATCCGCTCCATGTCC
>MVZN01000176.1 GCA_002069125.1 Spirochaetes bacterium ADurb.BinA120
AGCTTTCTCTCCACCTCCCCCTTCTCCACCCAATACCGCGGCCGCACCTCAAATGTCATATCGGCCTTCTCCTCGTCGGTTACATCCCGGGTCTCGCCGTTTTCATCGTAGGTGGCCCAGCGGTGGTCGTACTGGTGGAAGAGCTTCGCCTCGTACAGCGGCAGCCTGGTGGGCGAAGGTTCGGTGTGGAACAGACCGCTGTCGTTCGACATATGAAACATTGTCATAAACGACACACCCCATGGGTTCTCCCCTGTCGTTTCGTTCACCAGCACTGGCACCCTCTGGTAAATCTTTTTCGTCAGCTCCGCGTCGGTACGGGTGCGAAACACCGGGCAGGTGCGCGTATTGGGGTTGATGAGGGCGATATCCTCGGGCGTCAGGGCAAAGACGCGCTCTCTGTCATTCAATTGCGCCGGTCGGGTGAGGAAAAAAGCGAATGACCCCCGTGCTTCCTCCTTACCGCTTATTGTAAAAAGTGAAAATTTATAACTTCGATGCACATCGGCAAACAGGGCTTCGCGATTCTCGAAGTCGTACAGCGCCGCCAGGTTTTTCTTTACTATAAGATCGCCGAAGAACTCCTTGCAGGTGTCGTCGGTGGCGATACCCGTCGGGACAATTATTCCCGCCATTCCATCTTTACTAATCAGCGATCTCGCCGTTTCCGCGAATACCACGTAGGTGTTGATGTCACCGGTCGCCGTCAACGGATAGCGTTCGGACTCGCGCAGAAACCTGCTCTGGGCTTCGGCATAATGCTTTGCCGCCTCGAATTCTATCATAAGCGAGGGCTTGGACTTTTTCAGCTTCTGTATCAGCTTCTCCCTTTCGGCCTTGTTGGCGGCGGTCGCTATGTCATGGTCCTTCGTCTCGAAAAATTCCTTCTCCTGCAGCTTGATCCTCTCCCACGGCGGGTTCCCCAGCACGCAGTCGAACCCGTAATCACTCCCCCTCTCCCCGTGGGAGAGGCGCCGCGCTGAGCCCGTCGAAGCGGGGCCAGGGGGTGAGGCGAACACCTCCGGAAACTCTATGGGCCAGTGGAAAAAGCGAAGGTCGATCGCCATGGCCTGCACATAGGCCGTCAGGTTTTTCGGAAGCTCCTCCCCCTGCAGGTAGCGGAAGAACTCGTCGCTTGTTACAAGCAGCCTGTTTCTTTTGTTCTCCTGCGTCATGGGGATAAAAAAGGCCGCGGTCCACAGCGAGCAGAGGGTAAACTCGCGCGAGTACAGGCCTTCGGCCGAGTGGAGCTTCGAGTAACGCGCCGCTTTCGCTTTTACCGACTCCACGCTGTCGTCGCACATGGCGGCGATTGCCGCCGCTTCCTTTGCGAGCGTTGCGCTATCGGCCGGTCCGCCCCCGAAAAGATTTCCCTGGCCGGTATATCCATGGGAATGATTCCGTTTCTTTAATTCCTTCGCGATCTCTCTGTCGTCGCCGGTAACCGGTTTGAAGGCCTCGTCCGGAATGCCGGTGTTCGCGATCGCTTCAATATCCATCACCCCCACCAGCGAATCGCCGCATTTTATGCGGTGGTCTAAAAACGAGAGCGGCTTGCCGGGCTCGTGCCCCTCCATCCACAGGGCCACCTTGCA
>MVZN01000177.1 GCA_002069125.1 Spirochaetes bacterium ADurb.BinA120
GACGAAGGACGGAAAGCCCTATTTCCCATCGCCGACGGGATACATCGAGAAGGAGGAGGCCGAAAACGCCGGCTATCTCATCGTCTCCGGCCGCTATGGCTATCTCTCGCTCCTTGTGCCCACCATGTATTATCTCATCACAGGAGACAAACTGGAGAGCGTACCGGACTACTGGGATTACCAGGCCAAGGGCAAATACTATCTGAACAGCCGGAATTCGATCACAGTACTCCTTATGGGAAGCAAGGACTATTTCGTGTTCACGGAAAGCGGCGAACTGGACGAGGGCGATGATCCTCTGCTCAAGGGATTGAAATTCAAAACGGATAAAATGGCGCACGGCCAGGGCCTGTATTATACCTGGCAGCCGAATGAGAGAATCTCCAACCGGCTCCTTGCCTACGGCTCTCTAACGAAATCGTACGCCTACGCCAACCTGCCCTCCGATCGGGTCGCCGACGTGTACAAGGACATAAACGTCACCTCGCTTCCATACGTGTTCGGCCTTAAGGATCGCGTCAAAATTCAGGTCGCGGAGAAGATACTGGAATTCCGCGGCGGTCCCGAATACACGGTGTATCATTTTACCGCGCACGGAAAGACCCTGCAGAACAACGCGCTGAACGACGGATGGGACCCGGCCGACCCCGACCAGTTCATTCCCATAATACTGGACGAGAACACCACCAACCAGACCGTCGGCGGTTATATAGAGGCGAAGCTCACCGTGGCCGGGCTCACCTTCGTCCCGGGTTTCCGCTCCGAGTACCTGGACCGCGCCAAAGAGATCACCTGGGACCCGCGCGGCATGCTTAGCTACGAACTCCCCACCGGCACCACGCTTTCGGCGGCCGCCGGAAAATACAGTTACTTCTTTCAGACGAACTCCAACCTCTTCGACCTGATGCCGCATATCTCGAAGATCGGCGAGGAGTTACGGTCGGAGAAGGCCCTGCACCGCGTGGCGGGCATCGAGCAGGCCATCGGCATGTGGACGATAAAGCTGGAAGGCTTCTATAACAATTACTGGAACCTGGCGGAGTCGTACCCGCATATCACAAGCGAGGGAAAATTCCTCGAGGGACTTACGAGCGGCAAGATGAAGGCCTATGGCTTCGAGGCGCTGATCAAAAAGGATCTTCGCGAGGACCAAAACGGCCTCTTCGGCTGGGCCAACTATACATATACGCAGTCCAAGTACAAATCCGGCCTGCCAACCACAACGGGATACGACGGCGTACCCGCAAACCAGATTGGCGACCCCTGGGGCGATACATTCATCGACTCGGACTACGAGCAGGAGCACGCCTTTAAGCTGGTGCTGGGCTACCGGCACAACCGACACCAGTTGAGCGGCAAGTTCCAGTATTATACGTCTATGCCGTACTATCCGATAGTCGGCGCCCAAAAAGACCCGCTCTATCCCGGAGATCGTTATGTCCCGATGTACGGCGCGCCCAACAGCGCGCGCTTCGAGGCCGACCACCGGCTCGATCTGCGCTATACGTACAGAATAAACCATTCGTGGGGATAC
>MVZN01000178.1 GCA_002069125.1 Spirochaetes bacterium ADurb.BinA120
CATGATCAAGGGTCTAACACCACGTTTCGCCGAGGTGGGTAAAATCAAAATCGGCGGCAAGGGCAAGCAGACGACTTCTGCTAACGGTAAAAAATTCAATCCGCCGGTACGGTTTGACCATTTCGTCGTCACCACTACCGAGCGCGACCAGGATGGAAATTTCATCGCCGACGCCGACATGATGAAACGCCTCGCCGCACACACCGGGAGCGACAAACCGCGCGAGATACCGATAAGGCTTCCGTTCGATTCGATCGATCTGAATTTCTACACCTCGTACCAGATGTACACCGGTAACAAATGCGTATGCCGCGGCGACGGTGAGACCGCGACGCAATACAGCGACAAGGGCGAGCGCGCCGTAAAATGCCACCCCGATACATGCGAATACCTGAAAGCGGGAAAATGCAAGGTCTCCGGAATCCTGTCATGCCACATACCCCTGTCGATGGAGGTCGGCGGACTCTACCGGTTCCGGACACACTCGTGGAACAGCGTGTCCAATATCCTCGCATCGCTGAATTACATCTCCGAACAGACGCGCGGCATACTCCAGGGTCTCCCACTCAAATTGAAATTCCTGAAAAAAGCGACGGCCGACCATGGCAACGTGCCGACCGTAACTGTCGTGCTCGACGGGATCGAGCTCCTCAAAATGAAGGAGCTCGCACTCGCCGAATTTGAAACGCGCGTAAAAATCGGGCTCGACATGAAGCAGCTCGAGCATAAGGCCCGTGAGGCCGGCATACTCCGCGAGACAGACACTCCCGCCGACGTGCAGGCCGAATGGTACAGCGACGAGCCCGAAACGGTGATCGACGACAGCCCCGGCGTGAGTGCGGACGCCGTATCCGAGAAACTCGACGAGAAAAAACCGGCGACGAAATCCGAGCCGGAATCGTTGCTGTAATCACGCGTACCCCGGCGGGCATGATCTCGCCGGGGAAATTATAGGGGGGAGTGTGACATGCTAAAATCCATAACCCTGGTATGCGACCGGTGCGGCATCGAGAAGGTGGTGCCACCGACCGACAAACTGGTCATCCACCACGGTATTTTCGCGATGGTCCGCGAGCCGTATCTCTGTCCGGCGTGCTCGAAACTCACGTTCCGGGCGATCATCGATAAATTGAGGGGGAAGCGATGACCCACAAGCGTCGCCCCGGCCGACCGAAAAAACAATCAATTCCGGAAATTAACTGGAATAATTCCACAATTTCCGAGAAAATAATTATTATTAAATGGAAAATAAATAATTATTTTTCCGCGTATCGGAATAAAATAATAATTATTTTCTGGTTGTCGATAATAATTATTACGCTCCCCGTGGGAATATTCATCGGCCGGAAAACGTACGCGATTGACGACTACATGAGTCCGAAATACTCATATATGGAGAAAATCGGGCATCTGCATAAATCATGGCGCGCGTATCGGTCGCTGAAACCGCATGAGCTTCATATTCAATGGTTGAAGTTTCTGCAGGGCTACACCTATCAGCGCGGGGGGGATCCGATAATGGG
>MVZN01000179.1 GCA_002069125.1 Spirochaetes bacterium ADurb.BinA120
CAGTCCCAGTTCGGATTGTGGGCTGCAACCCGCCCACATGAAGTCGGAGTTGCTAGTAATCGCGGATCAGCATGCCGCGGTGAATACGTTCCCGGGCCTTGTACACACCGCCCGTCACACCATGGGAGTTGGGAGCGCCCGAAGCCGGTATTCTAACCGCAAGGGGGAAGCCGTCGAAGGCGAGATCAATGACTGGGGTGAAGTCGTAACAAGGTAGCCGTATCGGAAGGTGCGGCTGGATCACCTCCTTTCTAGGGTGAAACCTACAAAAAGGAAAGTCGTCAAAAATACTTCGTGGAACCGGTCCGGAGTCAAACGAGTAAAGCACTATATAGTTTTGAGGGTGTGAAAACATCTTCAAAACGGAGGACGCGCGGCGTCCGACGGCGAGCAAGGGGGAACTGCGACGCAAGGAGCAGGACGACCGTTGCGAGCAAAGAATAAAGCGGCATGGGCAAGAGCGGAAACCGAGGGGATGTAGCTCAGATGGGAGAGCGCCTGCCTTGCACGCAGGAGGCCATCGGTTCGAACCCGTTCATCTCCACCACCGTGGGCTCATAGCTCAGCTGGTTAGAGCGCGCGAGAGATTCGCGCGAGGGCGAAGCGGAGCGCCGCCAGTGGCGGGAGAAGCGACGCGCAAGCCCAGCGAGCAAGGGAGCGATGCGAGCGTAAGCGAAGCAGCGCGACCATTGCGAACTGCGAGTACCGAGCGCGGAGAAACGAGAACCGACTGGGAAGCAAAGACCGTGGGCTCATAGCTCAGCTGGTTAGAGCGCGCGCCTGATAAGCGCGAGGTCGGTGGTTCGAGTCCACTTGAGCCCACCAGTGACCCAACTCCCGAGAGGGGGAGGGGAACGAAACGGGAGGAATCCCGGGAGCGCACCTTGAAAACTGCATAAGGAAGTAAAGAATCGCGGAGAAAAAGAATCATTAAATAAGGCAGAGGTAATGGATAACGTTAAATCTGCTACAATTTCAATGGTAAAAGAAGACATCATCAGATGAATCGTGAGAACGAAGCATCAAATGAGCCTATTCTAGAATGATCAAGCTAGAAAGAGCATAGGGTGGATGCCTTGGCACCAAGAGCCGAAGAAGGACGCGGTTAACTGCGAAAAGCCATGGGGAGCTGTAAACGAGCATTGATCCATGGGTATCCGAATGGGGAAACCCGGCCGTCAGGAATGGCGGTCACCGCGGCACGAATCCATAGTGCCGCAGGAGGGAACCCGGTGAACTGAAACATCTAAGTAGCCGGAGGAAGAGAAAGAAACATCGATTTCCTGAGTAGCGGCGAGCGAAAGGGAAAGAGCCTAAACCGGGGCTCTACGGAGCCTCGGGGTTATGGACCTGCGGAATCGAAGTCCGTCGTAGTCGAATAGCGTTGGAAGGCGCAGCCGGAGAGGGTAACGGCCCCGTAGGCGAAACGACGAGACGAGAGGCGGGTATCCAGAGTACCACAGGACACGAGGAATCCGGTGGGAAGTCGGGGGGACCACCCCCCAAGGCTAAATA
>MVZN01000180.1 GCA_002069125.1 Spirochaetes bacterium ADurb.BinA120
GGGTTTTCTGATGCCGCTTGCCGGTTGGATTATTTACGGATAGGCATTATATACTCACCGTGTAAGCGCAAGGGGTTACAACCCCTTTTTCTCCGGCGATATTAGTCTGATCCCACGAATAATCCCCTTATCACAGAACAAGGGGGTGTAGCCCCTTGTGGACTATGGACGATTCTAACTTTGAACTTTGAACCAAACTCCCCCTTCTTTTCTCCGAAGAGAAGGGGGCCGGGGGGATGAGTTTAGAGTGCTTCCGGCGGATAGGGGGGCCTCAGCCCCGCATGTGGCCCCATGCGAACCCTCCTCTAAAAAACAAATAGCACACCCTAAAAGCAGAAAGAAGAAAAGACAGAAACCCCCCGGCAGGCGCCCCCCTAAACCCTCACAAAGCGAAGCAGATTGCTCTGAAAATCCCCAATCATGGGCGTAAGCCTGAAGCCCACGTTCATGAGCGCATCGCCGTCGTAAACCTCATCGTAGCCGAGCGCGGCGTAGAACGCATCGAAATTTTGCAGGCGATAGCGCCCCTCCGCCTCAATACCTTTAAGGCGAATGCGCCTGTGGGGCTCGTGCGGCTCCGCCAGTACCCGGCAAAAAAATAGGACGGCCCGCTCCCGCCCCGGACTTACGAACTGCCAGGCCGCATAGTTCGTTTTAAATGGGTCCCACAGGCGATAAAACCGCCCGAACTGGACAAGCTCGCGTATCTCCTTGTACAGGGCCACGCCGTCGCGAATGGCGGCGATCTCCTCCTCGGAGAGCGCCGCAAGGTCGAGCTCGAAGCCGAGGTTCCCGCCCATGGCGCAGTTCAGCCGAGTGGATAGAGGAGTGGCCCGCCCTATCTGGTGGTTTGGGCTTGCCGACACGTGCGCGCCGATGCTAATGGGCGGATATATCAGGCTGGTGCCATACTGTATTTTAAGCCGTTCGATGGCGTCCGTGTCGTCGCTCGTCCAGGTCTGGGGCATGTAGTACAGCATACCGGGGTCGAACCGACCGCCCCCGCCGGAGCAGCTCTCGAAGAGGATGTCGGGGAAGCGCTCCACGAGCGCCTCCAACATTCGGTAGAGCCCCAGCATGTATCTGTGCGGCACCTCGCCCTGCCTTTCCGGCGGAAGCGCCGGCGAGTGAGCCTCGGTCATGTTTCGGTTCATGTCCCATTTCACATAACTCAGGGGCGCGGATGAGAAGAGGCGCGTTAGGTCGTCCAGCAACCTGTCCACGACCTCCTCTCTCGAAAAGTCCAGAACGAGCTGGTTGCGCGTCTCCGTACGGCGGCGGCCCGGAACGTGCAGACACCAGTCCGGGTGCTCGCGGTAGAGCTCGCTGTCGGCCGACACCATCTCCGGCTCCACCCACAGACCAAAGCCAAGCCCGAGGTCGTTTATCTTCGCGGCGAGGCCCGACAGCCCTTCCGGAAGCTTGCGCTCGTCCACGGTCCAATCGCCGAGCGAGCAGTCGTCGTTGTCGCGCCTGCCGAACCAGCCGTCGTCC
>MVZN01000181.1 GCA_002069125.1 Spirochaetes bacterium ADurb.BinA120
ACTACTCCATACCAGGCACTCCCCACCGCAGGAGGCTTCTTGTCTTCGAAAAGACCTCGCCGGTCCGCGCCCTCACTTATCGTATTCTTACCCGCGCCGGGGACATGGCCGGCACCCCCATCACCTCCGCAGACAACGCCGCGTTTAAGGCGATGAAAAGGGCCGCCTCGGGCGCGTCGGTTAAAAAGGCCGGACGGACGATCGTCGGCGGGAGGAGGCTTGTGCTCGAGGCGGCGAAGAGGCTTTCCGAGCGGTGTGAATCGCTCGTGCTCTTCGACGGGCAGCGCGAGGACGACGACGCGCTAAACGGACTCATCGCCTCGTTTGCGGAGAGGGGAGGGCTTTTTGTGCTCAAAAAATCGCTCTACAACGAGCTCGATGTTTCGGCAACCGACGGCCCTCTGTTGGTCCTCCGGGTGCCGGAGCTCGCGGAGTGGGACGGCGCGGACGCGGAGGGGTGTACGCTTCTGGTGCCGTTTCAGGACCCGGCGAACGCCGGCGCCGTAATCCGCACCGCGGCGGCATTCGGCGTGCGGGCCGTGGTGATGCTTCGAGACGCGGTAAACCCGTATCATCCGCGGTGCGTTCGCGCCTCGGCGGGCGCGGTGTTTGGGCTTACGCTCTTTCGGGGGCCCTCCATCGACAGGCTTTCGGACTTTGTGGAGGAGAAGGGCCTTAAGCTCGTTGCGCTCGACAGGTCGGGTGTTCCAATTGCGGATTTTCATTTTCCGCGGAGCTTTCTGCTTCTTGCGGGCGTGGAGGGCCCGGGGCTTCCCGGCGCGCTTCGGGCAAAGGCCGTATCCATCCCCATGGAGGGCGGCGTGGAGTCGCTTAACGCGGCCGTGGCCGCCTCGATCGCGCTTTACGCGTGGCGGAGCGTGGGAGGGGCCTCCGGATGAGGATCATACATCCGGGCGACGGAATAAACCGAACAAAGAAAAAATCCAGGCGATGAATGAAAAACCATGCGACGATCATGATCGTCGCATGGTTTTCTGCTTGACGATCCGGCGTAGATGTAGTACATTGTTTACATGGTGCTGTATGAGAAATCCGTTGAAAAAGCGGCGGCAAAGGGAGATATACCCAGGCGAATTATAATTTTATTCCATAACGCGTTCCTGTCGCTGGAACTGACTGGGGATTTAAATTTATTCGACATCAAGAAAATTAAAGGCAATTACAAGCGGGATTATTATCGATTGCGGAAGGCAAAGTACAGGGCGATTTTCTATATTGAGGAGAAGGATTTATTTGTCGTTTATATCGGAAAAAGAGATGAGGTGTATGATCTATGGCGGTAACGTCGGTAAGGTTTAACTCCCAGGAAGAGAAGCTGCTTCGCCTCTTAAAAAAGCACTACAATTGCGACGCTTCGACCCTGATAAAAAAATCGCTGTGGGAGCTGTATGAGGATATCAGGGACAGGGAGATAATCGAGGATTTCGAAAAAAAGGAAACTGCCTCCAGGACCGAATTCGTTCGGATTAC
>MVZN01000182.1 GCA_002069125.1 Spirochaetes bacterium ADurb.BinA120
CGGGCATATCAGATACATGTGGTGAGCAAAGATACGCTCATCCGGCGCTATGACAAAATTAAAAACTGGCCGGACTTACTCATATTCGACGAGGCGCATCTCTACCTCGACCGGCAGATCGATATAATTTCACACCTGCCGGAACAGTCAAAAATTATCGGCATGACGGCTACGCCCGAACGCCTCGACGGGCGCGGATTGTCGGAGGTCTACGGCGAGCTCATCGAGGGGCCGTCGATACCGTGGCTAACAGATCGGGAATACCTGTCGCCGCTCCGGTATTTCAGCCCACCGATTGACGGACTGGGGGATCTGCGCGTCGCCGGAACCGAGTACGACGAGGAGGAGCTCGAAGCGCTCCTCGAACGGAAAAAAATATATGGCGAGCTCGTCGGTCATTACGAGAAACATGGGCGAGGGAAGGCGGCGCTGATATTCTGCCGCTCCGTAAAATCAGCATACCAGACCGCCGAACGGTTCAGGGAGAAGGGATTTAATTTCCATTGCATCGAGGGGCAGATGGCCGACGGGAAGCGGCGGGATTTAATCGCCGCACTCACGGCCGGCACGATCGATGGACTCACGAATTGCGAGATCGCGACCTACGGGCTTGACATACCGCGGGTGGAGTACGGGGCGAGTATCAGGCCAACCCTTAGCCGGGCCCTATATTTTCAGGCTATCGGCAGAATTTTAAGACCGTTCCCCGGCAAGAAAGAAGCGCTCTTCTTCGACCACGTAAACCTCGTACTCGAGCACCAGGAGCCGGACTATCCCGGTATCCCGCCGCATTACGTGCCGCATATCGACTGGAATTTCCACGGTGTCGAGAAACGCAATAAATTCAAATGCCCGCAATGCGTGTACCTCAAAGGGCAGCGGTGCATGAAAACCGGTGAGGCGCTCGCGGAATACAAAACGCGGTGTCAGAATTTCACCCGCGCGTCGAACGTGGTGCTATGTCCACACCTTGATTTCCTGTACTGCCCTGACCCGCATTGCCGGACGTGTCCACATAATCCCGATCGCACGGTGATCGACGCGCGTCAACCCATGGTGGTAGTGCCAACCGACCTGACGGAAATCACGTGTCCGATTCCCATGGCCGAACGTCCACCCGAAGAGCGGCGCGAATTGCAGGACCGCATCGGCGCGGCCGTATTGGAATTCAAGGCCGGAGAGGGTGTAATCCTACCCGGCCCCGTGGGCGAGCTCTTGAAAATCGCGGAATCACTCGGTTATGCGGTGTTATGGGTATACTACCGGCTGACCGACGAAAACCGTAAAACAGTGAACGTGCCGCTCCTCGCGGAGATCGCACGTCAAAAAAAATACCATCCGTGGTGGGTAAAACATGCGGTGAAGAAAGTCAGAGCAAGGGAGGAATCAGCATGAAGCGCAACCGTTACGCCATAACACCCGACGACGAGGCTGAGCTGAAGGTCCGCGCGCTGCAAGAGTTTCTCGCCTAC
>MVZN01000183.1 GCA_002069125.1 Spirochaetes bacterium ADurb.BinA120
CGCCTGGAAGGCCCTGCCGTAGTCGAAGCCTTTCCAGTCCAGTCCCGCATAGAAGATATAGCGCGGATTTTTAAGCTCGATGAGACGTTCCAGCCCCGCCGTCCGGTTGAACTCCTTCCAGTACCAGCCGGCTCGGTAGATGTATTCAGGATCGCCCATAGCGCTCAGGGCCTTAAAGCCCGAGGCGTAGTCGAAGTCTTTCCAGTACGCGCCGGCTAAATAGACATGGCGCGGCCCGCCGCGGCGCACAAGCTCGGCAAGTCCGGCTTTGTGGTCGAAATCCGGTTCCGAGCGGCCTGACCGTACGATCTCGTCGGAAGAGGCCGTGGTAAGAAAATCATCTTTGACTATCTTTTTATCCATAAAAATCACAATCGTATCGACACAGTTTTACCGAAGGGCGGGACAAAAGGCTCGGCCCTGCCCGGGGTTATGACCCAGAGGGTCGGCGAATATTTTTTGAGTTCGTGCAGGTCGTAGATATAGCCGTCGGTAATCACGACGAGCGTTTCGCGGTGGTCCGCCATGAAGCCGTTGAAGAGGGGCGCAAAGAAGGTAGTGCCGCTGTGCTCCGTGCGGAGGTATTTCCAATCCCCGGCTCGATAACGGTACGGCTTAGCGTTGCCCGAGGGAACGAATTTGTCCCCGTCCTTTCGAGGCACGTACACCCCTTCGTCCACGCATACGAGGTTGACGGTGTAGCGGCCTAACAGTTCTTCGATAACGCCGAAGGCGGCCTCAATCCCCTCGGGCTTTACCACCATCGAGCCGGAGACGTCGACCACCACGGTTATCGTTTGCTTCTGTATGAACACCCTGCCCGGAGCGTAAATGCCGCCTGCGAAGTAGCGCCTGTTGAAGCGGCCAAAGGAGTACTTCCACTCGCTTGTGTGTGAGGCGTAATCGATGTAGCTTTTTAGCTGCTTGCGCCAGGAGGAGATGTCCACATCGCGTTTGGCGCGCACCAATACCTCAACCTCTTCGAAAGCGGCCTCGCGCCTGCACACCGCATCCTGGCGGGCAAGGCTGAAAACGCGCTCCATAAGCGAGTCAAGCCTTCGCTTCCGCTCCTCGTCGCGGTAAAGATGCATGCCGGTGGGAAGGATATTCCCCTCTTCATCTCTAAAAACGATTCCGTCGCCCGGGTCCTCGTGGTCAACGCTCGCCAAATCCTGTCGATCGTTGTCTTTATCGGCGGCTTTTTGGGGATGATGGTCTTCGCCGCTAACGAACCGCTCGGCAAAATCGTCGTCAGTCTCCACGGCGCGGACCTTTATATCGGCCAGCCTCTCGTCAGGGCGCTCGATAAGCCAGCGGTAGACATCCTCCCACGATGGGTCCGCAATCCCCGTGTCCGCCGTGAATCGCCCCGGAACCCGGGGCAGTGCGTCCGGGATGAGCAGGCGCGGCGGCGAATCCCCGCCCCTGCGCGAGAAGAAGCTCCTTTCGCGGGA
>MVZN01000184.1 GCA_002069125.1 Spirochaetes bacterium ADurb.BinA120
CCCGCCATGAAGGCCGACAGTACGGCGGTAACCGAATGTGTCGTGTTTCCGAACACCCCGGTGAAGAGCCGTACCCACGCGACTTCGTACACCAGGCCGGTAAAGCCGGAGAGCAGGAACAGCGTGTATAAAAGGAGCCGTGCGGAGCCGCCCGGCGGCCCCTCTACTCGGAGGTGGGGGCGCGGCACGATTACAGCTTCCCTTCTTTTTCGAGCGTTCTAAGCTCGTCGACGGTTACGAAATCCTTTCCGAGGATCTTTTTGGCCTGTTGAATCTTACGATCGAGCTCCGGGTCCTCGACGACCTGATGCTTCTTGTATTTAAGATCCTCGTCGCTTACCGGTATGGTGAGATACAGTGTCGCGTTCACCGCGGTGCCGCTCTGGGTGCTTCCCTTCAGCTTGATTGTGGCATTGCAGTTGGATTTGGGCATCATTCCGCCGGCGAGCGTAAGCGTCGAGTTTGCCACGGCGTTTCCGGCTATGGATGTCTGGCTTAAGAGCGCGCCGGCCCCGTAGGCCCTCACCTCGGCGGGCCTGTCGCTGTCGCAGGATATGTATTCGACCTCGGCGTCGCCGAACGAGATCGATTCGTTGTGTATGTTCTTCATGTTGACGTCGACGGTGTAGGAGCCGTCCTTTTTAACTGGAAAACGGTTGTACGAGATTGGAATGGCCGCCGCGCCCATCTGCGATGATATCCACTGAACGTTCGGGAAATCTATCGTCGCGCGCGCTGTAGCGCTCGCGTTCTTTTCGTCGGTCACGGTGACCTTTACCGTAAAGGTCGAGTGGAAACGCTTCTGTTCTCGAGCGAAATAGTTGTGGGTGGCATATCCGGTATCGGTCTTTTTGGTGCTTCCGTCGCCGAAGTCCCAGAGGTACGAGGTCCTGCCGGAGAAGCCCTCCAGCTTGATTACCTCGAACTCGCCCTCGTCGGGGCGCATGGGGTGAGGGACAGCCTTCATGAAGACGAGAGGTCTGTCCGGACAGTTGACTACATTTACCGTTACCGTCTTGGTGTCGATACGGGTATAGTCGCGTACCGTAACGACTATGTCATGCGTTCCTTCACCGTAATATTTTAGGATTACTGGGTTTCCTACCTTCTCGGCGACCTTGAAGACGAGGTCCTTCTCGCGCCCGTCCGGGTCGCGCGCGTCCACCTTAACCTCGAAATCGTCGCCTGCGCAGACGGTCTCCTTTTCCAGGTGGATTTTTCGGATGAAATTCTTGCGCTCGACCTCGAATGTGTCGACTTTGGAGGGATCGACATCGGGTTTTCCGTCGTACGATGAGAACAGGTTCATATAGAAATCCATGGCCGAGGCAGGGTCCTTGTCCGCCAGGGCGCTTTCTTTTTCGCCGCCTCCGCGCAGTACCAAGACGAGCCCGATAAGCAGAATCGAACCGACTGCGACCAGCGTCCATTTA
>MVZN01000185.1 GCA_002069125.1 Spirochaetes bacterium ADurb.BinA120
GAAACCAGGTACATTATCCCCTGTATTTCCTTTTTATTGAGCTTGTCGTATCCTGGAGCGAGGTATACCGTCACCGCCGCGGTGTAGGGGTTTTCCTTGTCGCTGAAAAGCTCGTCCTCGGTGATGGCTATCTCAACATCCGCCTTTTCGATGTTGCTAAGCGATTCGATATGACGCTTCACCTCGTCCCTGAGCGCCCGCATGAACTTTACGTCCAGCTCGCGGTCCGTCTCCGTCCATTTGGAGATGTCGAAGAGCTTCCATCCCGGAATGCCCTTGGGTATCATGTTTTCCTGGGCCAGGCGGGTCATAATGAGCTCGCGCTGGTCGGGCCGGACGAATATTGAGGTCGTTCCGCTCGTGGTGTACGCGAAGTTCATCTCATCGAGCTTCTTGGTAACCTGTCCGAAATCAGCCGACGGAAGATCGGCGAAAAGGAGAACATTCGCCTTTTCGGTCGAAACGGAAAAAAGGACCACAAACGCGATAAACACCACGCCGAGCACGGACGCAATGATTATCTTTTTGGTCCTATCCAGCTTTCCGTAAATCTCCTTAAACTGCTCCAGGAGCTTGCTCAGGAATTCCACCTTTACCCCCTTTTGTCCCGGCAGGGTTCCAAACACGATACGCGACACGGGATCGGGAAATTTGATTTTTTTGCCCCGGACAAGCCCCCACACCCCACCGGGGCCTCGTCGTATCCGGATTCTCAGGCGACATAATGCAGCTACCACATACAAAAAAAATTGTAAACAAAAAAATCAATTAATTTCCGAAAAAAATCAATTAATTTCCTCCCTTCACCGTCTTTCCAGCGTCCGCGACGGCCCTGCCGCCGCGGACTCGAAACCGATCCTTCTTACCTCAGGTTCATCAGCTCCCTGTACGAGCGGACCGCCTCGTCGCGCACCGCCTTGGTGAAGGTGAGCGCGAGCTCCGCCTTCTGCGCGGCTATCATGACGGAATGGATATCGACGGTTCCGGGCTCGTAAATCATCTTTTTGGATAGGTCCTCCGAATCGATCTGAAGGCCGTTTACGCTGTTTATCGCCGATCTAAGCATTCCGGCAAATGAGCCGGCTGCATCGTCACCGGACCCGGCCGCCGGGGCGTCGCCGATATGCAGCGGGTTCGTCGTACGCAATCCCACTATATGCCCGGAGAACATCGTGTCGATCGTATTCATGCCGTCACTCTCCTGTCGCTTTTCTCGGTCCTAAGATCGTGTATCGCATTGCACCAGGCGTCGATTTCCCGGGCTTCTTTTCGTGCAACCCTGCGCAGGTTGCCTATCTCCGACAGCCCGTGGGTTATATTGATCTCCATTCTACCCGTCAGTTCTCTCATCATGGCCGCCTCCTTTTATACTCCCGTTCTGCCTATCTCCAGAGCCTTCAT
>MVZN01000186.1 GCA_002069125.1 Spirochaetes bacterium ADurb.BinA120
CGTGATGTTAAACTTAGAACAGACCCAGACCAGGGACCGCATACTTCAGGCGGCAAAAAAAGAATTCGCCGAGCGAGGTTACGACGGAGCCCGGATGAGCTCGATAGCGCGCAGGGCGGGCGTGAACCAGGCGTTGATCCACTACTATTTCGAAAACAAGGAACAGCTCTACGTGCGGGTATTGCACCTCATCCTCGGGGTGGACAAGGAGCCGGAGTTCACGAACGAGGCCGTATTCGAATCGCTAACGCCATCCCAGCGTCTGTACGCCATCATTTATTTCCTGGTGTATACCCATCTCGCGGAGCACGACCGCGATTTCAACCGCATCATCGCTATCGAGCTGGCGCGGGGGCACCGGCATATCCGCGGAATCGTGGCGCGTTATTTCATTCCCCGGATGGAACGCGTCGAGCGGACCATCATGGACGGTATACGCTCGGGCGATTTCGAATGCGAAAACCCTCTGCTCTTCGTGCTCGGGCTTGTTTCCTTTACGCTTAACTATGGCGATCGTGACAACTGGGAGGGGACGCTCTGGTTCGATCGAATATACAGCGAGGGCTACAGGGAGAGGGCGCTGGCCTTTTTGTTGAACCACTCGTTCAAGTCGCTTCTTCCCGCGGGTGGGACGCTCGCCATACCGTCGCTTCCGGAAAGGGAGATGGCGCTTCTTAAAGAGATCATCGAGAAAACGAATATACAGAGAAGAGGAGACATCAGTGTATAGCAAACTTAAAGTACACATGGCGATTTTGGCAGCGTTCGCCCTTACGATGGCCGCCCGCCCCGCCATAGGCCAGGAGACGCCCGCCCACAGCGGAGAAAAATCGGCGACGATCACAATCGCCGGGCAGGTAATAACGCTGGAGCGGGCGATTGACCTGGTGCTCCGAAACAATCTTACGCTTAAGTCGGCCAAATACGACGTCATAATGAGCGACAGCGACTTCGAACGTTATAATGCAAAGTTCGGTCCGACCCTTAACCTTGAGGGCGGTTACGCGAACCAGAAATCTCCGCCGACCGGCATGTCCGCCTTCACCGGCGATCGTCAGCGTCAGTACGACGCATCGGCCTCGATTTCCAAGCTCTTTTCGAGCGGTACGAGCGTTTCGGCTGGGGTGAAGGAGGTCTTTTTCGACGCGAACGACCCGGGCATTCCGGCTTTTGGCGTGCCCCGGGAGCCCGGCTATCACAGGCCCTCGCTTTTCGTGAGCCTGCACCAGGAACTGCTTCGCAACGCATTCGGGCGCGGCGACCGCCTGCAGAAGGAGATGCTGAACAGCGCGGCGCAGATGCAGCGCGCCGCCATCATCAACGAGCTCTCCGGCCTGGTGGTTTCCACCCTTGTGGACTATTGGACCATCACCGTGCGGAAATCGGCGGTGGAAAACGCC
>MVZN01000187.1 GCA_002069125.1 Spirochaetes bacterium ADurb.BinA120
GCTGAAGCTTGCCGCGTCGGAGCTTCCGCCCGAAGACGTCCAACCCCTGCTGGAGGACCGGCATGTGAGCGTCAGGGCTGAAGCCTATCAAGCCTTTATCGAGAGGACGGAGGATCCTGTCGCGCTGGAGAAGATCGCGCAAGAAACACCTTTTCCGCAAGCGCGAAAGAGCGCTTTGTTGAAGCTTTTGGTATTTCGGCCTGACTTCGTACAGAAGTTTTTTTCCGAGATGCTGTCTTCGGATCGCTATACCGAACAAGAAAAAAAAGTGGCGTTGACGACGCTCAAGCACCTGCCCTACGACGCGATAGCGTCCATACTCCGCCAAGCCTTCGATGATCCGCGCCTTCGCGCGCATTATCCGGTGCTGATACCGCTGTACGTCGAGATAAACCTGGATAGCCCCGCGACGGCCATCAGCTTTCTCACGGCGTGGTTGGAAGCCGAAGAGCCCAAAATCCGCCTCTCGGCTGTGAAAGGATTTGGAAAGCTGGCCGAGCCCGCTACGGTGACGCTTCTGCGCGAAAGACTGCAGGATTCTGATGAAACGGTGAGAGCGGCTGCGGTAGATGCCTTGGCGCGTTTGATGGACTACGAGCTGGAAAAGGTCGTCGGAGATTTACTACAAGATCACAGCTATTTAGTACGAAAAGCGGCGATAAAGGCCATCTCTCGCCTAAAACTCGTAGACGAGTACGCGAACTTTGTGGAGCGTATGAACGAAAAAAAGGAAGAGACCCGCCTACGAGTGGCTTGTATCGAACACTCGGCCAAAGCGCGGTACGGTTTCGCCATCGAAAGCCTGAAACGGATTATGGGCGATCTATCCGAAGCGAGT
Source organism: Spirochaetes bacterium ADurb.BinA120 (assembly GCA_002069125.1). Classification (GTDB taxonomy): domain Bacteria; phylum Spirochaetota; class UBA4802; order UBA4802; family UBA5368; genus MVZN01. The sequence goes on from MVZN01000187.1 coordinate 839, forward strand.
CTAATAAGGAGCGCGGCCGCCTATGCGTTGCTGCGTCTTTCGCCGGCGGCGGTGATCGAGTTGTTGAGTCAGTAGGCCTCTTCCACTCCCTTTGAGGGGAACGACGGCATATGTGCCCCCTAGGGAGCGCTCGTGACGACGTTATCCACGAACCAGCTCATCGATAGCAGTTCTTCATCGGTCATCACGCGACCGGCCTCTATACGCAGCTGATTTCCCTGATCGTATAACGGACCCCGGAAGGGGTGGAAGTCGCCGGACAGCATCCGCCTCTCATAGTCCTGGACCAGCTTGCGGGTTTCCTCCGGTATTCGGTCGGAAAGAGGCGTCAACCCGACGAGTCCCGAATCCATACCTTCCCAGAAAGCCACGTGACGGTAGGTTCCATCAAGGACACGTTCGATCGTCTCTGTGTAGTATATTCCCCAATCCCAGACCGATGATGTCAGCATTTTAGTCGGCGCCGCTTGGCTCATATCGGAGTTGTATCCGATCGCCCAGACATCCCGTTGCTCGGAAAGCATCGCCGGAGCGGAAGAGTCCGTCTG
>MVZN01000188.1 GCA_002069125.1 Spirochaetes bacterium ADurb.BinA120
ACTGGAAAAAAAGATGATTTTATTACACTTAATGGTTCGTACAGGATTCAATGGAACAAATTGAATGGTGGTGAGTATTTTTATTTACTCGAATTATAAAAATTTTAATGACTATCGTGCACGGTGTTGGTGAGAAACGCCCATCTAGTCGCGATATCTGACGATTTCTTTGCTTTTAAGCAGAAGCTCGAGCAGTTTTTCCGCCTTCTGGAGGGCATTCCCCGGGCACCCGAACTTGAACGCGAAGAGGTTCATCCAGTCCTGGAGGCGATGCTTGTTCATGCCCCTGTGCAACCGGACGAAATCCTCCATGTTCGAGCAATACCTGTTGATCGGCTCCAGGCCGCTCTGGCAATTGAATTTGTAGATCGCCTTCTCGCCCTTGTCCGCCAGCTTCAGCCTCGCAATCAGCTCGTAATGCGAGAAGTCCAGATCATGGATCAGGGTCGACCCCGGCTTGATGTGGCTTCTGAACGCGCCGAGCACCTTCGCCGAGCTCGATTTCCCCTTCCCCTCGACCATCGCAATGGCCTTCTTTTCGGGGCCCAAAGCCACGGCCACGCACCATTGGTTCCTCGAGAGGCCGCGGTATCTTTTCCCGTCCGGCCTGAGCTCAATTTCGGAATGGGCGACGGTGAAGTACTTCTCGTCGACGTAGACGCCGCCCGAGAGAACGATCGAATCCTGCCACGAGGCAAGGGCAGCGAAGATCTTGCCCATCCAGTAAAGGGCAGTCGTCATCGATATCTTGGCCGCCTTCGACGCCTCGCTGACGGAGGTCCCGGTCAATATGTTCACCATGAATTTGACCATGGTCCGTAGAGGCAGCTTCCTCCGGTCGATCAGGCCTCCGCTCGCGGGGGTGAACGTCCTTCCGCACCGCTTGCATAGGTATCTCGGGAGGCCGCTTTTGGCCTTGCCCCATCGGATCGCTTCGCCCGATCTCCCGCATTTCGGGCAGGCGGGGTCCGGCCTCGCCTCCGCGATCAGGGCATCGTCTTGGGCGGGGCTCTCGTGGAACCTCGCGTATTCGCCGTCGTTCTCGGCTTTGATCAACGCCTCCCTCTTGTTCTTCGGCTCGGCGAAAACGCCGCACCTCCTGGTGTGGAAGGATCTCCGGTCTGGCATGCGTTTCTCCTCTGGATTTCAGGTGGCCGCCGCCGAGGTGTTTGGTCGCCAGACCGGACCCAAGAGGCGCCGGCCACGTGAAATCTATCTTGGATGCGAATCCGATCTGGCAAGGCCATTATACGCCGAAGCCAAAACAGGCTCGAAAATCACCAACACCATGCACGATAGTCATTAAAGAAAAAGGATTGCGCCTGATGAAAGTCGGACTATGCATATACGGCCGGGGTGTGGGTTCCCATACTCGTTAC
>MVZN01000189.1 GCA_002069125.1 Spirochaetes bacterium ADurb.BinA120
CGGCGCGATCGTCGAGGTGGAGAACGCCTACAAGAAGATCGAGCTGTGGATTGAAAACGGGAGGAAGGGCGATTTCCACGAGACCCGCCTCGAAGCGCTCATGGAGGTGGGCCCTTCAGTGTTCTTTTCGCTGTTGGTCATCGCCGTTTCTTTTCTGCCCATATTCACGCTGGTGGACCAGGAGGGCCGCCTCTTTACGCCTCTCGCCTGGACCAAAACGCTCACCATCGCCATCGCGGCGCTCCTCGCCGTAAGCCTCGACCCGGCCGTACGCATGCTCTTCTCCCGCGTCGATCCATTTAAATTCCGCTCGCGCCGGCTCTCGGGCGCCATGAACGCCGTGTTCGTGGGGACCTATTATCCCGAGGAAAAGCATCCCGTAAGCAGGCTGCTTTTCCGCATATACGAGGGGCCATGCCGCTGGGTGCTCGAACATCCGCTCAAGACCGTCGGCGCGGCGCTTTTTATGGTGGCGATTTCCATTCCGGTATATTTCAAATTGGGCTCCGAATTCATGCCGCCGCTCAACGAAGGCACGATTCTTTACATGCCCACAACGCTTCCGGGCATCTCCGTCACCGAGACATACCGCCTGCTCCTTACTCAAGATCGCCTGCTCGCCGCATTCCCCGAGGTCCAGAGCGTTTACGGCAAGGCAGGGCGCGCCGAGACCTCCACCGACCCGGCGCCCTTCTCGATGATGGAGACGACGGTGGTGCTTAAGCCCAGGGACCAGTGGCGAGAGAAGAAGCGCTGGTACTCATCGTGGATGCCCGGGCCGCTCAAGGCGCTGCTACGGCCAGTCTGGCACGACCGTATAAGCTACGAGGAGCTCATCTCCGAGATGGACACGGCCCTCCGCATCCCCGGAGTCTCGAACGCGTGGACCATGCCCATCAAGGGCCGCATCGACATGCTAACCACGGGCGTCCGTACGCCCATCGGCATCAAGGTATTCGGTCCCGACCTGGTTGAAATTCAGCGCATAGGAGAGGCCATCGAGAAACGGCTTTACAACCTGCGCGGCACGCGAAGCGTATTCGCCGAGCGTGTAGGAGGGGGCTATTACCTCGACATCGAGCCCAGGCGTGACTCGCTCGCGCGTTACGGGCTCTCCATATCCGACATTCAGGATGTCGTGATGAACGGAATCGGAGGCGACACGCTTTCCGTGGCGATAGAGGGCCGCGAGCGCTATTCGATCAATCTGCGCTATCCGCGCGAGCTCCGGAGCGACATCGAGAGCATGGGACGCGTGCTCGTCACCACAAGGGGCGGCGTACACGTGCCGCTTCGCGAGCTCGCCGATCTCAGGCTTAGCTACGGGCCCTCCATGATACGCGATGAGAACGGCATG
>MVZN01000190.1 GCA_002069125.1 Spirochaetes bacterium ADurb.BinA120
GACGCTATCAACCAGGGAGGATGTGGCCGCCGCCCGCGACGAGATGAAGGCCAATAACAGGGAGACGGAACTTCGGCTTACCAGAGAGATCGAAGGCATCAAAAAAGAGATCGAAGGCATCAAAAAAGAGATCGAAGGCATCAAAAAAGAGATCGAAGGCATCAAAAAAGAGGTTAAAGATTTAGAAATGCGTCTCTCCAGGGAGATCAAAGACCTCGAGGTGCGCCTCGTCAGAGAGATCAACCGCGCAAAGATATGGATGATAACCTCGGTTGGACTTATCATCGCCGCCATTAAGGCGCTCGATTATGTGTTGAAATGATGATACGCCCCCGAAGGCGCGATTGGCCAATCGCGCCTTCGGGGGGACGAATCGCGCCTTCGGGGGGACGAATCCGCGCCTTCCGGGGAAACCCGAAATGAAAAATTTTTAACATTCCCTCCGGCCCGATCGTATTCATTATATGGGCCGGCACCGCAATTCCCAGAAACGAATATACATTCCGGGCGCGACGTATTTCATCACCACGGTGACGCACGGACGGTTTCCGTATTTTGAGGAGGAAATATTCCGAAAGCTTTTTGTCGATGAGCTTCTCTTTTGTTCCGAATTGGAATCGTTTGCCATTTTCGGGTACGCGGTCATGCCCGACCATGCGCATCTGTTGATACGGCCGACGGGGGGATTTACGTATTCGCAAATTATGCATTTTATCAAACGGCATTGCGCGCGAAACGCGAATTTTATAATGGGGTATGCGCGTCCCGACGATGACGATGAATGCGCGATTCATCCCCTCGAATGCGCCCCCGAAGGCGCGATTGGCCAATCGCGCCTTCGGGGGCGCATTCGAGGGGACGCCCGTTTGAACGAATTTTTAATGAAAATCCGCAATTATCGTGAAAAATTCGTCGCGCGACATGGGGATCGATCTCCATTTCCCCCGTTTCGATTGCCGAAAGCGACAATACGCATTGTCGCCGTTCCACGACCACATAATACGCGACATGGACGATCTGCGGAACCACCTCGCGTACATCGCGCGGCAATGTTCGCATCATGGGTGCGGCGGGAGCGTGTGGGTGGATGGGATGGGGGATGAATCGTGATGCGAGACGTGATGGTAATTCCCCCCGGAAGGCGCGATTCATTCCCCCGAAGGCGCGATTGGCCAATCGCGCCTTCGGGGCGAAATTCCGCGCCTTCCGGGGAACGAACCGTCAAAACCTCATCACCGCCATGGCGGCCACGCCCTCGACACGGCCCGCTGAGCGCCGTGTACCCGGCTCCGGGGTGCCGGACCAAACGAGCGGCATGA
>MVZN01000191.1 GCA_002069125.1 Spirochaetes bacterium ADurb.BinA120
ACTGGGATATCGGCACCATCGAAAAGGCCTCACAACGCGTGCGCGGCATTGTGGAGTCCACCTTCGATATACGCCCCGGCCAGCTCATCTTCGCGTCCGAGGCGGACGGAGACTATATACTCCTTGCCGCATGGTGGCCCTGGGCCAACGGCACCATCATCTCCATGCGCATAGGGCTCTATTCGACGGGGAGGGCGCCATTAGACCGCGACGAGGCCGCCCTGCTGCTTCAAGAATGGCTTGGAGTGAGGGATTGAGGATGGCGATGGCGCCCCGTGCGCGATCATCATTTTTTTCTAAACGGGTCCATATATTCACTCCGCGAAATAAAAAGGCTTGAAACAGGGGCGGCCAGTCGGGCATCTTTCACTCCTCTCGGATGTTCGGTTCCGGGCGGTATGCTTATCCGCTTATTAAAAACAATAAGCCAAATTACAGCTTTCGAGGTGGGTCATATGAATCGCTCTTCATGCTTGAAGATATTTTTTTTCGCTCTTTTGATTTTTACGTTTCTGTGCCCGGGCCAGGATCTTGACGCACGGAAGGCGGGAGGGACCAGGGTCATCTTACGGGCCCATTACAAGGAGCCCGATTCATTGAGGCGCCGGGGAACGATCGTCGTCGATGGATTTCTGGAAGGGGAATATGTAGAGCTTACCATAAAGGGCACAATTCGAGATTTTCAACTTGTCCGCCTTGCCTGGGACGAAGCCAAAAACCTGCTCGTGGAGCAGGAGATTACCCGCGCAATCGATGAGATTACGGACAGGACTGTCATAATTAAAACGAGCCTGCCCGAAGGAATACCAAGCGAAAAGATCAAATGGAGATGCCCTGGCGGAAATACGCACGAATTCGTCCTGCAGGAGAATGGCCTGGAAGGCAAGCCTTCCAGGGAGTTCATTTGCAAATGAAATAATGGATCTCCCGGCATTCGGCGCGGCGAGGGGGCGCACAGCCCCCTCGATATCATTTTTTTATCATTTTCACGATAAAGAGCAGCACGATCGCGCCGACGAGCGCGACGACTATCGAACCGATAATTCCGCCCGCCTTTAGCTGGAGCACGCTGAATAGAAACCCGCCGATGAAAGACCCAATGATGCCTACGATGATATTCCCGATCAGGCCGAAACCGCCGCCTTTCATAATTATCCCGGCCAGCCATCCCGCCACGGCCCCGATCGCCACGAATATGAGTAAAGATGTAACGTTCATAACGCCTCCTTTCTCCGGTTTGAGATTGACCCTTATTGTCTCACGGTCGGTATATAAAGACAAGCGATTTCGGCGCCACTAAGAGATATCCGTC
>MVZN01000192.1 GCA_002069125.1 Spirochaetes bacterium ADurb.BinA120
TCATGCCAGAGACTAAAACACATCAAGTAATAGATAATAATAGAAATAATGAAATTATAAATTATCGTAAGTGTCCGTAATCGTACATTACAGTTTCGCTTAAAACGAAGAAAAGCATTGTTAATAAAGCAAATAACCGCTATTACATCTAAGTGTACGAAATAGTTACATATATACCTGGTAAAATCATAATATATTTACAATAATCTCGATGATCCGCTTTATTCACTAAACAAAACGGCCGGCCGCCGCCCGCCCGGCCGATGGTAAGAATCTAATTAATTCTTGGCTGTTATTTTCGAGGCGACGAAACGGTTGCCGGGAAGGATAAGCCCTTCCGTTCGGCGCTTCCCGGAAACCCGCTCCTCATGGACTCGACCGCGCTCGTGAGAGCGAGGGATTCGCCCGGCGGCCTCGCCCCGCGAAGAGCCGGAATCAAGCGATATTCTTCCGGCGGGCGATGCCGTATGTTCCGAGCGGACGAATTAAATCAGGATAAGCCGTATTTTTTCAGCTTGCGGTACAAGGCCGGCCGGGTCAGGCCGAGCATTTTCGCGGCCTTGACCTTGTTATGCCCGGCCGCCTTGAGAATCTCGCCGATGTGCTTCTTCTCGATATCCTCAAGACTCATTTGGGTGAAGGGATAAGGCCTCGCCTCGCGCTCGTCGTTTTCCGCCCGTTCCGAGGCGATGACGACCGGTTCCGGCAGGTCCTTGATGTCGACGAACGCCTCGGCGCTCAGCATGACCGCCCGCTCGATCAGGTTTTCCAGCTCTCGGACGTTTCCCGGGTAATCGTAATTGGCCAGGATCCTTTTGGCCCTCTGGGAGATTCCCCGGATGTCTTTCTTGAATTTCCGGCTGCTCGTCTCCAGGAAATGATTGGCCAGCATGAGGATGTCGTCCCGCCGTTCCCGGAGCGCCGGCAGGTTGATCTCGGCCAGGTTGATCCGGTGGAACAGATCCTCGCGGAACGACCCTTCGGAGATCAGAGTCCGAAGGTTCTTGTTGGTGGCGCAGATCACCCGGACATCGATCTCGATATGAGCATTCGAGCCCAGAGGCCGGAACCGGTGCTCCTCCAGAACCCGAAGAAGCTTCGTCTGGATGGACGGGGGGACGTCCCCGATTTCGTCCAGGAACAGGGTCCCTCCGTCGCTGTCCTTGAAAATGCCGGGCTTCGCCTTGTCGGCCCCGGTGAACGCCCCCCGCTCGTAGCCGAAGAGCTCGGACTCGAAAAGGCTTTCCGGGATGGAGGTGCAGTCGCAGACGACGAGCTTCCGCTCCCGCCGGGGGCTC
>MVZN01000193.1 GCA_002069125.1 Spirochaetes bacterium ADurb.BinA120
CTATGCCGTGGTGCGCGCGCTTCTGGTCGCCGTTCCCGGGGGGCTCTCCATACCGCTGGTATACAATTCGGGCGGCTACGACTCCGCGGAAACGCTTCGATTGATCGACGGCGTTTTCGACATCTACATGCCCGACTTTAAATACATGGACGCCGATACGGCCGAGCGTCTTAGCGGCGTTGCGGACTATCCCCTGCGAGCCATGGAGGCCCTCAGGGAGATGCACAGGCAGGTAGGAGACCTCCAGATGGACAGGCGGGGCATTGCGGAAAGGGGCCTTCTGGTGCGCCATCTGCTCCTTCCGAACAACCTGGCGGCCACCGACCGGGTCATAACCTTTCTCGCCTCCCTTTCCCAAAACACCTATCTGAACCTCATGGCACAGTATCGGCCCGAATACCGCGCCAGGGAATGCGCCGGCCTGAGGCGGCGCCCCACCATGGCCGAGTTCGACGAGGCGGTGGGATGGGCGCGTGAAGCCGGCCTTACGCGGCTCGACAAATGGCGCTAAAAAATGTTCTTGCCAAAAGCCGTCCGTTTACCGCATCCTGAAAACAAGCTGGAACCGCTATTAATCCATGCCGCGTATATTAAAATTTTCAGAAGGAGCGCCCGCTATGGTAAAGAACGTTGGACCGGCCGACAGGTATATAAGGTTCATGGTCGGCATAGCATTTCTGCTGAACATCATCATCCTCGAACCCGGCTTTTTCGGCGGCTTTTTGCTCTTCGTCGCCGGCGCCGGTCTCCTTTTTTCGGCCTACACCGGCAGCTGTTGGGCCTACACCCTGCTTAAAATTGATACCTGCGCGGGGGCCTGCCAGGCGAGTGCCGAAGGAGCGTCCACTCAGGATCAGGCTAACTGACCGCACCGTTTTGACGCCCCCAAGCCCGATGCCTCCGGAACCACCAGGCGGGGGCATCGGGATTTGCCGGGCCAACGCCTGAAAAAAATTTGACTTTCCATCCCGCTCCGCCCATAACTTAAGGGCCATCGCACCCTCTAACCCATGCCCTGCAGGGCATGTTTCTTTGGACCGTCGACGAATCTATATTTTACATGCCCATCCAAGTGCCGGTTTAGACCCGCTGCGATTCAGCGGCCATTCCAGCGGAAGGAGGTAGATTTTATACATAAGCGAATTGCGGCCTCGCAAAAATTTTTCGGTTCGGCAATTTTTTTGTTTACATGTGCAATGGTGATATATTATTTTATAATATAATTAATTACTAAATATAGAGGGGTTGTCATGGATCCAGGCAGTGAACTGCGGCGATTACGCGAAGAG
>MVZN01000194.1 GCA_002069125.1 Spirochaetes bacterium ADurb.BinA120
AGACTCTTCGAGGCGGCGAAGGAAGAGATTGTCGCAGAAACGCTTCTCGCATCTGTATCGTTTTCAGTGTCCGTTTGGACGCTGAGGCCGGGCTTGCCCGGCGCGCACCTTGACAACCGCACACAGGCAGAACGAGAAAAACCAAGCGCGCGCGGCGCTGGACCGGAGGCAGGGCTGGAGGGATCCGGGTTTGCGGAGGGCAAAGCGCGGCGCGCGAGAACAAGAAAGGTTAATCAGGCCAGTTGCAAAGGCGCCGCGAGGCGCCGCGGGTACCGAGAGGTACCCGGGAGAGTAGTTGGTCTCAGGAGGGGTTCATGCCGCGTGTATCGCTACACGGGGAGGTATGGATCCTAAGGAAAAGAAATCAAGCGAAGAAGAGCATAGGGCGGATGCCTTGGCACCAAGCGCCGAAGAAGGACGTGGCAAGCTGCGAAAAGCTACGGGGAGCCGCAAGCAGGCAATGAACCGTAGGTCTCCGAATGGGGGAACCCGGCGGACGGAAGGTCCGTCACGGTGGGATGAACACATAGTCCCACGCGAGGGAACCCGGGGAACTGAAACATCTAAGTACCCGGAGGAAGAGAAAGAAAGATCGATTCCCTAAGTAGCGGCGAGCGAACGGGGAAGAGCCCAAACCGCTGGTTACGGCCGGCGGGGTTGCGGTCCGGCACAGTCGTATCGGAAGCCTAGACGAATAGGGAAGGAAAGCCCAGCCAGAGGGGGTAACAGCCCCGTAGTCGAAAGGCGGAGGATACGCGCCGGTACCAGAGTACCGCGGGACACGAGAAATCCTGTGGGAAGCAGGGGGGACCACCCTCCAAGGCTAAATACGACTTGGTGACCGATAGCGCATAGTACCGTGAGGGAAAGGTGAAAAGGACCCCGGGAGGGGAGTGAAAGAGAACCTGAAACCCTATGTTTACAAGCAGAGGGAGCGCGGTTGAAGCGCGACCTTGTACTTTTTGTAGAACGGACCGGCGAGTTGCGTGAGCCAGCGAGGTTAAGGTTTAGAAGGACCGGAGCCGAAGCGAAAGCGAGTCTGAAGAGGGCGCATGAGTTGGCGGGCGCAGACCCGAAACCGGGTGATCTATCCATGGCCAGGCTGAAGTGGGAGTAAAATTTCATGGAGGGCCGAACCAGACGTCTGTTGAAAAAGGCGGGGATGAGCTGTGGATAGGGGAGAAATTCCAATCGAACCCGGAGATAGCTGGTTCTCCTCGAAATAGCTTTAGGGCTAGCCTC
>MVZN01000195.1 GCA_002069125.1 Spirochaetes bacterium ADurb.BinA120
TCGCCCAGGGCGGGTCGATCTACGGGAAGGAAGCGCGCCGGGACATGACCTACGACAGCACGGTCAATGGGTCCGCGGTGGACGCCAAAGAAAAGTACGCCTCCCATTCGGGGAAAGACACGAATATAATCGGCAGCACCATCACCGCCGGCGACCTGGCGGACATTTCCGCCGACGGAAGCGTCACCATTGTCGCGGCCTACGACCGGCACGACGAGTCCCATGTTACGGTAAAGACCGGCATAGGCGGCGCCAGGGACATCTACAGCCAGGAGCTTGACCTGGAGGAGAGCGGTTACACGAAGGCCGTGGGCTCGGTCATAACGGCGAAGGAGCTTACGGTAAGGAGCGGAGCGGATGTATATGTAGAGGGAAGCGCGATAAACGCGGAGAACGCGACCATCGACGCCGCGGGGAATTTTACGGAGACGAGCGCGAAGAACACGAGCTATCACCGCGAGGTGCACGAGAAGACGGGCGTGAGCATACTGTCCGCCGTCAAGTACGCGGGGGTAATGACGCTTACGGGCGGAATGGCGGCGCCGGCAAACGCGTATCTTACGACACTCGTAACCGGGCACGCCACGAACAAGCTGGCGAAGGTGGAAAACGGAAGGGTTTCGGTTGAAGTGGGCCGGGTGGACTACGGGCGGAGCGAGAAGAGCGTGGAGACGATCACGCAGGCGTCGTCCATCCTGAACATAACGAACGATCTCGCCGTGAGCGCCGGGAAGGACCTTACGATAGCGGGCTCGGAGGTAAAGGCCGGAGGGGACGTTACGCTAACCGCCGGCGGTAACGTGAACATCATTAGCACGGAGGAGAGCTCGAAGACGACGAGCGAGACGATAAAGGGAAGCGGCGTGGTGACGGTGGGCGCGAAGCACGCGGCGACGGACGTGTACTACGCCGGGAAGGCGCTGGCCGAGGCGGTAAAGGCGCTCGAGACGGCGAAGAAGGATTATGACGACTACAAGGAAAATCTCCGGAAGGCGAGGGAGGATAAGGGAAAGGGCCTCATCGACGAAGACGACTACGAGGCGCTGGAGTCGATGGAGAAGTACTACCTCGCGAACATAGCGCTCCTTACCGAGAACGTGGTGGCGAAGACGGCCAACCTGGTAAAGGCGACGGCGGGCCTTGGGTCGAGCGGGGAGACGCTGGGCTTCAGCGGTGACATTCAACTGGACATTGACGCGAGCATAACGAAGAACAAAGAGGAATCGACG
>MVZN01000196.1 GCA_002069125.1 Spirochaetes bacterium ADurb.BinA120
GAACGCTTGCCGCTTATGCCTTCATCCCGGAAGATTTCAACGCCGGCGGCTCCGTTCGCCTCGGCCCAAGCCTTAATTCGGGCCTCTTGCGCGTCCAGGGAAACGCCGTCCTCTACCTGGCCGGCCGTGGAAACGCGGACATAGCCGAGGGCTTTCACTTCGCCTCGGCCTTTAGCCGCTCAATCTCGGCCCGCAATAGCCGCCGAATAACGGGGGAAGGCTCATTCCGGCCGTTTATCCAACGGTGGACGGTTTGCCAGGACACGCCGAGGGCTCGGGCCGCCTCGGCCGTATTTGTCCCGCTTGCCTTCATAGCTTGCCGCAAGGCTTTAATTTCGCTCATTCATTTGCCTCCGTTTATTGATTTCATAATTTCATATTTCCTATAATTTCATTATAAACATATTACAATCATTTGTCAATGTAAAAGGGAAGGCTCTGGGCCTCGAGCTCGGCCGGGATCCCTCGGAATGGGCCTATTTATAGGGGGAAATAGGGCGGATTTCGTCTAGGAAGGGCGAACGGCCGCCGCTCCGGCCCTTTGCCCTTATCCGCCTAGGCGGCCTTGAATAAGGGCGGATAGGCTTACGCCTTCGTCTATGGCTTCCTTTTTGAGCCGCCGAACCATATCAAAGGGAAGGTAGATTAAAATCTTTTGGGTTAATTCCTTCCCCTTCCACGCCGCTCCGAAAAGGATAACGCCGACATCCTTGCCGCAAATAAGACATTGGGACAGGGACGGGTTGACGCCGTACTTTTTAGACAACCGGATTCCGCTCATCGGAGAACCTCTTCTGCGATTGCGAGACCAACGCGCATTTCCTTCACGTCGGCTTTAAAGTGAGGATCATACGTCGGATCGTCCAACGATTTTCCCCGGACAAAATCCGCCGTGTCGTCATAACTCCACCGCAACGAGGCGAGTAGAGCGCGGGACAACGCTCTCAATTTCTCTAAGTCGGTCATCGATATCCTCCTTCCACCTTCACGATGCCGCCGGGATAATATTCCATCCTCGGCTTCTCGGTGTAGACGATCGAAAACCGATTGCCGAAATATTCGTAGGCGCGGCGCATCGCCTCCGCCTTATCTTCGGCCTCGATCTCGAGGACCGTGTTGTGGTCGACGGTCCGGCCGTTGATGATGTGGGTATGGATTTGACCGAGCGTGATCCAAAAGGTTCTCACAACCCACCTCCTTCCCCGTTCTTCCGCGTGACGTTCGCCG
>MVZN01000197.1 GCA_002069125.1 Spirochaetes bacterium ADurb.BinA120
ACTGCTGCATTCTGGATTTTTCAAAAGGATCATCTCCCCCTGAAAATGGATTCGGAGGCGGATCGGAGATATACCGGGTGTTTTTCTTAGCATCAAATACACCGATCATGTAGAGCGCGGACATGTTTGCCGAAACAAACACCCGGTCGTTCAGCGGAAGCGATATCCCGACCCCCAGCGCGGGCCCGTGGAAGGGGGTGACATTATTCATATCCTGTAGAGTCGCGAGTCTATTCCGTCGAAACGGGCGCACAGCTAGGCGCGGCCGCGGTGGCCGGTAAGACCGACGGCTTCTTCGAGCTGCAGAAGGAGCTGGTGGTGAAGGTTTCCTCCTATCTCGATGCGATGCTGAGCGCCGAGGAGGCCAGGCTCATCGCGAAAAACGTGGAGACGCGCTCGGTCGACGCCTCGCTCAACAACTATCGCGGGGAGCTCGCCGTCATGAAGGCCGAAGAGCTAAAGGCAAAGGGCGCCGCCGACGAGGCGAAGAAGGAGCTGGAGGCGGCCAAGACGAGCTTCCAGAAGGCCATAGCCCTCGACCCGGAATACGAAAAGGCGCGGAAGAACCTGGCGCGCATTTCGCTCGCCGTGCCGGTGACGCTGTAGGGTGAGGACGCGGGCCTAAACAACTCATCCCCCCGGCCCCCTTCTCTTCGGCGAAGAGAAGGGGGAGCTCCCGTCATCAGGCTTGTTACCGTTATTCGGAATCTGGTTGTCGGCGCCATGCGCTTTCGGGTCATTGGTTCCGGAAGCGATCCTGCGGCACCGCGTGTAACGAATCCTCTCAGCCGCTGGCAGCTCCCCTTTGGTAAAGGGGAGCCCTGTTGAGTATACCGGTCGGTTTTCCCATGGCCGAACAGACCATAGCACATCCAACAGCACCGCATGTTTCATGACGCGATCGAGTTCCCGCCCTTGACTCGCGCACGCTCGTGTGGCATAATAAGGCGATTGCCATCGCATTCCGAGAGCGCTACCCGGAGGCTTCGCATGAGAAAAATCGTAAAGACCATAAAGGGAAGGCCCGTCATCGAAGGGGCGGGCGTGCACCTAAAGCGCGTGTTCGGCTTCGGCGAGCTGGAGCTTTTCGACCCCTTCCTGCTTTTGGACGACTTCCGCTCGGACGAGCCGGAGCTCTACCGCAAGGGCTTCCCATGGCACCCGCACCGGGGCATAGAGACCATCACCTACATGCTTAAAGGTACTGTGGAGCACGGCGACAG
>MVZN01000198.1 GCA_002069125.1 Spirochaetes bacterium ADurb.BinA120
TAAAATGAAAAATAGCATCGTTACGACCATCGACGAGATCTTCAACCCGCGCTCAATCGCCGTTACCGGCGTGAGCGCAAAATCGAACCGCCTGGGAAACCTCCTGCTCTACAGCTTCATGGACATGGGCTTTAAAGGAAAGCTATACGCGGTAAATTCCAACGAGGAAGAGGTCATGGGGATCAAGTGTATCCCGAGCGTCGGCGCGATCGACGGCCCGGTCGACCTCGTCATCATATCGGTGCATCCCTCAAGGGTCCCCGCCCTCGTCGACGACTGCATCGCCAAGGGGGTTAAGGCTGCGGTCGTCTTTAGCTCGGGCTTCAGGGAAAAGGGGGATGAGGGCGGAAAGACCGAGGAGCTTCTCGTGCAAAGGGCGCGCGAGGGCGGCATGAGGATTATCGGCCCCAACTGCATGGGCCTATACTCGCCCTCAAGCGGCCTCTCCTTCTTCCCCGGGATGCCCAAAGAGGAGGGCAAAACGGCCTTCCTCTCCCAGAGCGGGTCCCTTGCCAACATGCTGGGAATCTCCGCCGGGGAGAGGGGGATACGCTTCAGCCGCATGATAAGCGTGGGTAACGCCGCGGACCTCGACATGAACGACTTCCTCGAATATCTGGAAAGCGATGAAAAGACCGAACTCATCACCCTTTACCTGGAAGGCATCGCGGACGGGCGCCGATTCCTCGATCTGGCGGCGAGGATCTCCCCGCGAAAGCCTATCCTCATCTGGAAGGTCGGGCGCACCGAGGGAGGGAGGGAGTCCGCCGCATCGCACACTGGCTCCCTCTCCGGTTCAGAGGAGATATGGAAGGCTGCTATCCGGCAGGCCGGCCTAATCGCGGTGGAGAACCTCCAGGAGCTTGGCGGGTTTATCACGGCTTTCCAGAACCCCCATATTCCCCAAGGCAATCGCGTGGCGATATTGTCCGGCCCCGGCGGAATAGCCGTCTCCACGGCGGACGCCTGTTACGAGGCGGGACTTAAACTCGCGTCGCTTTCGGACGATTCGCGGAAGGAGCTATCGAAATTCGTACCCGAGTTTGGAGCGAGCGTGGCAAATCCGGTGGACCTCAGCCTTTCCGCATCATTCGATCACAGCATGTATCCCCGCGCAACAGCCATCTGCGGGGCCGACGAAAACGTGGACATGATAGTGGAGTTCATCCCGATACTGCATAGAGAGGTCGCCGAGGGCCTTCTTGAGACCCAGGC
>MVZN01000199.1 GCA_002069125.1 Spirochaetes bacterium ADurb.BinA120
CGGGCATATCAGATACATGTGGTGAGCAAAGATACGCTCATCCGGCGCTATGACAAAATTAAAAACTGGCCGGACCTCCTCATATTCGACGAGGCACATCTCTACCTCGACCGGCAGATCGATATAATTTCGCACCTGCCGGAACAGTCAAAAATTATCGGCATGACGGCTACGCCTGAACGCCTCGACGGTCGCGGATTGTCGGAGGTATACGGCGAGCTCATCGAGGGGCCGTCGATACCGTGGCTCACGGATCGCGAATATTTGTCGCCACTCCGGTATTTTAGTCCGCCGATTGACGGGCTTGGCGATCTGCACGTAACCGGGACAGAGTACGACGAGGAGGAACTCGAAGCGCTCCTCGAACGGAAAAAAATATATGGCGAGCTCGTCGGCCATTACGAGAAACATGGGCGAGGGAAGGCGGCGCTGATATTCTGCCGCTCCGTAAAATCCGCGTACCAGACCGCCGAACGGTTCCGAGAGAAGGGATTTAATTTCCATTGCATCGAGGGCCAAATGGCCGACGGGAAGCGGCGGGACCTCATCGCCGCACTCACGGCCGGCACGATCGACGGGCTCACTAATTGCGAGATCGCGACCTATGGGCTCGACATCCCGCGCGTGGAGTACGGGGCGAGTATCAGGCCAACCCTTTCGAGGGCATTGTATTTTCAGATGATTGGACGTATACTCCGACCATTCGCCGGAAAGGAGCACGCTCTATTCTTCGACCACGTCAATCTCGTACTCGAACACCAGGAGCCGGACTATCCCGGTATCCCGCCGCATTACGTGCCACATATCGATTGGAATTTTAACGGCGTCGAGAAGCGCAACAAATTCAAGTGCCCACAGTGCGTCTACCTCAAGGGGAGGCGGTGCGCGAAAACAGGCGAAAATCTCGCCGAATTTAAAACGCGGTGTCAGCATTTCACCCGCGCGTCGAACGTGGTGCTGTGTCCACACCTTGATTTTCTGTACTGCCCTGACCCGCATTGCCGGACGTGTCCACATAATCCCGATCGCACGGTGATCGACGCGCGTCAACCCATGGTGGTAGTGCCAACCGACCTGACGGAAATCACGTGTCCGATTCCCATGGCCGAACGTCCACCCGAAGAGCGGCGCGAATTGCAGGACCGCATCGGCGCGGCCGTATTGGAATTCAAGGCCGG
>MVZN01000200.1 GCA_002069125.1 Spirochaetes bacterium ADurb.BinA120
GGTTGCGTTGTCGCCGCCGTTGAACGAATTGACGAGGCCTTTGCCTTTGAATCCGGACACGCGCATCTGGCCCGGTAGCGTACCCCTGGCCGGCGCTTTGCCGAATGCCGTGCCTTCCATCCACCACGTGCCGTAATCAGCGCCTTCGAAATCCGCGATCACAATGTCAGGACGCGGGGAGGCGCAGAGTGTGTGTGCGAATAAGGCCGAGGCCGCGCAAAGCCCTGCGCGCAACGCCGAAACGGTCGACTTACTATTGGGTGTCTTCGATCTCATAACGGACAGTCTCATCCGCGTCCCCGGCCTCGTCCATAACTTGAGCGTGACCCCCCTCGTTCATTCGCGGCGCAGCCGCGCGGCGGGCTTACTTATTTTGTCACTTGAAACTGGGCGGCAAGGCCCTTTAACCAATAGGACCATGTTCTCGGTCGGAGTGCATGGTGTTACGAACTGGGTTTTACGGTTGAAAGGTATTACGGCTGAACGGGAATCATTAAAAAAGGCCCGCCCCGTGTTGTTTCTGTTACGAAACGGGGCAGGAAACGGCCAACGGTCTTATTATCTCAAAAAAAGAGGCCGTTGTCGAAGGGGTCTTTGTCTGCTCGATACGAGTACTCTGGGGCTTCCAGCAGGATGCGCGCTCCAGCTTCGGCAGTTGCCCCTTGTTGGCGGCCCGCTCGCGTGTCGCTCACTCTTTTCTTGGCCAACCCGTGAAGAAAGCCTTCTCCCCCTCCCAATCGCTATCGATATCGGGATCGGAATCGTCCTTTTTGAGCCGTCCGGCGCGGTTCATCTCGCGATTGACGAGCAAGGGGTTAGATGGCGCTCCCGATCCCGGTTTCGATGTTCCCGGCACGCCTATCCGCGGACGGGGCCGTCCGCGCCCCCGGCCTCGCATCGCTTCTTCCCTCTTCCCTATTACCCATTACCTGTTACTTATTACCTATTACCTATTCTATTACTTATCTCGCGCTCTCACACCGCCGAGGCGACAATGCGGTTGCGCTCGTCGAGCCGCACGATCTTGGGGTGGTGGCCGGCGCATTCGGCCTCGTCAAGCTGGCACCAGACCATGACGATCAGGCGGTCGCCGACCGCGCCCTTGTAGGCGGCCGCGCCGTTCAGGCACGCCACGCCGCTGCCGCGCGGTCCCTTGATCGCGTAGGTCTCGAAA
>MVZN01000201.1 GCA_002069125.1 Spirochaetes bacterium ADurb.BinA120
AAGAAAGCCCACGTCGACCCAGCCGCCCTGGAGGAACATGCCCATCACCTCCACCAGGCCGCCGATCATGGCCGCCCCCGGGTTAAGGCAGGGGTCTCCCACGGAGAGGGCCGGGCGCGCGGGCCGCGCGTCGTACACACCGGACTCCTGGAGCATGGTCGCGCCGGGCGCGTGTGTGTGCTTGGCTATGTTGGCCGACATTGTCGGAAATCCGGTCCCCACGATGACGATATCGCCGTCGGCGATCTCGCGCGCGCCGCAGCAGGCCATAAGTTCCGGTTTGATGTAGTCGTCTGGATGAACGCTCATGCCCTGTCCCCCCTCAATACGCATAGCTTACGGGATACCCGTAGTCGAATTTGGCCTGGAGCTTTTTATACTGCGGATAACCGAATGTCTGGATATACTTCTGCGTGTATTCGGCGCGATCTTTAACGCCGAACACCCATTCGTCCAAAAAGGCCTGAAACCCCTCCACGGTGTTCGAGGCCTGCTGATAGGTGTAGCCGAACGAAAAGTCCACGTCATAGAAACCCGGCGTGTAGCCCGGGTGCGCGCCGAAGGGCTCCTCGGTAACGGCCGCCACCTTGAATGCCGGAACTATGGTGCGCGACGGGTCCTTGCCGATCGTCTCACGGCTAACAATCCTCTCGCACGAAACGATCACCTTTTTCGCGGCGTTCGCGCCCCATTTGCAGTCCCCGCCTATTCCCCACATCTGGGCATTGCCGTCTTCGTCCGCCTGTTGCACGTGTATGATCGCCGTATCCGGATTGAGCGCCGGCGCAAGCATTACCGGGCTCCCGTCGAAGGGCGAATCCATCATTTTATATTTATTCTCACCCATAAAGGCCTTCACCTTCATGAGGTCCGTCCCTACCATGTCCTTTACAGGGACAAAGGGCATCCCCATGGCGCCGGCCATCAGCATGAGCGGAAGCGACAGGTTGGTGTACTCCTCCAGCTCGATTTTATGCGGAATGCCCTTTTCGAGCGATCGCCTGTAACAGCGCGCAAGCCCATAGAGGCCGAGGGAAATGAATGTGGCTATGAAGCGTTTGACGCATCCCGCGCCTATCAGCATGTCGAAGTCGTCCGCAGCGTTGCTCCGGGTAATCGTGAGGCCCCGTTTTTTCTGGCGGATGATCTCGTGGACCGCCGCAAACGGCGGG
>MVZN01000202.1 GCA_002069125.1 Spirochaetes bacterium ADurb.BinA120
GTGATGATGGCCAGCGCCTCGGACCCGTGCTCGCGGAAGACGAGCCTCCCCGCGATCGTTTCCCCTCCCTCGCGCCCGTCGAAGCGGAATTCCGCCGTCCGGAGGCCGTTCTGTTTTCGTATAACCATGAAGGAATTTCCCTTGCGGAACTCCAGGTCGCCTTTCGGATCGTCGGGAAATGCGATCGCACCCGGGCGCACCATCAGCGTGCGCGCGAGGACCTCTTTGCCGGTCTCCATGTCGAAGAGCTCGACGCTCCCCATGCCCACCGTGGCGATGTCAGAGATGGTGACGCCGCCCGCGTAGCGGCCGCCGTAAAATGTATAGTGCTCCCATTTCTTGACGCGCCGGGCATCGGCGCGGATGTTTTCCGGATTGAAGCGCACAACAGGGGTGCGGGCCCATCCGGCCACCGCGAGCTTTCCGCTCTCATCGAGCAGGTCGATTTTTTTAACGATTTCGACCTGCCGTGAAACAAGCGCTTCCGGTGCGGGTATCGGCTCAATCGACTTGCCGTGCTGGTCGACGATTTTTCCGTCGCCGGCCTTTTCGGTCGAACACGCCGCGATGACCGTCATTGCGGCAAGAAGGACGGCATTGAGCGCGAACATCGGAACCTTCGACATGATTCCACCTCGCATACAGGGATACTCAGTCCACCCGCTTCACTATCACCTCGGAGCCCGTATGTCAAGCCGGACTCCCCTTTCGTCTGGTGATTGGATGAATCTGCCATTGCGGGCACCGGTCGTGCCTGTGCGCCGAGGTCTCTTTTCCCGAAGACGGAGGGCACGACGCTTACGCCTCGGTACTCCGAATGTAAAGATCTGTGAATCAACAACACACTATTGTACACCTTTTCGAAGCCGCCGATTTCCATGTCGCACCCCATAAAATATTTGCATAAATCCGCTTCTTTTGAAAGAACTGCCGTATCGAAGCGTATTCCAGATCCCAGGAAAATCAAATGGACCGGTTCATATCGATACTTATCCTCACCGTGATAGTCGTTACGTCCATTTTCTACTATTTCATAGCCGTGCTCATCTGGCTCCTCACGCGCCCGTTCGACCGGCGGCTGCGCCTCCTCCATCTGTATACCTGCTACTGGGGCGCTTTCTATACCTATATAGTACCGGCCTGGAA
>MVZN01000203.1 GCA_002069125.1 Spirochaetes bacterium ADurb.BinA120
GTGAAACCCCCGTCGTGGTTTTTTCTATTATATTCCACACCGGGCCCGGCTTTTCAATTATTATTTCCCCCGGCCGCCGGCGCTTAAAGCAGGCATGGGCTCAGCCGCGTTCGGCCCATGCCGCCCGCCTGTAAAGATCTTCGGTCGGACCGGAACATCGCCGCCGCCGGGGAGTCCGCACATTTTCAAAACTGGCCAGAATATATATACATTATTATATATTTACATATATTATAATGTCAATAGATTGATCGACGGGGGGGTATCTCCGACAGGCGTAGATGCAATGGCCGCGCCTCAGGCCCTCGCATGCCGCGGGACCGGGAATGTATAAGGCCTTTTGGTGATGGGATTCTCGAACACAACGCATACCGTGTCGAAGAGCGGCTCCACCACCTGGTAGCGGATCACCTCCTCCGGCGGGCCGTCGGCGAATACCGCGCCGTCCTTAAGCGCTATTATACGCGAACAGTAGTCGGACGCGAGATTGATGTCGTGAAGGACTGTAATTATGGTCGTGCCCGCCGCATTGAGTTCATACAGCACGTTCATAATGCGCACCGCGTGTCGTATGTCGAGATGCGACACAGGTTCGTCGAGGACGATGACCCTCTCGCTCTGCGCCAGCGCCCGCGCCACATACACGAGCTGCCTCTCTCCACCCGAGAGCTCGGTGAGCACCCGGCTGCCGAGATGCGCGGCCCCAACGGCCGAGAGGGCGCCCGAGACCCTCGCTTCATCCTCAGACCTGTTCTCGCCCCAGAACTTCCTGTACGGAAACCTGCCCAGCTGCACAAAGTCGGCCACCGTAAAGGACGGGATGTTCTCCATAAGCTGGTGGACTAGGGCAAGCTCCCTCGCGAGCGCCGCCGCCCCAAACGAGGAAACTGGCCTGCCTCGGAAAAGCGCCTCCCCCGAGCTCGGAGCGATCGCCCCGCTCATGGTTTTAAGAAGGGTGCTTTTGCCCGCGCCGTTTGGGCCTATTATTGCCGTCATCTCGCCCTCCGCAAGCGAGAGGTCGACGCCCTTCAGGACATCGTCGGCGCCATAGCCTGCCCGGACTCCCCTCATTTCGAAAAGCGGCCTCATCCCACCCCCCTTCCCTTTTTTAGAAG
>MVZN01000204.1 GCA_002069125.1 Spirochaetes bacterium ADurb.BinA120
GAGGGGGAGGCTTCGTTACCGCATGGGCAGTATAGCGATCCATCTGTTCGGCGTAGATTATCTCGAGAGCATAACGGGAGGCACGGACCTCTCGCTCCCCTTCCATGCCGCCAGAAAGAAAATCGGTTCATATACCGCAAACGGAATCCGTGAGATCGACGGATATAAATTCGAAAAATTCGTGTTCGACGCCCTGCCGCTCACCGACCGGAACATCGTGCTCGAGACTAAACGGGAGGAGGAATTCGCCCCAATCAAGAACTCCTCCGGGGTCGATTCGGTCGAATCGGCGCAGGGGTTGATGGATGCGCGCGCGCGCCGCTGGCTGCGCGAGAGGGGCATCGACGTTCCGCCCTCCACCGCCGTTGTCGAGATATCCCCTCTACTGGCGCTCGAGCCCGGCGATATCCCGACATCCCTCCGTGTACCGGACCGCAAACGCGTATACCTTGAACCTGACAAAGATTGAGGAGAAGCCAGGCCATGCGGCACTATATCGAGAAAGTCAGTACGCTGATAGAGTCTTTTCCCTATATCCGGGAATTCTACGGAAAGACCATCGTCATCAAATACGGCGGCCACGCCATGGAGGAGGACAGGCTGAAAAAATCCTTCGCCACCGACATGGTGCTCCTTAAACTGGTGGGCGTAAATCCGGTCATTGTTCATGGCGGAGGGCCGCAAATAGGCAGCCTATTGAAACAGGTCGGCAAGAAGAGTGAGTTCGTTGCGGGCATGCGCGTGACCGACAGCGAGACCATGGACATCGTCGAGATGGTTCTGGTGGGCAAGGTCAACAAGGAGATCGTCCACAACATCAACATGGTCGGGGGCCGCGCCGTTGGGCTCTCCGGCAAGGACGGGGGGCTCCTCATAGCGCGGAAACTCTTTTATGAGGAGAAAGGGGACAGGCTGGACATAGGCCAGGTCGGATCCGTAAGCCGCGTCAATCCAAGGGTGATAGAGGCGCTCGATCGCGATAAATTCATACCGGTCATCGCACCCATCGGCTACGACGAAGAGGGCCTTACGTATAACATCAACGCCGACACGGCGGCCGGCGCCATCGCCAGGGCCCTGGGCGCCGAAAAGCTGATTCTCC
>MVZN01000205.1 GCA_002069125.1 Spirochaetes bacterium ADurb.BinA120
TGTACGCGCTGCGGGCTTTGCTACGATTCCTGCCACGCCTATTACGGCATACCGAAAAAGGAATACTCGCCGGTCGGCCGGGCCGAGGTCGTACGGCGCGCAGTAAAGAGGCATCTGAGGCCATCGGGCGCCCTCTTCCCATACTGGGGCGACGCCACGGCGCTCGACGAGCGGGTGATGGACGAGATGAGAGAGGCGGCCTTTTCGTGCACCGGCTGCCGGCGCTGCATGCTGTTCTGCCCCTTCGGCATCGATATGCCGTATATCCTGGGAATCGCCAAGCTCCTGCTCATAGGATACGGGAACGCTCCCGAGGAACTGGAGATGCTCGCCGACGCGGCGGTCGAGAAGGGCCGAAGCATCGACGATTTCAAGGAAGGGTTTCGCTCGGTCATAACCGACATGGAGCAGGAGGTGCAGAAGCGCCTGGGCCTTTCTTCCTCCGAGGGGTTAATCCCCATGGAAAAGAAAAACGCTAACGTGCTCTTCGTGGGGCTCTCCGGGGCCCACTCCATCATCCACCCGGCCGTCATATTCAATGCGGCGAAGGAGGACTGGACCCTCAGCTTCTTCGAGGCGGTCAACTTCGGAATGTTCGCCGGCGACCCGGAAAAGACGCAGATCATCGCCGACCGCGTGGTCAACGAGGCGAAGGCGCTCGGGGTGAAAGAGGTCGTCATAGTGGAGTGCGGCACCGCCTACCGCATACCGAAATTCATGCTGGGCCCCCTGCCGTTTAAGGTAACCAGCATAGTGGAGAAGATACACCGGTATTTAGGCGAGGGGCGAATCCGGATAAACGAGGGCGCCATCACCCAGCCGGTTACATACCATGACCCCTGCCAGCTCGGGCGCAACGCCGGCGTATACGATGAGCCGCGCGAGATCCTGGGCCGCCTGGCGCCGGATTACCGGGAGATGTCGCCGACGCGCGAATACAACTGGTGCTGCGGCGGCGGAGGCGGGCTGGTCGCCCTGGATAACGAGGAGTTCAGAATAAAGACCGGAAAGGCCAAGAAGGACCAGATCGACGCTACCGGCGCGAAAATAGTCGTGTCGGCCTGCGAGAACTGCATACTCCAGTTAAACACCAT
>MVZN01000206.1 GCA_002069125.1 Spirochaetes bacterium ADurb.BinA120
GGCTTTCGCGCCTCATTCCCGGCCTGCGCCGCTATGCCCGCTGGAGGGAGTGGCCTACCTCCACCATCACCGACGATCTGTCGGAGATGGGCGTAATGCGGGCGCTACGCGAGGGGCCATACGGGCGCTGCGTGTACCGCTGTGACAACGACCAGGTCGACCACCAGGAGACGCTTTTACGGTTTGAAAACGGCGTTACGGCGGTCCTCAGAATGCACGGGCTCTCGGCGCTCGAGGGGCGAACCTTGAGGATCGACGGGAGCGAGGGGACGCTTAGGGCGCGCTTCGGCGCGGGCGGGGCGCTCGAGCTCACCCGGCATGGGTCGATAAAAACAATGCGCCATCCGGTTCGGACCGCCCTTTTGGGGCACTCCGAGGGCGACGAGGGCATGATGGATAACTTCGTCGCGGTGCTCGCCGGCGGGGAGAGCCCCACCTCGGCGCGCGAATCCCTCCGAAGCCATCTGATGGCATTTGCCGCGCACCGCTCGCGGCTGGAAAAGCGCGTACTAACCCTGTAGAAAAGCCCCTGTTCCGTTCAACCTGGCGCATAAACAAAACAGGGGAGAGCAGGCGCCTTAAGCGGAATCGTAACAATGTTATTAAATATAATTTTATTCGTAACAATGTTTTCGTATTGACATTTTCGGGCTAATGTCATATCTGGCCCATATTAAGGTTTTTGGAGGGCGGGCCTTTCCGTAATTATAGGTTCGAGCGCCGCGGACGGGCGCCGGGCCGTTGAAGGGAGGCGGGAACGGCCGGTTAGGCGATGATATTAATCACAGGAGAAAGGAGGGTCTAATGGACTGGAAAAAGCTCGATCTGACATGGCACTATATCGAAAAGTGGGCCGCGGAGACGCCGGCGGCGGAGGCGCTCGTATTCGAGGAGACGCGCCTCACCTGGGCGGATTTTAAGGCCCAGATGGACCTCGCGGCAAAGGCCTTTATAGAGGCCGGGGTGAAGAAAGGGGACCGGGTGGCGATGCTCTCGATGGCGCGCACGGAGTTTCCCATCACATACATGGCCGCCAACAAGATAGGGGCCATCTGGCTGGGGCTTAACCCCAAGTTTACGCTGGA
>MVZN01000207.1 GCA_002069125.1 Spirochaetes bacterium ADurb.BinA120
AAGATGAACATGGGCGGCACGGGCACGGCGATGATAAAGCACCTCATGAAAAAAAGGAACATAGCATCGCTCGAGGAGATGATATCCCTCGCCGCCGAGCTCGAGGTCAAGATCTACATCTGCGACATGTCGATGGGCCTTATGGGGTTCAAGCCGGAGGAGATGATTGATTATCCGGGGGTTGAATTTGTCGGCGTTGCCAAGTTCCTCGAGGAGGCCGGCGACAGCAAAATCCAGTTGTTTCTGTAAACGGGGTCCGACCGCGGGCAAGCCCGCACCGCCGACCGTTATTCGATACATTCAGGAGGGTCAACATGAGCGACGAAATAAAAGCGGACGTAACGATGGATCTCAAGGGCCTGGCCTGCCCTCTTCCCGTTGTCAAGGTCAGCCAGCAGATCAAGAAGATGAAGGTGGGCCAGGTGCTCGAGGCGGAGACCACGGACCCCGGGGCGCACGCCGATTTTCCGGCCTGGGCCAAATCCAGCGGGAACGAGATACTCAAGACCGTAAAAGAAGAAAAATCCGCCAGGTTTTACATCAAGAAACTAAAATAGCCCCGGACAGCGCGCATCCCTCGTCCGGGACGCGCGCTTTTCCGCAAGACGCCTATTTGCGTACACCGCGGGAGGAACTCCTCCCCCTCACTCCATTAGAGAGGATACGGCATGTGGAATGACATCTACTATTTTATAATGATCCCAATGGTCTACCTGGCCTTTGCCACCTTCGCCCTTGGACTAATTTTCAAGTTCGCCGTGGTCGCGCTTTCGCCGCGAATCAAGGGAAGCCTTGGCGCATATCCACGGCGTCTTCCCCGGCCGCTCGGCGTTGCGAAGGACGCCTTTGCGGTCCCTGTCGCCTTCAGGAAAAGCAGGACATTCTGGTTCTTCATACTGGCCTATCACATATCGTTCGCGCTTCTCGTTATAGGGCACCTGGAGCTTATCGACGAGTTTGCGCTCCTCCAGATCATCCCGCACCAGGTGTTCCTGGGGGCGGGATGGGTGGGGATCGTGCTGATGGTCTCCACCCTCTATTTCCTGTTCCGCAGATTCAAGAGTCCGTATAACGGAATATCGGT
>MVZN01000208.1 GCA_002069125.1 Spirochaetes bacterium ADurb.BinA120
AAAATGCGCGTGAGAATCGACGTAGTTCATCGGCGTCCCCCCGAAAAGGCCGCGCCCAGAATAGCCGCCGCCGGCTCCGTTTGTCAACAGACTTCCCGAACTTCCGGCGTTGACAAAATGCCGGGACCGGTGGTATTTTCCCTGTCAGGCGGGCCTAAAGGCGCCGTCACGACGGCCGGCCGCTCTTAAGAGCTCGAGTTCGTTTAAAGGGCCTCGATACCGACAGTGGGGGAATGAAATGAAAAAACCCGGCGCAAAGAAGGCCCCGCCGACGCGGATTATGGCAATCGCCGACATTCACGGACATATAGAGATGGTAGAGCGCGCGGGCGACATCATCCGCGAAGCCGATATCCTGACCGTAGCGGGAGACATCACGCTCACCGGGCGAGTCGCCGAGGCCCGGGAAATCTTTGGGCTTTTAGAATCATACAACAGGAACATACTCGCGGTACACGGCAACTGGGACGATAAGGCCGTAGAAGAGTATTTACACAAAAAGGGAATTGGACTTCATGCCAGAGGGGCCGTGATAAACGAAATCGGATTCTTCGGACTGGGGGGCGCCTCCCCGACTCCCATCCCCACTCGCAGCATTTACAACGAAGTCGAAATAATGGAACTACTGGAAAAAGGCATAGCCGAGACGGCCGGAGCCGCGCTGCGCGTACTCATCTCCCACGCGCCGCCGAGGGGCATTCGCGACAAGACCTTTTTCTACCTGCGCGGAGGCAGCAAGGCGATTCGCCTGTTCATCGAGAGCGAGCGGGTGGACCTCTGTATCTGCGGCCATATACACGAGGCCTTTGGTGCCGAGCGCTCCAACGACACGCTGGTGGTGAACTCGGGCGCCTTCAAGAAAGGAAGCTACGCGTTGATTGAAATACAAAGCGACGGCAGAATCTCATGCCGGATGGAAAAGCTCGACGGCGGCTGAGTTTTGGGCCCCGTACCGACGCGCTGCCCGGAGGAATTCAGGAACACTCCACCCTGTTTCGCCCTCCCTCCTTTGCCCGGTAGAGCGCTGCGTCCGCGCGCCGAAAGAGCGTATCGGCCGTG
>MVZN01000209.1 GCA_002069125.1 Spirochaetes bacterium ADurb.BinA120
ATCCATTTGAGCTACGGGGACGCAGACGAAGCCGTCATGTTTTGGAGCGTGCCCGCACGCGGCGAGCCTGAAAATACGTCTCCGGCAAAAGGACAAGCGGGGCTGCGGAGGCCGGTTCCGACGTGCAATCAATGTTCTCGGCGCAGCGCTCTGCTACGGCCTCCGGCCGTAAAGTCGGCGCCCCCCAAAGCTCGACTTCCAAGGGTCGTCCGATCTTGATCGGCGACCTCGCAGCCTCCGCATCGCCCCGATGCGAATTCAAAAATCCTCCTTACAAACCCATGCCCACACGCCTCATTCCAAGTCAGGCCATGAAACGCAGTAAGGGCGAATAACACTGTTATGCTGCTGAAAATAGAAGAAAGCGGGCCAAGCCCCCTCGTATTCGCTCACGCCAAAAGATTTTATCGAGCGACAAAGGCCATTCCAAAGATCGAGATCGCACCGTATTTAGTGAATGCTTGTTTCACGATTGAGCTTCTCCTCAAGTCGATGCGGGTGAGATTTGAATACGAACACAGCGGAGCGGAGGGCATCAAATATAGGT
The DNA here is from genome assembly GCA_002069125.1 of Spirochaetes bacterium ADurb.BinA120. Taxonomy (GTDB): domain Bacteria; phylum Spirochaetota; class UBA4802; order UBA4802; family UBA5368; genus MVZN01. The sequence continues at coordinate 548 of MVZN01000209.1, forward strand.
GTGATTCGCTCATTCGAGACAGTAAGCACGACCTCGTGAATCTTTATAACTCACTTCCTGTAGAATACTCTAGAGAATTGGAGACAAGATACCACAAAGAGTTTTCGCGGAGTTCCCTGGTTGATCTCGAAAGATATCGGAATGCTTTCCTCGAAAGACGTTATGAATACGAGGGGCGGCCCGAAGGAATAATGATCGGGCCGCTCGAGCAGCTGCTCGACGTTGCATATAGTTATGCACGTGAATTGGTTCGCGGCCGGTTTTTTGATGGCGACGAATTCAGTCAAAAAAGGCCCTAATAGGGGCAGACTGATAATGGCTTTGTAAGCTACTGCCTTCCAATCCGCCAGCCCCGCCCCCACATTCAGACTTTCGGGCGAAACGCTCACGCCTTCCACTGACGAAGGTCGATCCAACCGGACAGACTCCCCGGGCACCGGCGAACGACATTCGTGCTCCTTCGTGCCGATTCGTGGACAATCCCTGAAAAGCGCCTCCCGGCTGGTG
>MVZN01000210.1 GCA_002069125.1 Spirochaetes bacterium ADurb.BinA120
TGCCGGCCGCGCGGGAAATTAAATCAAAGGGCGCCGATATTGTGGAGGCGCTCCAATGCCTCGACCACGACGCGCTGACTGCGTACATACTCGATCCCGCGAATCACATGGACGATTCCGATCTGTGTCCCGCTCCCACCCCCACGGCGTCCCCTCAACGCCAGGATGTCCCCTCGCATCCACCGGGGGCGGGGCACAGTTCCGAGCCGTTCAAAATTTTAGGCATGGCAAACGGCGAGGCGCATTTTATCGACCAGTGGGGATACTATCAGCACATCCGCCTGAACTCGCTGTCCAAAAATCGATTGAACGAGCTCGCCGATTTGACGTATTGGCTGTCAGAATTCCCGGCGGGCCGGCGTGGCATAGAGGTAGACGAGGCGATAAATTACGTGATATGTGCGTCGAAATCGCGTGAATTCGACCCGGACCGCCTTAAGGGGCGTGGCGCGTGGCGATCGGGTGATAAAATCTGTTATCACGACGGCGCGAAAACGTACGGCGATCCGGACCCTAATAATATCTATTTAAAACTCCCGCGCCGGGACATGGGCCTCGAATCTGAACCCGTGAAGCCGGAAACCCTTAAACGCATACGAGACATAATATTTGACCTGTCGTTCGAGACGAAAACCGACGCGGTGCGGACTATGGGATGGAGCGCCATCGCCCCCTTTTGTGGTGCACTCGAATTTCACCCCACACTCATGTTGACCGGTGACAGCGGCCACGGTAAAACCAGGGTACAGAAATTATTCATACAACCGATTTCGGGGTTTAGGCATTTCGACCTCCGCACGTCGTCACCCGCAGGGGTTAGACGCGATATAGGTAAGGACAGCGCGGTAGTATTTTTTGACGAGGCCGGGAAAGAGACCGAAAAAATGCGCTCGAATTTTGACGACATGATCGCGTTCATCCGCTCGAATTACAGCGAAGATTCGCCGGACTCGATCAAGGCCAGCATGAAAGACGAAGGGACGGTCACGTACAAGCTCAACTCGATTTTTGGACTCGCGACGACGGACCCGACGATTGAAAATATACAGGA
>MVZN01000211.1 GCA_002069125.1 Spirochaetes bacterium ADurb.BinA120
AGAAGCACAAGCGCAAACCGCCGCCTTGATCAGCAAAAGGGCGGAAGCGATAAACATCCTTCACCGGCTCGAGAAGGTCGAAGACCGCTTCAACCCAAAGATCATCGCCGAGATCAACGGCTACAAGCAAGCGATCGAAGAGCTCTCGAAGGAGCTTAACCGGCTCGAAGTTGAGAAGGGCGCGCTCATGGAGGCAGAAGAGGCCGCGCGCAAGGAATACGTTGCGGCCCTGGCCGCCTACGATGAACTCTTCGGACGGTTCCCGAACGCAGAAAAAGAGGCGGGAGAGCTCCTCAAGCGATACGCCAAACACGTGGAAGCCGCACAGAGAGCGAGGGAGATACTAATGACGAAGATGACCGCCCTGGCCGCCGTATCCGGCGCCTACGTGCCGATACCGCCGCAAATAGGCCACGCGTGGCGAGAGTATGCGCGTGAGTACGCATTCGAGATAGAACACAAAGGGGGTGTTTAGAGTGAAACCAACAACGCTGGACACTATTTTTCGTGAGAACCAAAACGTCCCGCCGTCCGAACCTGAAACGATAGAGATAGGCGACGGCATCGCCAAAGGCGCGAAGGCCTTGCTCGACGCGATTGAGGCCAAAGAAACGGAGAAGGCCGAAAAGGCAGACGCGGCTTATCAAGCGGAACGAAAGGCCAAGGAAGAAGGCGAAACGTTAACCCGGCAAGCATCGGACTATATGCGCGCACACTGGCACGCCGAAGAGAACCGCGACGCCGAACACGAGGCGAACACGCTTGCGAGGGATATCTTGAACAAAGAGATCAACGCCGTTCGAGGAGAGGTTGCTATTCTTCGCGGGGAACTGCGTGATAGAAAATATTCAGAAGACGAACCGGATAAATTACCGGAGTTGAAACCCGGCGAATTCTACATCGTCAAAGATCCGAAGCAAAAGCGATCGATACGGTTTATGTTTTCCGGCGAATAGTGTCATCTCCAAACGTCGTGGACTTGAGATCACGCCAAGATAGGCTCTTGCTCCTTCCCTCGCCCGGCAAGGGCGGGGGTTTTATACGTTAACA
>MVZN01000212.1 GCA_002069125.1 Spirochaetes bacterium ADurb.BinA120
GTTCAAGGGCTTGTATGGCCCTCGAACTGCTTCTGTAGATTCTTGCTATCAGCGGTCTTTCCCTCGACGTGAAAATTCCGTTGTACGGTCCTTTGTACGGTCGTGATAGAAATGCCCCCTGTGTCTACGGTTTTTGGTCCTCTCCGGGGGCGTCGTCGAAGTGCAACAGGCGTTCGTGGTGCAGCTGCCGCAGGGCTTGTTCCAGAAGGTTTTCCGTCTTGCTCAGTTCATTCCGCAGCTCGACGATCCGTTCGGCGCGTGGTGCGGTCCAGAGTATCGACCCGGCGATCAGGACGGCCCCGGCCAGTATGGCGGCGGCGATCCGGTTCATACGCTCATCCCCTTGTCTGGAAAAATACACACAACTTGATATGCGCCGTTGGTCTACACAAGGCACTAATCATAAAAATACATACAACTCGATATGCTCTATTGTTCAACAAAGGTCCTCAACCCACGTAAACACAGGGGGGCGTTCCTTCACTCTGCCGTGTCCGGTTTATCGTGCCATAAGTAGTCGTCGAAGTCGGCCCCGTAGGGCGCGGCCCGATTGAATACCGCGTCGAACTGCTCGTCGTCGATCTGCTCGATGAAAAAGTCTGTCCACCAAGCGAAAACACGGTAAAAATCCCACTCGTCGCGGCCCTTGTTCGGTGCGCCATAAGTCTTCCATCGGCGCAGCGTGCGGTCCGTGATCCCGAATATCGTACAGATTTCGGACGATTTCAGTACCAGTTCCAAGGACGTCACCCCCAGGCTAAATATGAACTAGGACATCGATTTTTTTAGACTTCACGCGGGGTATCGGTGCGGCTATTCCGACCCCCGTAAAAATCGGCCAGGAAGGACCCGCTGCTCATTCGGCGTCGTCGCCGCCGGCCAAGGATGGATAAGGGGGCGCGGCGGCCCCCCCGTGTCTACGGTGCTCTATCCGAATATGGCGTCGTGATCGGCGGGCGTGATCTTCCCGTCGGCCAGGGCGGCGGCGTTCTGGGAAGAAACGCCACTGAATGCGAAGGTCCCGTCATCCATCAGGACGGCGGCGA
>MVZN01000213.1 GCA_002069125.1 Spirochaetes bacterium ADurb.BinA120
TGCTGTTCGCGTGCGAGGTCGATGGCGACGGTACAATCCTCAATACCTATGGCGACCGGATGGAGGGCATAACGATATGATTACCTTTATCTGCCGTCGCGACGACTACCCGATTGCCGCGCTCGTTGATTTCAGCGGACGGGCCGGGGTGCGGGTGATTGTACGCGGATATGCGATAATCGAGAGCGGAGAGGTGGCATATTATGCCTAATAAAATCCCTCCCTCCGAACTCACCGCTTTCAAATCCATGCTCCGGCGCGTGGACTGGAATTATCTGTACGCCGAGGGGAACGCCTATTACAAGGGTCAGGCTGAATCGAGGAATGCGGGCGATCAGTACGCGCACCTCATCGCTAAATATCCGGAGAGCGCGGCGGAAATAACGGCGGCATATAAATCACATGGCCGCGACAGTTAGCAAGGCGACCATGCCGGAACGGGTCGGCCCGCATCGGTGGACATATCGGTGTCATTGCGGGGCCGTGCTTATAATCGAGACGGACGAATCCGAACCAGACGAGCGACCGAAACAGCGGTCAAGATGCTGGGAGTGCTGCACACCATATCAACGAGGTGGACTGTATGGCGCGTAAAATGATCGTGAATTTAGCCGAGGTCGCAGAAAAAATAAAATCGAAAATTACGGAGGAATGAAAATGAATTATTTCAGGCAGGACAATACCAACATCTGGAGAACTGATGCCAACACACACAATTAAAATCCTCTGCGCGCGCGATGGCGTAAACATCAGAACCGCGCAGAGGCACGTAAAAAAACTCGGCGTCGGCACCAGATACGCGCAGACGATAGTACTCGACGACGACGAGTGGACGCGGGTGCTGGATTCCATAAAATCGGCGAGGCCGGGGAGGAATTGAGTGTAACGCCGGTTAAGCCCTGTTATATGACGTGGCGATTGGCAGAATAAATTTTATTAAGTGTGAGGCAGGACGCCGAGGGCGTACGGAGGATAATATGCAAGTTGATTTATGGGGAAATGAAATAATACCTGATGTTTTATTAAGGGATA
>MVZN01000214.1 GCA_002069125.1 Spirochaetes bacterium ADurb.BinA120
CCGGTAAAACAATGAATACCGAAAAAGCACAACCCCCTCGCCGGCCCGGGCTGGCCCTTTTTGCGGCTGCCATGGTGTTTACTCTCTGGTTCGGCCAAACCGACGCCCACGGCAGGGCGATCGTAGTGAGAGGGGAACGAAACGACCCCCCATACGAATTCGAGGGCGAGCACGGCCCCGACGGCTTCAACGTGGAGCTTTTCCGCGCGGTTGCAAAGGCCGCCGGGCTGGAATACGAACTGCGGCTTGGGGCGTGGGACAAAATACGGCTCGAACTCGAAAACGGGAGGATCGACGCCCTTACCTGCATGTCCTATTCCGCTAAGCGAAACCAAAATGTCGAGTTCACATCGCCTTACAACATCATAACTCACTCGCTGTTCGTCCGAAGGGGCTCTCCAGTGCAAACGCTTGCCGATCTGCGCGGCAGGGAGATCATCGTTCAGCACGGCGACATAATGCACGACTTCGTCCGGAATTTCGGCTTCGTGGTGCGTATAGTACCGGTCGCCAGCCAGCGCGAGGCGCTTACACTGCTCGCCTCGGGCCGGGGCGACGCTGCGCTCCTGTCCAAATTTCTGGGTATTTACAACGCTCAAAGGCTTCAACTGGAAAACGTCACCACAGTGGGAGACCCCATGATGTCCAACGACCTTTGCTTCGCGGTACGAAAGGGAGACACACGCCTCCTCGCCTCGCTTAACGAGGGGCTGAAGACCGTACACGAAACGGGCGAGTACCTTCGCATTTACAACAAATGGTTCGGCAGAGGGGGCGATCTTTCGTCCGATGACTTTGCCCGCTACGCCGCATACGCCGGAGGAATCGCGTTCTTCGTCCTGCTCCTCTTCTTCACCTGGTCCTGGAGTTTAAAGAGTCAGGTGCGCCAGAAGACGCTCGAACTCGAGCGGGAGCTCCAAGAGCGGCGTAAAGCCGAGCAAGAGCTAAGGGCCAGCGAGGAGCGCCTGCGCGGCATAGTGCAAAACATGCCTGTTTTAATGGACGCCTTCGACACAAACTGGG
>MVZN01000215.1 GCA_002069125.1 Spirochaetes bacterium ADurb.BinA120
CGGGCGAGCATCACCTTCGGCATCAGAAGCTCGGCGGCGAAGGCGTTGGCCTCGCGCTCGAGGTGCGCGTCGTGCCTCACGCTTATGGAAAGCGTGCCGCTGAGCGGCTTGCTCAAAAAAGAAACGGAGCTTTCGTGTTTCAGGACCAGGTGCCCGAGTTCGTGGGCCAAGGAAAACCGCCGCCTGTAGAGGGGGCGGTTTTTGTTTACGGCGATGACCGGCCTTTGCGAGAGCACGTGGACGATCATGGCGTCCACGGTGTCGGCCGTGCCCTCGACGATCTCGACGCCGAGCCTCCTGGCGGCCTCCTCGGGCAGCGACGAGATGTCGCTTATCTCAAGCCGTTCGAGCAACTTGCGCGCCTCCACTGCCGGGTTCACGAGCGTTCCCTCCATAGGAATTCGGGTTAGTCCTCCGCGCGCTCGTTGGCGCAGCGCAGGGCGTAAGACAGCGTGTCTATTATAAACTTCCTGTCCTTTTCGGAGAGCCTGTTCCAGTTCGAGGTAACGTCTCTTAAGTTCGTTATTATCTCGGAGTCGCGCTCCGCGAGTATGACCAAAAGCCTCTCCAGCTCGGCGGAGAGCTCGTCCCTTTCGCCGTCGCCCCCCAAAAGCTCGACGAGCGGCACGTTTAAGGCCCTGGCTATCGAGGCGAGCTGCGCTATCGTCGTGCCCCTGCGGCCCGACTCTATCTGGCTTACGCTCATGGGGTGCATGCCCACCATCTCGGCGAGCTCCTTCTGCTTTAACCCCGCCCTTATCCTGGCGAGCTTCACGCGCAGGCCTATCTCCTTCTCCAGGCTCTTTTTCTCTTTCTTGCGCTCGGAAGCCATAAGCACCACCTCCAGTAATGCTATTTTGTTAGATATTAATACTATGCGCAATATTGTCAAGTGGTATATGCCTTTGGGCGGAGTTGAATAATCTTAAATGTATATTTATTGTTGACAGTGTGCATATCAAGCTATAAAATAAGCCTCAAAATCCATGCGATGCGATGAG
>MVZN01000216.1 GCA_002069125.1 Spirochaetes bacterium ADurb.BinA120
GCATTATGTTCGCCGGCATAACATCCCGAAACGGACTTTTTAGACCGAAAAAGCAAAGAGGTTCCGAACAGCTTGGCGTCGTTGCGTCTTGGCGGGAAAATAACGCGGTCTGCTTTCCGGATCAAGACGCTGAAAGCGATTCTGAAAGACCATGCGCCGTCACCGGAAAGGGGCGGCATTTTTTGTTTGTACGTACGTGGGGCTATGAAACCATGAGAGAACGAATAGCGAATAACGAATAGTTGGGGAACATCTCTGCCGCTTAATGCGTTCCGATTAGACATTTGTACGTTCACCAGTCGGCTCGCGCCGCCATATTTACTTTCCGCTTTTCACCAGTTTCGCTTCCCCCCGCCGCAACTATTCACTATTCATTATTCATTTTCCCCTTCCTTTCTTCTTCCTCCTCCTTCTTCCTTCTTCCTTCCTCCTTCTTCCTTTTGTCATGTCTCCTCTCTTTTCCATCGTGATGCCGGTGCTGAATGCCGGCGCGTTTCTCGAGCGCGCGTTGCGGTCGGTGCTGGCCCAGGCCGGCGACGACACCGAGGTCATCGTGGTGGACGGCGGCTCGACAGACGGGAGCGTGGCGGTGATCGAGGACTTATTGCGACCACGGAGTGGTCGCAATGGCGAGTGTAAAAACGGGCGCGAGGCGGGCGAGGGCGCGCGCGGGGCATGCGATGGGGGCCTCGCGCGGGGCGAGCCCGGGGATGGGGGTGTCTTCACGCAGAGGCTCGAAGACACTGTGGCGCAGGGCTTTTACCCTCATCTTTGCGACCACTGGGTGGTCGCAAAAAGGAGCAATGGCGAGTGTAAAAACGGGCATGGGGCGGGCGAGGGTGCGCACGAGTGATGCGATGGGGGCCTCGCGCGGGGCGAGCCCGGGGATGGGGGTGTCTTCACGCAGAGGCGCGGAGATGCGGAGACGCAGGGCTTTTACCCTCATCTTTGCGACCACTGGGTGGTCGCAAAAAGGGGGGCTCTCTGGTGCTCGGAGCCGG